>NZ_JAAPBF010000021.1 GCF_022695985.1 Streptomyces sp. NP-1717 | reverse complement strand
TACATGACCGCGATCTTGTCCGCCACGTCGGCGACGACGCCGAGGTCGTGGGTGATCAGGATCAGGCCCATGTCGAGTTCGCGGCGCAACTCGCCCAGCAGCTCCATGACCTGGGCCTGCACCGTCACGTCGAGCGCGGTCGTCGGCTCGTCCGCGATGATCAGCGACGGTTCGAGCGCCATCGCCATGGCGATCATGATGCGCTGGCGCATACCGCCGGAGAACTGGTGCGGGTAGTCGTTCACGCGCTCCTTGGCCGCCGGGATCCGTACCCGGTCCATGAGTTCGACCGACTTCGCCCGCGCGTCCTTGCGGGACATCCCCCGGTGGACGATGAACATCTCACCGAGCTGCGCGCCCACACTGAGCACCGGGTTGAGCGAGGAGAGCGCGTCCTGGAAGATCATCGCCATGTCGGCGCCGCGGATCTTCCGCCGCCGGTCCTCCTTGAGCTTGAGCAGGTCCTGTCCCTTGAACAGGACTTCGCCGCCCTTGATGCGGCCGGGCGGCATGTCGAGGATGCCCATGACCGCCTGGGCGGTGACGGATTTGCCGGAGCCCGACTCGCCGAGGACCGCGAGCGTCTCGCCCGCGTCGACCGAGTAGCTGACCCCGTTGACCGCCTTCACGACGCCGTCGCGGGTGTGGAACTCCACCTGCAGGTCGCGCACATCGAGCAACATGGACCGGCTCCTCAGCGCAGCTTGGGATCGAGGGCGTCGCGCACCGCGTCGCCGAGCATGATGAAGGCGAGCACGGTGATGGCCAGGGCACCGGCGGGCCAGAGCAGCATGTGGGGGGCGTTGCGGATGAACTTCGACGCGTCGGAGATGTCGATGCCCCAGGACACGGAGGGCGGTTTGAGGCCCACGCCGAGGTAGGACAGGGTCGCCTCCAGCGCGATGTACGTGCCGAGCGCGATGGTCGCCACCACGATGACGGGCGCGATCGCGTTGGGCAGGACGTGGCGCAGCATCATCCGGGAGTTGGAGGCGCCGAGGGCGCGCGCCGCCTGGACGAAGTCGTTCTGCTTGATGGTGATGACGGAGCCGCGGGCGATGCGGGAGATCTGCGGCCAGCCGAGCAGGACCATGAACCCGATGACGGGCCAGACGGTGGAGCTGGTGACGACGGAGAGCAGGACGAGGCCGCCGAGCACCACGGGGATGCCGAAGAAGATGTCGGTGACGCGGGAGAGGATCGCGTCCCAGAAGCCGCCGAAGAAGCCGGCCAGTCCGCCGAGCGCCGTCCCGACGAGCGCGACGCCGAGGGTGGCGCAGACGCCGACGGTGACCGAGGCGCGGGCGCCGTAGACGGTACGGGTGTAGACGTCGCAGCCCTGTGCGGTGAAGCCGAAGGGGTGGCCGGGCTGTGAGCCCTCCTGCGCCTTGGCGAGATCGCAGGAGAGGGGGTTGCCGGAGGCGATGAGCTGGGGCCAGATCGAGATGACGACCAGGAAGATGATCACGAGGCCGGAGATGATGAAGACCGGGTTGCGGCGCAGATCGCGCCAGGCGTCCGACCAGAGGCTGCGGGGCTTCTCGTCGGGCCCTTCGCCGTCTCCCTGGTCGAGCCCTTCGAGTTCGGCGCCGTCGCTCGTGGCGAGGTCCATCGAACCGCCGAAGCCGGTCGGCGCGATGGCTCCCTCGTCCTCGGGAGGAGTGGGCTCAGGCATAGCGGATCCTCGGGTCGAGTACGGCGTAGAGAAGGTCGACCAGCAGGTTCGCGAGGAGGAAGACGATGACGAGGATCGTCACGAAGCCGACGACGGTCTGGGTGTTCTGGCGGAGGATGCCCTGGTAGAGCTGGTATCCGACGCCGTGGATGTTGAAGATCCGCTCGGTGACGATCGCGCCGCCCATCAGGGCGCCGACGTCGGTGCCGATGAAGGTGATCACCGGGATCAGCGAGTTGCGCAGCAGATGCCGGGTGATCACCCGGTGCCTCGGCAGGCCCTTGGCGACGGCGGTGCGCAGGTAGTCGGAGCGGGTGTTCTCGGCGATGGAGGTGCGGCTGAGCCGGGTGACGTAGGCCAGTGACACGGAGGCCAGTACGAGGCCCGGCACGATGAGTTCGCCGAGCGGGGCGGCGGAGGACACCGACGGGGAGATGACGTTCCACTTCACGCCGAGCAGGAGCTGCACGATCAGGCCGGTCACGAAGGTCGGTACGGAGATGACGACCAGCGTCAGCACCAGGACGCCGCTGTCGACCGGCCGGCCGCGCCGCAGTCCGGTGAGCACGCCGAGCGTGATGCCGATGATGATCTCGAAGACGATCGCGACGATCGTGAGTCTGATGGTGATCGGGAAGGCGGTGGCCATCAGTTCGGTGACCTTCTGGCCGTTGAAGGCCGTACCGAAGTCACCGGTGAAGACGTTTCCCATGTAGGTGAGGTATTGCTGCCACACCGGCTTGTCGAGGCCGAACTCGGAGCGCAGCTGGGCGGCGGTCGCGGGGTCGCACTGCCGCTCGCCGCAGAGGCCGGCGATGGGGTCGCCCATCACGTTGACCATGAGGAAGATCAGCAGGGTGGCGCCGATGAAGACCGGGATCATCTGGAGCAGACGCCGGATCACATAACGTCCCATGAAGGGCTCCGGGGGTCGTGGTCGGGCCTGGGGCCTGGCGGGGAATGCGTACGGCCCGGCGGGTGGAGGACCGCGGCCCGGCGCGGGGAGGGTGCGCCGGGCCTGACGGCTCCGGCGTCAGCTGACCTTGATCTCGTTGTAGACGGGGACGCTGAACGGGTTCAGCTCGACGTTGCTCAGCCGCTCCGAGTAGCCGGCGCTGCCGTTCTGGTACCAGAGCGGGATGGCGGCCATGTTGTCCCGTACGACGCCCTCGGCCTGCTGGAACTTCTTGATCGCGGTCTGGGTGTCGCTCTCGGCGTTCGCCTCGTCGACGAGCTTGTCGAACTCGGCGTTGGTCCACTTGCCGTCGTTGGACGAGGCGTTGGTGAAGTAGAGCGGCTGGAGGAAGTTCTGGATCAGCGGGTAGTCCATCTGCCAGCCGGCCCGGAAGGGGCCGGGCATCTTCTGCTGGGTGATCTGGCTGCGGAAGTCGGCGAAGGTGCCGATCGGCCGTCCGACGCACGCCCGGTCGTTGCCGAGGGTGTTGTTGATGCTGTTGCAGACGGCGTCGATCCAGTCCTTGTGCGAGCCGGTGTCCGCGTTGTACGTGAGCTGGATCCCGCCACCGGGGAGGCCGCCGCCGTCCGCGATCATCTTCTTCGCCGCGGCGGGGTCGTAGTCGCACGCCTTGCCGCAGAGGCCGGCCTGGTAGCCGCCGGCCTTGCCGAGCACGGGGGAGGTCCAGTCGGTGGCCGGGGTGCGGGTTTTCTGGAAGATCGTGTCGGTGATCTGCTTGCGGTTGATCGCCATCGACAGGCCAGTGCGGACCTTCTGCGCGTCCGGGGTGTTCCACACCTTGTCGTAGTACGGGAAGGCGAGGGTCTGGATGATGCCCGCGGGGGCGTTGATGTAGCGGGATCCGAGGTCGGAGGGCGCGTTCTTGAGCTGGGAGGCCGGGACGTCGTCGACGAGGTCCAGGTTGCCCGCGGTCAGGTCGGTGTAGGCGGTGTTGTTGTCGGTGTAGACCTTGAGGTCCACACCGCCGTTCTGCGCCTTGTCCGGCCCCGGGTACTTGTCCCACTTGCGCAGGGACATCTGCGAGCCCTTGGTGTACGAGTCGATGGTGTACGGCCCGTTGCCGACCGGCTTGGAGAGCCAGCCCGCGTGGTCCTTGAAGAACGCGGAGGGCAGCGGCGCGAACGCGGCGTACCCGAGGGTGTCCGGCCAGGTGGAGAACTTCTGGGACAGCTTGACGGTGAAGGTCTGGGGGCCGGTGACCTTGAGACCGGACAGCGTGGTGGCGGTGGGCTTGCCGGAGTCGGGGTGGACGGCCGTGTAGCCGTCGATCTGGCCGAAGAAGTAGGCGTTGCGCTGGTTGTTCGTCAGGTTCGCGCCGTAGTTCCAGGCGTCCACGAAGGACTTCGCGGTGACCTTCTCGCCGTTGCTGAAGGTCCAGCCGCTCTTCACCGTGATGGCGAAGTTCGTCGAGTCGGTCGTCTCGATCTTCTCGGCGAGCATGTTCTCGGCCTTGGCATTCTTCGGGTTGTACCGTTTCAGTCCCCTGAAGACCATGTCGAGGACCTTGCCGCCCTGGACCTCGTTCGTGTTGGCGGGCTCCAGCGGGTTCTGCGGGTCGCCCCAGGACGAGCTCAGCACCCCGTCCGCGCCACCCCCGCTGCCGCTCCCACCGCCGCCACCGCAGGCTGTCGCCGTGAGGGCGACGGCGAGCGCACCGGCGGCCCACTTGGCGTGTGTGGCTCGGCGCATGGAGTTCCTCCTGAGTCCCGAATATCACTTAGGCCCAAATATCACTCCCTTTCAGATCCCGCGCATTTATTGGGCGCCCGTGCGTGGACATGACGGAGGCCCGGACCGCGTACGGTCCGGGCCTCTCGTCGTTCGTTCGACGGCGTCTCACACGGCGTGGACGACGTCCTTCTCCTCGGCGAAGTGACAGGCCGATTCGTGCGCCGCCGGAGTGGTCGAGGCGACGAAACGCTCGGGGATCGCCAGCAGCGGGACCTCCGTGGCGCACTTCTCCTCGGCCTTCCAGCACCGGGTACGGAACCGGCAGCCGGACGGCGGGTTCGCCGGGGACGGCACGTCGCCACTGAGGATGATCCGCTCGCGGCCGCTACGGGCCTCCGGGTCGGGGACCGGGACCGCCGACAGCAGCGCCTGGGTGTAGGGGTGCGTCGGGTGGTCGTATATCTGGGTGTCCGTTCCGATCTCGGCCATCTTGCCGAGGTACATGACCCCGACCCGGTCCGAGATGTGCCGGACGATCGACAGGTCGTGCGCGATGAAGATGTAGGAGAGGTTGAACTCGTCCTGGAGCTTCTCCATCAGGTTGATGACCTGCGCCTGCACGGACACGTCGAGCGCGGAGACCGGCTCGTCGCAGATGATGACCTCGGGGTTGAGCGCGAGACCGCGTGCGATGCCGATGCGCTGGCGCTGGCCGCCGGAGAACTGGTGCGGGTACCTGTTGATGTACTCCGGGTTCAGTCCCACGACGTCGAGCAGGTCCTGGACCTTGCGCCGCCGTTCGCCCTTCGGCGCCACCTCGGGGTGGATGTCGAAGGGCTCGCCGATGATGTCACCGACGGTCATGCGCGGGTTCAGCGAGGTGTACGGGTCCTGGAAGACCATCTGGATGTTGCGGCGGACCGCCTTGAGCGCGCGCCCCGACAGCCGGGTGATGTCCTGGCCCTTGAAGAAGACCTCGCCGGCCGTCGCCGTCTCCAGCGTCATCAGCAGCCGGGCGACCGTGGACTTGCCACAGCCCGACTCGCCGACGATGCCCAGCGTCTCGCCCTGGTAGAGGTCGAACGAGATGCCGTCGACGGCCTTGACCGCGCCGATCTGCTTCTTGAACAGGATGCCCTGGGTCAGCGGGAAGTGCTTGACCAGGTTGCGCACCTGGAGGATCGGCTCCCCGCGCTCGGCCGGCGCCTCGATGGCGGCGACGGACTCCTCGACCGTGGCGGCGTCGGCCGTCTCGACCTCGGTGACGTTCGGGGTCGCGTCCATGGAGTCGTCATTACGGGTCGACTCAGCCATGGATCGTCTCCTTCCAGAAGTGGCACGCGCTGCCGCGGCCCGGCAGCTCGCCGCCGTCCCGCTCGGTGACGGGAAGCAGCGGCGGGATGTCCGTACGGCAGATGTCCTGCGCCGACGGGCAGCGCGGGTTGAAGGCACAACCGGACGGAATCCGCGTGAGGTTGGGCGGCAGGCCCTTGATCGCGTAGAGCTCCTGGCCCTTCTGGTCCAGGCGCGGGATCGAGTCCAGCAGACCGCGGGTGTACGGGTGCGCGGGGCGCTTGTACAGCTCGTGCACGGGGGCCGTCTCCACGATCCGGCCCGCGTACATGACCGCGATCTTGTCCGCGACGTCGGCGACCACGCCGAGGTCGTGGGTGATCAGGATCAGACCCATGTTGTACTCGCGCTGCAACTCCGCCAGCAGGTCCATGACCTGTGCCTGGACCGTCACGTCGAGCGCGGTGGTCGGCTCGTCCGCGATGATCAGGTCGGGCTCCAGGGCGAGCGCCATCGCGATCATGATGCGCTGGCGCATACCGCCGGAGAACTGGTGCGGGTAGTCGTTGACCCGCTCCTTCGACGCCGGGATGCGGACGCGGTCCATCAGCTCGACGGACTTCGCCTTGGCCTCCTTCTTGGAGAGGCCCTGGTGCACGCGGAACATCTCGCCGAGCTGGTAGCCGACGGAGAGCACCGGGTTGAGCGAGGACAGCGCGTCCTGGAAGATCATCGCGATCTTCCGGCCACGGATGAGCCGCCGCTCCTCGTCGTTCATCTTGAGCATGTCTTCGCCGCGGAAGAGGATCTCGCCGCGGGGAATCCTCCCCGGCGGCATGTCCAGGATGCCCATGATCGCCTGCGCGGTCACGGACTTTCCGGAGCCGGACTCGCCGAGCACGGCGAGGGTCTCACCGGCGCTGACGCTGTAGTTGACTCCGTTGACCGCCTTGGCCACACCGTCACGGGTGTGGAACTCCACGTGCAGGTCACGGACTTCGAGCAGCGGAGTGCCACTCGTATCCGAACCGCGGGGAGAAGGAACGTCCGCCGTCTTGTCGATGATGGTCATGTACGCCTCCCTCAGCGCAGTTTCGGGTCGAGGGCGTTGCGTACCGCATCGCCGAGCATGATGAACGCCAGGACGGTGATCGACACCATGACCGACGGGATGATCAGGACGAACGCGGCGTTGCGCAGCTGCTCCTGGCCCGACGAGATGTCCACGCCCCACGAGACGGTGGGCTCGGCGAGACCGATACCCAGGAACGACAGCGTGGCCTCGGCCGAGATGTAACCGCCGAGGGCGATGGTCGCCACGACGATCACCGGGGCGATCGCGTTGGGCATGATGTGCCGGAGCAGGATGCGGGTGGTCGAGGCGCCGAGCGCCTTGGCCGCCATCACGTAGTCGGCCTGCTTGATCGTGAGCACCGAGCCGCGGGCGACACGGGCTATCTGGGTCCAGCCGAGGAAGGCCAGCGCCAGGATCACGACCCAGACGTGACGGTCCTCGAACGAGGTCAGGACGACCATCGCGCCCAGGATGAAGGGGACACCGAAGAAGATGTCGGTGACCCGCGACAGCAGGGAGTCGATCCAGCCACCGAAGTAGCCGGCGAGCATGCCGACCACGGTGCCGAGCACCGTGACCAGCAGGGTGACGACCAGCGCGACGGTGATCGAGGCGCGGGCGCCGTAGACGATGCGCGCGTAGATCGACCGGCCCTGGATGTCGTAGCCGAACCAGTCCTCCGCGAAGAAGTTCCCCCACTTGGGCTTCTGCAGATAGTGGTTGGCGAGGTCGGCGTAGCGCGGGTCGGCGCTGGTGAACATCCCCGGGAAGACCGCCATGGTCAGCAGGAAGACGATCAGCAGGCCGGAGACGACGAACAGCGGGTTGCGCCGCAGGTCGTGCCAGGCGTCCGACCAGAGGCTGCGGGGCTTGCCCACCTTGCCGTCGGCGGGTTCTGTCGCCGGGGCGTCGATCGGCTCGCCCATGCCGGGCTCGGTGACGGTGTCCTTGAGTGCCTCAGGCATAACGGATCCTCGGGTCCAGGACCGCGTAGAGCAGGTCGACGAGCAGACTGGCGACGAGATAGACGACCACGATGAGGGTCACGATGCCCACGACCGTGGCGCCCTCGCGGTGCTTCAGCGCGTCGAAGACGTTCCAGCCGACACCCTTGACGTTGAAGATGCCTTCGGTGACGACCGCGCCGCCCAGCAGGGCGCCGAGGTCGGTGCCGAGGAACGTCACCACCGGGATCATCGAGTTGCGCATCAGGTGCACGCCGATGATGCGGCGGCGGGGCAGGCCCTTGGCCACGGCGGTACGCATGTAGTCGGCGCGCAGGTTCTCGGCGACCGAGGTACGGGTGAGCCGGGCCACGTAGGCCAGCGACAGCGAACCGAGCACGACAGCGGGCAGGAACAACTCGTCCCAGTTCGCTTCCGCGCTCACGTTCGGGTCCACCCAGCCGAGCTGGAAGGCGAAGAAGTACTGGCCGAGGAAGCCGAGCACGAAGGAAGGTACGGAGATCAGCAGGAGCGTCAGGATGAGCAGCCCCCGGTCACGGAGCTGGTCGGCCTTGAGACCGGCGAAGACGCCCATGGAGATACCGACGAGCACGGTGAAGGTGAAGGCGAACAGGGTCAGTCTGACCGTGATCGGGAACGCCTCCGAGATGATGTCGGCGACGGGTCTGCCGCTGGCGATCTGGGTGCCGAAGTCACCCTGGAACAGGCCGATGAGGTAGTTCCAGTACTGGTGCCAGAGCGGCAGATCGAGACCGAGATTCTTCTTCATGGCCGCGATCTGGGCGGGATCGACCGTCTGCTCTCCGGCGAGCGCGCGCACGGGGTCACCGGGCAGGGCGTACATCATGGAGAAGACCAGCAAGGTTGACCCGAGGAAGACCGGGATCATCTGGAGCAGTCGCCGCGCGACATAACGCCCCATGTTTGCCTCCGAATGGATAACGACAGCCCCGGGGGCCGCTCCCGATTTCTCGGAGAGCGGCCCCGGGGACTCACCGCCTGTTGGCGGCTGATGGCCGAGTGGGGGGGTTGGCCCTCGGGCTGGTTACTTGGCGACCGTGACTTCGGTGATGTTGTAGTCACCGTGGAAGTCGACCGTCACGTTGTCCACAGCCTTGGAGAAGCCACCGTTGGTCTTGTACTCCCACAGCGGGATCGCCGGCATCTTCGTCAGAAGCTGCTTCTCGGCCTCCTGGTAAGCCGCGATCGACTCCTCCAGGGTGGCGGCGTTGTCGCCCTTCTTGAACGCGGCGTCGACCTCCTTGTCGGAGAACCGGCCGTTGTTCGCCTCGGCGGTGGTGCCGTACAGCTCCCGCATGAAGTTGACGTTCAGCGGGTAGTCGGCCACCCAGCCACCGCGGTACATCGACTTGACCTGGTCGTTGTCACGCGCTTCCAGGTCGGTCTGGAAGTCGGGCTTGGCGTCCGGGACGCAGTCCACACCGGTGGAGTTGCGGATGGACTCGCAGACCGCGGTCACCCACTCCTTGTGGCCACCGTCGGCGTTGTACTGGATCCAGATCTTGTTGCCCGGAACGCCGCCGCCCTCGGTCACCAGGGACTTGGCCTTGGCCGCGTCGAACGAGAAGACGTCCGTGCCCAGGTCCTGGTTGCCGACCACGCCGGGGGGCGTGAAGCTGGTGGCGGGCTTGCGGGTGCCGTTGAGGACGGTCTTGGTGATCGTCTCGCGGTCGATACCCATGGACAGACCCTGGAGGACCTTCGGGTCGATGTCCTTGAACGTCTTCGAGTAGAACGTCGGCACGAGGCTCTGGATGGCCGCGTACGGCTGGTCGATCGCGCGGTCGCCGAGGTCCTGCTTGTACTTCGGCAGGTCCTTCGGGCCGACCTGGCGGATCATGTCCAGGTTGCCGGAGAGGAGGTCCTGGTACGCGGCCTCGACGGTCGCGTAGTTCTTGAAGAGGACACCCTTGTTCTTGGCCTTGTTCGGACCCTGGTAGTCAGGGTTGGCCTTGACCTGGATGAGCTTCTTGTGGTCCCACTTCTCGAAGATGTAGGGACCGTTGCCGACCGGGGCCTGGCCGAACGCCTTGGTGTCCTTGTAGAACACCTCCGGCAGCGGCGCGAAGGTCGCGTAGCCGAGCTTGTACTCGAAGTACGGCACCGGGTTGGTGAGCTCGATGGTGAAGGTGGTCTCGTCGACGACCTTCAGACCCTTCATCTCCTCGGACTTCGGGTCGCCCTTCTCCGGGTGGACGTCGGCGTAGCCGTCGATGTCCTCGAACCAGAAGGCGTTCTGCTGGTTGTTCTTGATGTTGGCGTACCAGTTCCACGCCTTGACGTACGACTCAGCGGTGACGGGGGTGCCGTCGTGGAACTTCCAGCCCTGCTTGAGCTTGACCGTCCAGGTCTTGGAGTCGGTCGTCTTCACCGACTCGGCGTTCGTGTAGACGATCTTGCCCTGCGCGTCGAAGTCCAGCAGCTGGGTGAAGACCGACTGGATTACGTAGCTGCCGAGCGACTCGTTGGTGTCGGCCGGGATCAGCGGCTTCTGCGGCTCGCCGACGTCGATGGAGACATAGCCCGCGGGCTTGCCCTTCTCCTTCGATGCCGCTTCGCCGTTGCCGTCGTCGTCTCCGCCGCCACCACAGGCCGTCGCCGCCAGGGCCACGACTATCGCGCCGACTACCCACTTGGCGCTCTTGGCACCGCGCATGGGTTCCTCCTCATGAGTCCGTTAGTCACAAACAAGAGGGGCTTGTCTACGCGCGCTGACACCCCTGGCAGCGGGCTCGACAGATACCCCGAGTGCGCTCGTGAGTCGGCGCTCCCCATCGCGCATGACCCATTGACCCGAGCTCAATGGAGCCAACTATTAAGTACCGCTCGGCTGTAAACCACACTTAGCGCGTCTCGGTTTGACAACATCGAAGCACCCCGACAGCCCGAAATCCGGACAAACTGAGCACAGACAGACACCCCCGAAACGGACCGTTAACCCATGTTCCGGAGAGCGGATGCCGATATCCGGACACTCGACCAGGAAAAACGGTTTGACGAACGGCCCGGCCCGCCGCATCTTTCACGGTGGGCCGGGCCGTCGGACGACTCCCGCCGTCGGCGGGTCAGCGCTTGGCGCGCGAGGCCGCGCGGCCACGCTCCTTCTGGTCCAGGACGACCTTACGGATACGGACCGTCTCCGGGGTCACCTCGATGCACTCGTCGTCGCGGCAGAACTCCAGCGACTGCTCCAGCGACAGCCTGCGCGGCGGCACCACGTTCTCCGTCGTGTCGGCGGAGGCCGCGCGCATGTTGGTGAGCTTCTTCTCCTTGGTGATGTTCACGTCCATGTCGTCGGCACGCGAGTTCTCACCGATGATCATGCCCTCGTACACCTCGGTACCCGGCTCGGTGAAGATGACACCGCGCTCCTGGAGGTTGACCATCGCGAACGGCGTCACCGAACCGGACCGGTCGGCGACGAGCGAGCCGTTGTTACGGGTCCGCAGCTCGCCGAACCACGGCTCGTGGCCCTCGAAGATCGAGTGCGCGATACCGGTGCCGCGGGTCTGGGTGAGGAACTCCGTACGGAAGCCGATGAGCCCGCGGGACGGCACGATCCACTCCATCCGGATCCAGCCGGACCCGTGGTTGGTCATGGTCTCCATACGGCCCTTGCGGGTCGCCATCAGCTGGGTGATCGCGCCCAGGTGCTCCTCGGGGCAGTCGATCGTCATGCGCTCGATCGGCTCGTGCACCTTGCCGTCGACGTCCTTGGTGACGACCTCGGGCTTGCCGACGGTCAGCTCGAAGCCCTCGCGGCGCATCTGCTCGACCAGGATGGCCAGCGCCAGCTCGCCGCGGCCCTGCACCTCCCAGGCGTCGGGGCGCTCGGTGTCCAGGACGCGCAGCGAGACGTTACCGATCAGCTCACGGTCCAGGCGGTCCTTCACCTGACGGGCGGTGACCTTGTGGCCCTTGCCGCCCTTGCCGACGAGCGGCGAGGTGTTCGTACCGATGGTCATCGAGATGGCCGGCTCGTCCACCGTGATCAGCGGCAGCGCGATCGGGTTCTCCAGATCGGCCAGCGTCTCGCCGATCATGATGTCCGGAATACCGGCGATGGCGCAGATGTCACCGGGGCCCGCCTTCTCGGCCGGCTTGCGGGTCAGCGCCTCGGTCATCAGCAGCTCGGTGATGCGGACGTTGGACATCGTGCCGTCACGCTTGATCCACGTGACGGTCTGGCCCTTCTTCAGCTCGCCCTGCTCGACGCGGCACAGCGCGATACGGCCGAGGAAGTTGTCGGCGTCCAGGTTGGTGACATGGGCCTGGAGCGGCGCGTCCTCGTCGTACACCGGCGCCGGGACGGAGCCCAGGATCGTGCTGAAGAACGGCTCCAGGTTGGTGCTGTCCGCCGGGACCGTGCCGTCCTCCGGCTTGGTCAGCGAGGCGACGCCGTCACGCGCGCAGGCGTAGACGATCGGGAACTCGATCTGGTCCTCGTCCGCGTCCAGGTCGAGGAAGAGGTCGTACGTCTCGTCGACGACCTCGGCGATACGGGCGTCGGGCCGGTCCGTCTTGTTGATGCACAGGATCACCGGCAGCTTGGCCTGCAGGGCCTTGCGCAGCACGAAACGGGTCTGCGGCAGCGGGCCCTCGGAGGCGTCGACGAGCAGGACGACCGCGTCCACCATCGACAGGCCCCGCTCGACCTCACCGCCGAAGTCGGCGTGGCCGGGGGTGTCGATGATGTTGATGGTGACCACGTTCGGGATGTCACCCGTACCGCCCTCCTTGGGGTGGTACTTCACCGCCGTGTTCTTGGCGAGGATCGTGATGCCCTTCTCACGCTCCAGGTCGTTCGAGTCCATCATCCGGTCGTCGAGCTGCTCGGCGGCGTGCGCGGCGAAAGCGCCGGCCTGCTTCAGCATGGCGTCGACCAGAGTGGTCTTGCCATGGTCGACGTGGGCGACGATGGCGACGTTACGGATGTCGTGGCGCGTGGGCATGCTGGCTGGCGCTTCTCTCGATCGTGGGATGCGGCGTTTCTTCCTCGTACGCCTGCCGGGCGGACACGCCACGGCCGTACCCATCGTACGGGGCTGGCGCGTCCGGGGCTTCCGGGGCCGATCCGACGAGAGGCGCAGCGCCCGCGAGCGCGGGCGGAGAGTGCTGGTGGGGAGGTCGGCGGCAGGTACTGCGGGGTGTGGATCGCCCGGGTCAGGGGGTACACACGATCTTGCCCGCCGGGAAGCCCGGCGGGCAAGTGAATCATTGGACTCTCGGGGTCTGACCTGCTGTTTCTCTCCGTTTCTTCTTCTGCGCCACCCCTGTCCTTCTACTCCTCGTCGCTTTCGGACCCGGCCGACTCGGACTGCTCCGCTTCGGGCTCCCCCGACTCCGAGTCCGTCGCCTCGGGCTCCGCCGATTCGGAGTGCGTCGCCTCGGAGTGGGTCGCCTCGGGCTCCGCCGACTCGGACCGCTCCGCTTCGGGCTCCCCCGACTCCGAGTCCGTCGCCTCGGACTCGGCCGATTCGGAGTGCGTCGCCTCGGGCTCGGCCGACTCGGAGTGCGTCGCCTCGGACTCGGCCGATTCGGGCATCACCGTCTTCTCCGGGCCGCTCTTGCCGGTGTTCTTGAAGCCGATGTCCTCGTAGCGCGGGGAGGCGAAGGCGAAGGCACCGGCGTTGGCCACGGACGGCTTGGCCGCCACGAGCTGCGGGCGCTGGTAGAGGGGGATGGACCCGGCCGCCGCCCAGATGCGGGCGTCGGCCTGCCTGAGGAGATCACCGGCCTCCTTCTCGTCCAGCTCGGAGGCGGCCTGGTCGAAGAGCTGGTTGATGTGGTCCGTACCGACGCGGGTGTAGTTCTGCTCCACCAGCAGTGTGCCGTCGGAGGCGGGGACGGGCTTGGCGTAGATCGGCCGGCCGTCGGTCGCCGGGTAGGCGGTCGCGGGCCACGAGTACAGGGCGAGGTCGTAGTCGCCGGACGCGATGTGGTCCTTGAAGTAGTTGGCGTCTGCGACCTTGGTGATCTCCGTACGGATGCCGATGCGGTCGAGCATGCGCGCGATCTTCTCACCGACGGTACGCAGCTGCTCGGAGCCGGAGCCGGAGGGCAGGACGAAGCGGAGGGTGAGGGGCTTGCCGTCCTTGGCGAGCGAGCCGGGCAGGGCGGATGCCGAGGACGTCGCGGAGGCGGATGCCGAGGTGGAGGCGGATCCCGAGGACGACGGGGATGCGGACGCCGAGGTGGAGGACGGGGAGGGGGCCTCCGTACCGCTCGGGGCGTACGCGCCGGCCATGCCGCCGCCACCCGGCTGCCTGTCCTGGGCTTTGACGCCCGAACCGTCCACCGACTCGGTCCGCCAGGTCAGGACCGCGCGCTGGAAGGCGGTGCCGAAGGTCGGCGCAATGACGCGCGTACCGGTCCCGGAGGCGGGGGCGTCGTGTCCGGGCTTGTCGTCACCGACGATGTACGCGCCGTCGTCGGAGGCACTGTCGGAATCGCTCCCGGACGCGCTCTCCGAAGCACTGCCGGAGGCGCTGCCGGAGGGACTGTCCGAGGAGCTGTCGGACTCCGGACCGGAACCGGATTGCGGCGCGCCGGATTCCGTGTCCGTGTTCGTCGCTTCCTCGTCCTCGTTCTTGTCCTTCTTCTTGTCGGCGTCGGCCTCACTCCCGGCCTTCGTCCCGTCCTCCTTCTTCAGCGCGCCGCCGGGCGTCCAGCCCGCGTCGGCGAGCAGCCCCTGCGCCTCCTGCGTGTCCTGCTCCCCGAGCGCGTCGCTGCTGTCGGCGTACGCGTGCTGTCCGGCCAGTGCCAGATGGCTGCCGGGCGGGTTCGCCGGCAGGCCGAGCGGCTTCAGCACGGCCTCGGCCAGCTTCTGCCGGTCGAGCGCGCGGGCCACGGCGCGCCGCACCCGCTCGTCGGCGAGCGGTCCGGTCTCCCCGTTGAGTGCGAGCTGGGTGAAGGCGGGTTCCAGGGACTTCCGTACGACATAGGCCCGCAGGCCCTTCTGCTCCTTCGTGTACTTGGCGATCGCCTCGTTCGCCTTCTTGCGCGAGGCCTGCGCGGCCTCGGCCGCCTTCTCTGCCGCCTTCTCGTCGTCGGAGTCGTTCGCGGCGGACTGCGACGGCGACGGCTGCGCCGACTGCGGCCCGGTGCCGGACTGCGGTCCCGCTCCGCCGCCCTTCTCGCCCTTGGCGGCCTGTTTGATCCGCTGTGCCACGGGGCTGTCGATCTCGGCGAGGTCGAGGGTGCCGTCGGCGAGGGCGGCGGCGCGTTTGTCACGCGGCACGGCGCTCAGGACGATCGAGTCGAGCTTCGGCCGCGCGCCCCACCAGCGGGGATTGCGGACCAGCGTCACCTCGCGGTCCTCCCGGTCCAGTTCCTTGAGCTGGAAGGGCCCCGCCGTGGACTTGAGCTTGGTGCGCGCGCCGTCGTTGAACGTGTTCGGCGCGCCCATCACGTCCTTCGGATAGAGAGGACTGAACAGGCCCCTCCAGTCGGCGTACGGCTTGTTGAACGTGACCCTGACCTCAAGGTCGTTCGCGCCGCGCTCGATCTTCTGGATCCGCTCGTACCCGGCGTTGCGCGCGGTCCAGTACGCGGAGTCCTTGCCGCTCAGGGCGCGCCACTGGGCCACGAAGTCCGGGGCGCCGAGCTCGCGTCCGTCGCTCCACACCGCCTGCTGGTTGAGCTTGTAGAGCACGACCTGCTTGGGCTCGCGCTCGATGATCTTCGCCGACTCCAGATAGTCCGGGTTGCGCTGCGGACGGCCGGTCTTGTCGAGGGTGAAGAGGGAGGGCAGTACGGCTCCGGCGACGCGCGACGTCGTGGCGTCGGCGTCCGCCTGGAAGGCGTTGAGGGTCGTGGGCACCGTGTCGACCGCCCAGCGCAGCGTGCCCCCGTCGGCGATCCGGTCGCGCGCCGCCGGCGCCACGTCCTGGGCGGCGGCCGGGACTTCGCTCCGCTCGTCGTCCGAGCTGCACGAGGCGAGCAGGGGCAGGGCGAGCACACCGGTGGTGAGCAGTGCGACGGAGCGGATGGTCCGGGAGCATGTCCTCCCGCGTGGGACACCGACCTGGGACATCGCTTCTCCCTCTTCGTCCTGTTTGTGGAATTTAGAGATGATCACACCTATTGCCCACCCACTGAAGAGGACCGATTGCCCGCGATCCGGGCGACACGGCGGCCCGAGGCGCGAAACCCACCCGTACGGCGCAACGGGAAGCAGGACACAGAGCCGCCGAAAGGGCGAAAATGGAGGGGCGCGACATCAACGACGCGGAGCGCACGGCTGAGGTATGCGCCGGGAATCCCTGCACGTCCCTTCACAAGCGGGGATGTGACAAGCGACACTCGCAGGCGCGTTACCGATGGCATCGCTCCCCTGCGGAAGTGAGGGCAAGTCATGTCCCAGCCGGAAGATCTGACAGCAGTCCACCGTCGTATCGATGAACTCGTCCAACGCGTCGCGGACCTGGAGCGGATGGTCGGCCGGCTGAACGAAGCCGTACCGGCCGCGCCTTCGAGGCCCACGCCCAAGGATCGTCCGGAAGTGGTCACGATCCCCGACGCGCCCTACAACGCGGCGCTTTGGACGGACTCGGACGACGAGGGTCTGGGGCTGCGGAACCGGCGCGCGCCCTAGCCGGGCGCCCTGCCCCGACCGCGCCCGGCCACCGGCGCGCACCGCACGGAATCACCTGTCATCGCTCCGCACCGTCCGCACCATCCGCCCCGGCCCTTCGACCCCCCACCCGATCCCACTCCATCTCCATACGGAGTTTTCGTTGGCTACAGGCACGGAAGAACCCCAACTGAATACGGGCGTGCACGACAAGTCGCGCGCCGCCATCGCCGCCCGCCACCTGCGGACCGACCGCTGGTGGCTGGCGCCCGCCGCCACGGCGGCCGGACTGCTCGCCTTCGTCGTCTACTCGACCTGGCGGGCGTTCGGCAACGCCCACTACTACGCGGCGCCTTACGTCTCACCGTTCTACTCGCCCTGCCTCGCGCAGAATTGCGAGCCCATGAAGGCCGGTCCCAACTGGGAGATCTTCGGCAGCTGGTGGGGCCTGTCCCCCGCGCTGATCATCCTGGTCTTCCCGCTGGGCTTCCGTATGACCTGCTACTACTACCGCAAGGCGTACTACCGGAGTTTCTGGGCCTCGCCGCCCGCCTGCGCCGTGGCGGAACCGCACAAGAAGTACTCCGGCGAGACCCGCTTCCCGCTGCTCCTGCAGAACCTCCACCGGTACTTCTTCTACGCGGCCGTCCTGGTGGCGGTCATCCTCACGTGGGACACGGTGCTCGCCTTCCGCAACTCGGACTACGAGTGGGGCCACATGGGCCTCGGCACGATCATCATGGTCGTCAACATCGTGCTGATCTGGCTGTACACCCTCTCCTGCCACTCCTGCCGCCATGTCATCGGCGGCAAGCTGAAGCACTTCTCCAAGCATCCGGTGCGCTACCGGCTGTGGGGCTGGGTAGGCACGCTGAATCACCGTCACATGCAGCTTGCCTGGGCCTCTTTGATCAGCGTCGCCCTCGCCGACTTCTACGTGTATCTGCTCGCGAGCGGGGTCTTCGACGATCCGCGCCTCTTTTAGTGCTAGGGAGAGCCTTCAGCAATGACGCAACTCGAACGCGAGCAGTGGGACGTCGTGGTGGTGGGCGCGGGCGGAGCGGGTCTGCGGGCCGCCATCGAGGCGCGAGAGCGTGGCGCCCGTACCGCTGTCATCTGCAAGTCACTGTTCGGCAAGGCCCATACGGTGATGGCCGAGGGCGGTATCGCGGCCTCCATGGGCAATGTGAACTCCGGGGACAACTGGCAGGTCCACTTCCGCGACACCATGCGCGGCGGGAAGTTCCTCAACCAGTGGCGGATGGCGGAGCTGCACGCACAGGAAGCGCCGGACCGGGTCTGGGAGTTGGAGACCTGGGGAGCGCTGTTCGACCGCACGGCGGACGGGAAGATCTCCCAGCGCAACTTCGGCGGGCACGAGTATCCCCGTCTCGCGCACGTCGGCGACCGGACCGGCCTGGAGCTGATCCGTACGCTCCAGCAGAAGATCGTCGCCCTCCAGCAGGAGGACTTCCGTGAATTCGGTGACTACGAAGCCCGGTTGAAGGTCTTCCAGGAGTGCACCGTCACCTCCGTACTGAAGGAGGGCGACCGGGTCTCGGGCACGTTCTGCTACGAGCGCGAGTCCGGCCGCTTCTTCGTACTGGAGGCGCCCGCCGTCGTCCTCGCGACCGGCGGTATCGGCAAGTCCTTCAAGGTGACGTCGAACTCCTGGGAGTACACGGGCGACGGGCACGCGCTGGCGCTGCTCGCCGGTGCCCCGCTGCTGAACATGGAGTTCGTGCAGTTCCACCCGACGGGCATGGTCTGGCCGCCCTCGGTGAAGGGGATCCTCGTCACCGAGTCGGTGCGCGGCGACGGCGGAGTGCTGCGCAACTCCGACGGCAAGCGGTTCATGTTCGACTACATCCCGGACGTCTTCAAGGAGAAGTACGCGGAGTCCGAGGCGGAGGGCGACCGCTGGTACGAGGACCCGGACAACAACCGGCGCCCGCCCGAGCTGCTGCCCCGTGACGAGGTGGCCCGTGCCATCAACTCCGAGGTGAAGGCGGGCCGGGGCTCGCCGCACGGCGGTGTGTTCCTGGACGTGTCGACCCGTATGACGCCCGACGTCATCCAGCGCCGGCTGCCGTCGATGTACCACCAGTTCAAGGAGCTGGCGGACGTCGACATCACGGCGGAGGCCATGGAGGTCGGCCCCACCTGTCACTACGTGATGGGCGGCATCGCCGTCGACTCCGACAGCGCCGCCACCGTGGGTGTCCCCGGTCTCTACGCGGCCGGCGAGGTCGCCGGCGGTATGCACGGCTCCAACCGGCTGGGCGGCAACTCGCTCTCCGACCTGCTGGTCTTCGGCCGGCGGGCGGGACTGCACGCGGCCGAGTACGCGGCGGCGCTCACGACCCGGCCGGTCCTCGACGAGGACCAGATCGACGCGGCGGCCACCGAGGCGCTGCGGCCGTTCGGCGCCGAGGCACCGGAGGGCGGCGCGCCGGAGAACCCGTACAGCGTCCATCAGGAGCTCCAGCAGACGATGAACGACCTCGTCGGCATCATCCGGCGAGAGGGCGAGATGGCGCAGGCGCTGGAGAAGCTGGGCACGCTGCGCGCGCGTGCGGTCCGGGCCGGGGTGGAGGGCCACCGGCAGTTCAACCCCGGCTGGCACCTCGCGATCGACCTGCGGAACATGCTGCTGGTCAGCGAGTGCATCGCCCTGTCGGCGCTGGAGCGCACGGAGAGCCGTGGCGGCCACACCCGCGAGGACTGGCCCGGTATGGCTCTCGACTGGCGCCGGGTCAATCTGCACTGCCAACTCAGCGATTCGGCGCGCGATCCGTCGGTGGATCCCGCGCTCGGCCGGATCAGCCTCTCCCGGAAGACGACCGAGCCCATCCGTCCCGACCTGCTCGCCCTCTTCGAGAAGGAAGAGCTGGTCAAGTACCTCGCCGAAGAGGAGCTTCACGAGTGAGTGCCAGCACGACTCCGACTCCGAGCACATCCGACTCGTCCGCCAAGGTCCCGTCACCGAGCCCGTCGCCCGCCGCCTCACCGGCTCCGTCGGCCGGGGCGACCGCGTCGACCTCCTACGAGGCGAAGTTCAGGGTCTGGCGGGGCGACGCGGAGGGCGGCGATCTGAAGGACTTCGCCGTCGAGGTGAACGAGGGCGAGGTCGTCCTCGACATCATCCACCGCCTCCAGGCAACGCAGGCGTCGGACCTGGCGGTGCGCTGGAACTGCAAGGCGGGCAAGTGCGGTTCGTGCAGCGCGGAGATCAACGGCCGTCCGCGGCTGCTCTGCATGACGCGGATGTCCACGTTCAGCCGCGAGGAGACGATCACCGTCACCCCGCTGCGGGCCTTCCCCGTCGTCAGGGACCTGGTGACGGACGTGTCCTTCAACTACCAGAAGGCACGGGAGGTACCGGCGTTCGTACCGCCACCGGGCGTCGCGGCGGGCGAGTACCGGATGCAGCAGGTGGACGTGGAGCGCTCGCAGGAGTTCCGCAAGTGCATCGAGTGCTTCCTGTGCCAGGACACCTGTCACGTGGTCCGGGACCACGAGGAGAACAAGACCTCGTTCGCCGGGCCGCGCTTCCTGATGCGGGTCGCGGAGCTGGACATGCACCCGCTGGACGGGGCCGATGAGACCGGTCTCGACCGCAAGCGGACCGCGCAGGACGAGCACGGGCTCGGCTACTGCAACATCACCAAGTGCTGCACGGAGGTCTGTCCCGAGAACATCAAGATCACGGACAACGCGCTGATCCCGCTGAAGGAACGGGTGGCGGACAAGAAGTACGACCCGCTGGTCTGGCTCGGCGACAAGATCCGCCGCCGCACGAGCAGTTGAGCGACGGGCGCCGGACGGACACCGCGCTCCGTCCGGCGCCCCCGCCCTTCTCCCTACCGTTCGCGCGACCGCTCGATCAGCGACTCGATGCCGTCCAGCATCCGTTCGAGCCCGAACTCGAAGAGCGCGCCGAGTTCGAGGTCGAACTCGCCGTCCCCGAAGATCGTCGTCAGCACCGGATACTCACCGGTGAGCTGGATCGAATCCACGCGGGTCTCGTTGGCGGCCATCCACTCGTCGGCCGTCATCCCCGTGTCCTGCCGCGCCTGCGACTCCAACTCGACCGCCATCGCGACGCCCTGGGCGTAGCCGAGCAGGGCGAGATGGGTGTGGATCATTCCGTACGGAGTGAGACCGAGCCCGCGCAGCGTGCCCAGCGTCCGCTCCGTGTAACTCATCGCGTGCGGTGAGGCCAGCGGCCGGGTCAGTCCGGCCATGGCGCGGGCCAGCCAGGGATGGCGCTCGTACTGGCTCCACAGCCACCGCACCTCCCGTGTCAGCCGTGGGCGCCAGCCGGCCGGCTCGGGCCCCGTGGGCCCGCCGCTGAACACCGCCTCGGACATCAGGCGCACCAGCTCACCCTTGCTGGGGACATGGCGGTACAGCGCCATCGTGGATGTACCGAACTCCGTCGCCACGCGCCGCATCGACAGCGCGCCCAGCCCCTCGGCGTCCGCGAGCGCGATGGCCGCGCGCACGACGCGATCGCGGCTGAGGCCCTGGAGGGGAGACGTGCCGCGCCCGGCGGAGCGGTCGGGCTCCGCGACCACCGTGCCGACGCCGGGCACCGCCCGTACCAGACCCTCCTGGTTGAGAGCGGCGAGCGCCTTGCTGGCGGTCGCCATCGCGACACCCCACTCCTGGGTGATGCGGCGGGTGGACGGCACGCGGTCGCCGGGGGCGAGTTCCCCGGAGGCGATACGGCGGCGGAGTTCGGCCGCGATACGGAGATAGGGCGGGTCGAGGTAGGGCGGATCGACTGTCACGGCCCCTACCGTACTAGTGCACTCAGGACGCCAAGTCCCGTTGTGAGCAGGGCTTCGAGGGAAGTGCACTAGGGAGCTGTTTGCCGCGTACGCGCGGAGCCGATTACGTACCGGGCATGGAGAACTCACACACACCCGGCCTCGCGGGCCGCAAGGAATGGATCGCCCTCGGCGTCCTGATGCTGCCGCTGCTTCTCGTCTCGATGGACATCTCGATCCTGTACTTCGCGATCCCGTTCGTCAGTCAGGATCTGGAGCCCAGCGCCACCCAGCAGTTGTGGATCCTGGACATGTACGGCTTCGTACTCGCCGGGCTGCTCATCACCATGGGCGCGCTCGGCGACAGCATCGGCCGGCGCAAACTGGTGCTCGCGGGCGCGGCGGTCTTCGGCGCCGCCTCGGTCGCCGCCGCGTACGCGCACTCGGCCGACGCGCTGATCGGCGTCCGCGCGCTGCTCGGGCTCGGCGGCGCCGCCCTCATGCCGTCGACACTCGCGCTGATCCGCAACCTCTTCCACGACGCGAAGCAGCGGGGCCGGGCCGTGACGATCTGGACGGGCGTCATGACCACCGGCATCTCGCTCGGGCCGGTGGTCAGCGGGCTGCTGCTCGAACACTTCTGGTGGGGTTCGGTCTTCCTGATCAACCTGCCCGCGATGGTGCTGCTGCTGGTGCTGGTGCCGTTCCTGGTACCGGAGTCCCGGACGGAATCCGACAGCCAGGGGGGAACCGAGGGGGCGCGTGCGGGGGCACGTGAAGGGGAGCGTGAACCGTTCGACCTGGTGAGCGCCGCACTCTCGCTCGCCGCTCTGCTCACCGTCATCTACGGCATCAAGGAGTGGGCCCGGCACGGATTCGCTCCGGTCCCCGCCCTCGCCGTCGTCGTGGGGCTGGCGCTCGGGTATGTCTTCGTACGCCGCCAGAAGCGCCTCGCCCACCCGATGATCGACCTCGAACTGCTGGGACGGCGGGCTTTCGGCGGGCCGGTGTTCGCGAACGTGCTCGCGATGTTCGCGACGGTGGGCATGGCGGTCTTCCTCACCCAGTACCTCCAGTCCGTGCAAGGGCTGAGCCCCTTCGAGGCCGCGCTGTGGAGCCTCGTGCCGGCGTCGGGCGTGATCGTGGCGGCGCCGGCGGCGGCGATGCTCGCGCAGCGAGTCGACCGCGCGTACGTCATGGGCGGCGGCTTCGTCGTCGCGGCGGCCGGCTTCTCCTGGCTGACCCAGATCCGTACGGACTCGGCGCTCTGGTTCTGCCTCTCGGCGGGCGCCCTCTATGTGGGCGGTCTGGTCGCCGCCATGACCCTCGCCAACGAACTCGCCATCGGCGCCGCCCCGCCGGAGCGCGCGGGCTCGGCCGCGGCCGTACTCGAATCGGGCCAGGAACTGGGCGGGGCGCTGGGGATGGCCGTCCTCGGCTCGGTCGGGGCCGCGGTCTACAGCCGGGAGATGGCCGACGCCCTGCCGGCCGATGTCACCGCCGCGCTGCCGGGCGGCGAGGCGGACGCGGTACGGGAGACGCTGGGCGGCGCCGCCGCCGCGGCGGCACGGCTCCCGGCCGAGGCGGGCGACAGTGTGCTGGCGGCGGCGCGGGACGCGTTCTCGCACGGGATGGGACTGGCGTCGGTCGGCGCCGCGGTCGTCATGGCGGCGGCCGCGCTCTTCTCGTCCGTGGTGCTGCGGGGCACGGCGGGGAGGGCCACGAGCAAGGCCGGGGGCGGCCCCGAGGGGGGCGACCTTGCTCCTGCACAGACCGGCGTCCTAGAGTGAATGCGCTTACACAGCGGGCGTGGACGGGGAGAATGTGGCCAGGAGGAGCGGGGCGACTTCGAACGGGGTGGCTCCGGACGGAGCGACGCCGAGCGGGGTGGCTCCTGACCGGCTGACTTCGAACGCGGTGCATGACCAGTCAGAAGTCACAGCGGCGAGAGCGGATGGTCGGATCGGGTGAGTGCCCCCACGGTGTACGACGTCGCCGAGCGCTCCGGCGTCTCCATTGCGACGGTTTCGCGCGTCTACCGCAATCCGGACTCCGTACGCGCCCAGACCCGGGACCGCGTGCTGAAGGCGGCCCGCGCCCTCGGCTACGTACCGAGCGGGAACGCCCGCGGGCTGGCCAGCCGGACCACGGGCATCCTCGGACTCTGTTTCCCGGACTACGCGGACCCGGACGCCGAGACCGACGCGGAGGCCGGGGCGGACGCCGAGGCCGACGACTCCGCCGTGATGCTCTACTCCGACCAGATCATCCGCGGTATGGAACGGGCGGCACGGCGGCACGGCTACGCGCTGCTGATCGCCGCCTCGCTGGTGGGCGGGCCGGAGAGCCTGGTCGCCAAGGTCGCGGGACGGGTGGACGGGTTCGCCGTACTGGCGAGGACCGTGCCCACCGAGGACCTCGAGGTCATCTCGCGGCGGCTGCCGGTGGTGATGCTCGCCGGGCCGCGCGAGATCGACCACCTCGACCACATCGAGGTGGCGAACTCCGACGGGGAGCGGGAGCTGGCCCGTCATCTCATCCGCGACCATGGGCTGCGCCGGCTGGCCTTCGTGGGCGGTCTGCGGGAATCACCGGACGCGCAGGCGCGGTTCCGGGGCTACCAGGAGGCCTGCCGTGAGGCGGGCCTCCCGGTGGCCGACGAGCCGGACCTGCGCGCCGAGATGATGACGCAGGCCGAGGGCGAACGGACGACCGACGCGCTCATGGACCGCGCCACCGGGCACGAGCGGCCGCAGGCCATCCTCTTCGCCAACGACCAGATGGCGATCGGCGCGCTGCACGCGCTGGAACGGCGCGGGGTGCGGGTGCCCGACGACATCGCGGTGACCGGCTTCGACGGCATCCCGATGAGCCGGATCGTGCGGCCCTCCCTGACGACGGTCCGCCAGCCGATGCGCCGCCTGGGCGAGGAGGCGGTGGAACTGCTGATCCAGCGCCTCGCCGACCCGGCCCGCGACCCGGTCTCCCTGATGCTCCCGGTCTCGGTGGCCCACCGCGCCAGCTGCGGCTGCCCCTGACACCTCCGCCCCGGACGAGGCGGACACCTCAGACGCGTCCGGCGCGCCCCTCAGTAACGGACCGGGCCGACACCTCAAGCCCGTCCGGCGATTGAGGACAACCGGCAACCGGACGGACCCCGGCACCACCCAAGGCCCCCCGCTCAACCCAGCCGCGCCGCGAAGAAGTCACGGCGAGCCGAGGCCAGCGCCGCCACCCCCTCCCGCTCCCCCTCATACGCGAAGTGCCCCGCCCGCAGTACATGCAGCTCCCGCACCTCCGGGAGGGCGTTGTACACGGCGAACTGCCCCGGCGGCGGCACCGACGGGTCGAACAGCGCGGGCGCGACCATCATCGGCACCCCGATCCCGCTCGCCGCCGTCGCCGCGTCGAAGTACGCGAGGACGTCCATGACCTCGGGGTGGTCCTCGCGGTACGCGCGTACCGCTTCACCGCTCCCCACGCACGGCAGCGTCACCCGCAACGGATGGTTCCCGAACGTCGGCACCGTCAACTGCCCGCAGGCGAACCGGTCGTCCCACGGCAGCGCCAACGCCCCGAGCCCACCCCCGAAGCTCTCGCCCAGATACCCCAGCCCCGTCGTCCTCAGCTCCGGCACCAGTTCCAGCAGCGCCGACGTCGCGCACCACAGATCGGCCACGCAGTCACCGATCACATACGTCTCGCGCGACTCGATGCCGTGCAGCACGTGCCCATCGGCCTCACCGGGGATCCCGGGGCGCCGGCTGCGGGAGCCCATCCCCCGCACACACGGCAGGATGGCGGCGCTACGGGCCAGCGGCAACGGCACATCCGCCCCCGGCTCCTGGCGCCCGCCGTACCCGTGCCCGATCACGAAACCGTGCTCAGCGGCCCCCTCGACCGGCAGCGCCAGCCAGCCGCCGAGACGCAGCCCGCCCACCGACGTGTAGGACACCCCGAAGATCCGGCAGCCGTCCCGCTCGTCCTCCTGCGGCCCGACGGCCGGCGCGGTCGCCACCTCCGCCGCCGCCGCGAAACGGTCCCGCCAGTACGCGTCGAATCCCTCCGGCGGGGCAGGCGCCGGGATGTCGAGCAGCTCGTCGAGGTTCCGGCCGTAGCCCGGGTCGAAGGGATAGTCGTGCTCGAACTCAGACATGAGCGCGACACTAACCCCGCCTCCACCGATGCGAGTGCAACCGGAATCGACACAGCCACTTCCGCTGCGCAAACAGCCCACCTAGCCTGCGGAAGAAGAGATTCCGGATGTCCCACATGTTGCACGAGTGTGACCAAAGCCCCTCTTGCGGTTCCCGGAAGCCCTGCACCAGAGTGATGTATGCGCTTACAGGCAGCGCATACATCGGTGAGCTCAAGGAGGAGCCGTCCATGCATCGCACCGCCAGAACCGCCTCTGCCGCCATCGCCCTCACGATGGCCGCAGGAATCACCGCATGCGGCAGCTCAGGGGGCGAAGGTGTCGCCGCCGACAAGAAGCAGACCCTCACCGTGTGGGCCATGGGCGTCGAGGGCGAGAAGCTCGCCGAAGTGGCCAAGGTGTACGAGGACGCGAACCCGCACATCACCGTCAAGGTCACCCCCATCGGCTGGGACGTCGCCCACCAGAAGCTGGTCTCCGCCGCCGCCGCCGGCACTCTGCCCGACATAACGCAGATGGGCAGCAGCTTCATGGGTGAGTTCGTCGAACTCGGCGTCCTGGAGCCGGTCGACACCAAGACCTTCAAGAAGGACGCGTTCTTCCCCGCCGCCTGGGAACAGGGCGTCGCGGACGGCGAGACCTACGGCGTCCCCTGGTACGTCGAGACCCGCGTCCTCTACTACCGCACCGACCTGGCGAAGAAGGCCGGCATCACCAAGGCCCCCACCACCTGGCCCGAACTCCAGCAGGCCGCCTCCGACTTCCAGGACAAGGCCGGTACGAAGTGGGGCATCTCGCTCCAGCCCGCCGGCCTGGACGCCGTCCACAGCTGGTACCCCTTCCTGTACTCGGCCGGCGGATCGATCGTCTCCGACGGCAAGGCCGCCATGGACAGCCCGGAGACCGTCCGCGCCCTCAAGGAGTACGGCACGTACTTCGACAAGGGCCTCGCCAAGAAGAGCTTCCAGCCCGGCTACGAAGTGCTGACGGACTTCAACAGCGGCGACGTCCCGATGTTCTACTCCGGCCCCTGGACCATGACGGGCATCAACGACAACTACCCGGACCTCAAGGGCAAGTGGGCCATCGCGAAGGTCCCCGCCGACAAGAGTTCCTCCTCCATGGCCGGTGGCTCCAGCCTCGTCATCTCCAAGGACAGCGAGCACAAGGAAGCCGCCACGGAGTTCCTCAGCTACCTCACCGACACCAAGGGCCAGGAGGACTGGTTCAAGCGCACGGGCGATCTGCCGGCCAACACCAGCGCCTGGGACTCGGGCGAACTCGCCGACGACGCCAACTTCAAGATCTTCCGTGAGCAGATGGAGACCGCCCAGTCCTGGCCGGTCCTGCCGCAGTGGACCGAGATCTCCTCGAAGGCCGATGACGCCATCTCGCAGGTGACCCAGGGCAAGGCCTCCGCCGAGGACGCCGCGAAGAAGGCCCAGTCCGAGATCGAAGGGCTTGTGGAGTAGTCGTCATGAGCACCACGACCGAACCGGCCGCCGAAGCGGCCCCGGTGAAGACCGGGCCGGGGGCACACCCCCCGCCCGGCGGACGGAACCGCGGCAAGCGGCAGCCCGTCGCCGTGCAGCACATGGCCGGCTGGTTGTTCTCCACCCCTTTCCTGGTGCTCTTCGCCGTCTTCATGGCCCTGCCGATCGTCGCGACGCTCGTCATGAGCTTCACGGACTTCGGCCTGCGTAATGTCACCGACCCCTTCTCGGCGGAGTTCATCGGCCTCGAGAACTACACGAAGCTTCTCGACGACGAGAAGTTCCTCAAGGCGCTGTTCAACACCGCGTACTTCGTGGTCGTCGGCGTACCGCTGACCGTCGGCCTCGGGCTGTTCGTCGCCGTTCTGCTCAACAACGGCATCGACCGGGCACGCACCTTCTTCCGGGTCGGTTTCTACGCCCCGGTCGTGACCAGCATCGTCGCGATCGCCGTCGTCTGGCGCTTCGTCCTCGACCCGTCCGACGGACTGATCGCGGGCCTCGCCTCTGAAGTCGGCCTGACGTCACCGGACTTCCTCGGCTCCGAGGCGCTCGCCATGCCCTCGCTGATCGTGATGGCCGTGTGGCGCAACCTCGGCACGGTCATGGTGCTCTTCATCGCCGGCCTCCAGGCCATACCACCCGACGTACGGGAGGCGGCGCGGCTGGACGGCGCGAGCACCTGGCAGGAGTTCCGCCGCATCACCGTGCCGCTGCTGCGGCCGACGATGCTCTACACCACGGTCATCACCACCATCGGCTATCTCAACGTCTTCGAGGAGCCCTTCGTGATGACACAGGGCGGGCCCTCGGACAGCACGCTCACCGTGTCGCTGGCCATGTACCGCGAGGGCTTCAACTTCTTCCACATGGGCTACGCGAGCGCCATGGCGTACGTGCTCTTCGTCGTGATCATGGCGATCACGGTGCTCCAGCTCCGTCTGCTGAAGGACAACACGAAATGAGCGCCGCGCGTACGACCACGCCCCCGCCCTCCGCACCCACCGGTCCGCAGGACCCCAAGGGTCCCGGCTGGTCCGGTCCCAGGACCGGCGGCGGTGTCCCGAAGTCGCGCGGCGGCCGGCTGCGAAAGCCCGGCGTCTATGTACTGCTGTCGGTCGGCCTGCTGGTCATGGTGGCGCCTTTCCTGTGGATGGGATTGTCGGCCTTCAAGACGGACCGCGATCTGACGGCCAACCCGCCGGTGTGGATCCCCACCGAGTGGACCCTGGAGCACTTCGGGGAACTGCTCGACCGTCTCGACATCCCGCTCCACTTCTTCAACTCCCTCACCGTGGCCGTCCTGGTGACCGCCTCCAACCTGGTGTTCTGCTCGATGCTGGGCTACGCACTGGCCAAACTGCGGTTCGGCGGCCGGAACAAGGTCTTCGCGCTGGTCCTCGGCGCCCTGATGGTCCCCGGCAACCTGATGCTGCTTCCGCTCTTCGTCCTGATGAGCAAGCTCCAGCTGATCGACTCCTACGCGGGGCTCGTGCTGCCGTTCGCCGCCCAGGCCTTCGGGGTCTTCCTGATGCGGCAGTTCATGCAGTCGATCCCCGACGAACTGCTGGAAGCGGCCCGGATCGACGGTGCCCGCGAGTGGTACATCTTCTGGCGGATCGCGATGCCGCTGGTCAAGCCGGCATTGGCGACGCTGTCGATCCTGATCTTCCTGGGCTCCTGGAACAACTTCGTCTGGCCACTGATCGCGACGAACGACCCCGGGAAATACACCCTCCCGGTCGCCCTCGCCACCTTCGCCACCGACCCCAATCAGTCGGCCGGCTCCAACGGCATGCTGATGGTCGGCTCCCTGCTCATCATCCTGCCGGTGCTGCTGGTCTTCATCGTCCTGCAACGGCACTTCACCCAGGGCCTCGCCACCACCGGAATGAAGTAGCCACCGCCTCCGCCCTTCCCGACGCGTACCGCGGCTCCGACGCCGCCGCTCTACCGCCGTGCACTTATCGACGAAAAGGTTTGTACCGCCATGACCGAGAAGTCCACCGCTCGCGCCGACTGGGAGACCCGTATCGGGAAGCCCAGTGATCAGCGGCTCACCGGTATCGGGGAACTCCCCGCCCCCGGCGGGCTGTCCGCCGAGGACGGCACCGGCCACGTGCTGCTGACCTGGCACCCGGTGGCGGGCGCGCTCGGATATCTCGTACACCGCGCCGATTCCGTCGAGGGGCCGTACGAACCGCTCGACCACCTCGGCGGCGATGTGCTGGCCGTCCCCCACCCCCCGTACGCCGACACCCTCGCCGAGCCGGGCCGCGGCTACTTCTACAAGGTCGCGACCTGGTCCGACAGCGGAGCCGGCGCCCTCTCCGAAGCCGCCGCCGGCTGCGCCAGAGCGGCCGGGTCCAGCCCTGCCCCGGTCACCGTCACGGTGGACGCCGCCGCCCCCACCGCTCCCCTCCCCGGGGTGTGGAACAGGATGATCGGCGCCGAGCACTTCTCCCTGCTCACCTGGGACAAGCCGGGTGCGGGCGGCTCCGATGTCGCCAAGGAGTACGCGCAGGCCCTGGGCATCGTGCGTGACGAGATCGGCGTTCGCTCCGTCAGGGCGCACGGCACCTTCCTCCCGGAGACACTGACCGTCAAGCCCGACGGCTCCTTCGACTTCTCCGGTCTGGACGAGGTCTACGACCGCTTCCTGGCCACCGGCCTCCAGCCCGTCGTCGAACTCTCCTTCATGCCCAAGGAGCTCGCCGCCGATCCGCACTACACGGTCTTCGACTACCAGGCGCTGGTGTCCAAGCCCGCGGTGTGGGAGCACTGGGGCGACCTCTGCCGCGAGGTGACCGTCCACCTCCAGGACCGGTACGGCAGGGACACCGTCGCGGGCTGGGAGTTCGAGGTCTGGAACGAGGCCAATCTGGAGGTCTTCTGGAACGGCACCCAGGACGACTACCACCGGCTCTACGAAGTCGCCGTCCGCGCGGTGAAGGGCGTCGACGACAGGATCAAGGTCGGTGGCCCGTCGTCCGCCGCCGCAGGCTGGGTGGGCGCGCTTCTTGAGTACTGCCAGGAGCGCGACGTACCCGTCGACTTCATCTCCACCCACACGTACGGCAACGCTCCACTGGACTTCCGTCCGATGACCCGTGCGTTCGCCGAGGCGACCGGCAGGCCCGAGCCGGAGATCCTGTGGACCGAGTGGGGTGTCACACCCACCCACTTCCACCGGGTCAGCGACTCCGTGTTCGCCGCTCCGTTCGTCCTGCGTGGCATGAAGAGCGCCATGTCGTCCACCGACGCGCTGGCCTACTGGGTCGCCTCGGACCAGTTCGAGGAACTGGGCTGGCCGCCCCGGCTCTTCCACGGCGGATTCGGTCTCCTGACGGTCGGCAATCTGCGCAAGCCCCGCTTCTGGGCGCTGTACCTCCTCTCCCAACTGACCGGCGGGCGGATCCCCGCCGCGGTCAGCGGCGACGGAGCCGAGGCACTCGTGGAGTCCCTCGCCACCCGCACCGACGACGGCGCCACCATCGACGTACTGCTCTGGAACGGCACGCTCGACCAGTCCAAGATCGACGGCTCCGCGCTGCTGGACCGCACGGCGACCGTGCGGATCGACGGACTGGAGCCTGGCACCACCTACACCGCGCTCTCCCGCCGGGTCGACGAGCAGCACTCCAACATCCAGGCCGTCTGGAACGACCTCGGCGGCGGCGACTGGCCCGACGATCTCCAGTGGGCGAAGCTGCGATCCGCCGACGAACTGTCCGTGGAGCCCCTCGCGCCCCTGATCGCCGACGACACGGGCACGGCGACGCTGACCGTCCCGCTGCCCAACCCGGGCATCCGCTTCCTGCGCCTCGCCCGCACCTGATCCACCCCACAGTCCCGGGGGTCGGCGGCACCTGACCGCCGTCGGCCCCCGTGCCAGCACCGCCGCCATGGCCGGACCTCCGCACATACTTCCGGCCATGGCGGCGGCCAAAGACCTGGCCCAGGCACCGGCCCTGGCCACAACTCCACACCTGCCAAGGGGAGCTGGACTCTCATGGACCGTCGTACGTTTCTCGCCGCCGCGGGAACAGGGGCCACCGCCCTGACCCTCGGAGCCGTCACCACACCCGCCGTATCCGCGCCGGCCTCGGCCGCGTCGCGCGCTCGTGTTGTTCATGCCTCTGATACACCGCTGCTGCACCGCTGGTTCCGCGATACGTATCACTCGATCGAGGCAATGACGACCGACATCGGTCTCGCCGCCGACAAGATCAACCTCGACGCGCCCGGCGGGCCCGTCCCCTCGCAGAACACCTCGCCGACCAACATCGGCTGCGGGCTGTGGTCCACCGTGGCCGCCGCCGGACTCGGCGTCATCGACCAGGACACGATGCGCCGCCGGCTCGACCTCACGGTCACCGCCATCGAGAAGCTCGAACGCCACCACGGCTTCTGGCTCAACTGGTACGACGCGCACGACGGCTCGGTGCTCACCAACTGGCCCGGTACCGGCGACCCGGTCCGTCCCTTCCTCTCCTCGGTCGACAACGCGTGGCTCGTGACGGGGCTGCTCATCGCCGCCGACGCGGACAGCCGGCTGCGCCGGCGGATCGGCAAGATCCTCGCCACCGCCGACTGGTCGTACTTCTACACGCCCTACGACGCCGCGGACCCGGTGGCCAACCCCGGCCAGCTCCGGGGCGGCTTCTGGACCGACACCGGCGAGCCGACGGCGCACCACTACGGGGCGCTCAACACCGAGCCCCGGATGGCCAGTTACCTGGGAATCGCCGATGGCAGCCTGCCCTCGGACCACTACTGGCACATGCTCCGCACGATGCTCCCCGAGCACGGCCAGGAGCAGCCGCCCGGCGGCGCGTACGACACGATCGACGGTGTCCGTCTCTGGCAGGGGCACTACACGTACCGGGGCCGCAAGCTGGTCCCGACCTGGGGCGGCTCGATGTTCGAGGCCCTGATGGTCCCGCTGTTCGTGCCCGAGCCCGAGTGGTCCCCCCGCTCCTGGGGCACCACGCACCGCCGGTTCGTCCGTTCCCAGATCGAGCACGGCCTGGAGGAGGCGGAGTACGGCTACTGGGGATTCTCCCCCTCCGAGGTGCCCGAAGGCGGTTACCAGGAGTACGGCGTAGACGCGATCGGTATGAACATCGACGGATACGCCTCCAACACCGACCGCACGTATGTCACGCACGGTGAACCGCTGCCGGCGCCCTCCGCGTACACCAACGGGGTCGTGACCCCGCACGCCTCGTTCCTCGCCCTGCCCTACGCACGGTCGGAGGCCCTCACCAACCTCAAGGCGATCGCCAGTGACTTCGGCGCGTACGACGACGGCTACGGGTTCCGGGACTCGGTCAATGTAGGGACGGGCCACGTCAGCAGCTCGGCTCTCGCCCTGGATCAGGGCATGATCGCCGCCGCTCTGGCCCAGGAGCTGCGGCCCGGTCTGCTGCAGCGCCCCTTCCGCAGCGGCGGTTTCGCCTCGCGCATCCGCCCGATGCTCGCCAAGGAACGCTTCTCCATCTGATCCCCGCAGTCCCAGGGTCCGACCGGCACCGCCCCGTCCGCGGCGCCGGTCGGACCGGCGCCGACCAGGCACTTCGCCCGCCTCCGCGGGCCTCACCCGTCCGGTCGCGGACAGCAGGAGCCGGACATAGCCTCCCAAATGTGAGACGGACAGCAAGCCGCGACCGGACTCGTACGGCCGGCCGGAGCCTCCTGGCCCTGCTGGTGACGGCCGGGTGGCTGCTGATGCCCGCCGCGTCGCCGGGCGCCCGCGCCGAAGGTCCCGTCACTCTCTCGCGCCAGGAACAGACCACCGGCAAGGCCGGTGCCCTTGCCGACCTCGAGAGGGCGGGCACCGCGTCCTTCGACCGGCAGTACACACGCTTCGCCGCCGACGGTCCCCTCGCGGAGGACCGGGTGGCCGCGGCCCGCGCACCCGTCTCCACGCCCACCGCCACCCCCGGCACGGTGGATCCCGACGACGACGTCTCCTCGAACAGGTCGGGCAGCGCGCTCGTCCTGCCTGTCGTCCTGGTGGGCTGCGCGGCGGTCCTCGCCGCGTACACCTCCATCAAACGCAGACGCCGAGCCTCGACCCGTACGACGCCGCAGGGCGGGCGGGATGGCTGGGGAGAGCCGGGGCGGCCCACGCGGACCTCACTGCCGGAACTCGACCGGCGTGCGGCGCTGGCCCTCGTGGACACGGACGACGCCGTCCACACCAGCCAGGAGGAACTCGGCTTCGTGACGGCCCGGTTCGGCGAGGACACCACTCGGCCGTTCCAGGACGCCGTGACATACGCGAAAGGCGAGCTGGCGGCCGCCTTCCGACTGCGTCAGCAGCTCGACGACGCGTCTGCGGAGGACGACGTGACCCGGCGTCGCATGCTGGACGAGATCATCGCTCGGTGCACCGACGCGAACAGCCGGCTGGACGCGGAGTCGGCGGACTTCGACCGGCTGCGCGCCATGGAGCACAGCGCCCCGGAAGCGCTGACCGCCGCCGAGAGCGCGTTCCGCGAGCTTTCGGGCAGGACCGTGACTGCCGCCGCCACACTCGCCGCGATGCGTGAGCGGTACGCGGACCCGGCTTCGGCCCCGGTCGGGAGTGCCGTCGAACAGGCCGAGGACCGGGTGATGTTCGCGACGAGGAATCTGGGCGACGCGCGACGCGCCATCGAGTCGGGCGACAACCGGCTCGCCGGTGTGTACGTACGGGCGGCCGAGAGCGCGGTCGTGCAGGCGACAGCCCTGGTCGACGCGGTGGAGCGGCGCTCGCTCGAACTCGCCGAGGCCGCCGGCCGTGTCCCCGGCTCGCTCATCGAGACGGAGACGGACCTCGCGGACGGGCGCCGGGTGCTCGAAGCCACGGCGGAGGAGAAGTCCACGGCCGATCTCGAGGGGCGGATCGCACATGCCGAGACGGTGGTCGCCGACGTACGGCGGGAGCAGGCCGCCGGGCGGTACGACCCGATCGGCGCCCTGCGCCGGGTCGAGGAGGCGAACGCGGCGCTGGACGATGCCCTCGCGGGCGCGCGCGCCCGCGAAGAGGGGGAAAGCCGGGCGTGGGCGCTGCTCGACCTGGCGATGCTCGGCGCCCGCTCGGCCGTCGGCGCCGCCACCGACTACATCGCGACACATCGGGGCGGGGTGGGCGGCGAGGCTCGCACCCGGCTGGCGGAGGCCCGGCGGCAGCTCGAACAGGCCGGAACGCTGACGGGGCTGGGCGATGCGCCGGCTGCGCTGGGCGAGGCGCAGCACGCGGACGCCCTGGCCAGGCGGGCGCAGAGCCTCGCGGAGCACGATGTGCGGTCGTTCGGGAACCGGTCCGGCCCCGGCGGTGTATCAGAGGCAGAAAGCGGGCTCGGTGGTGCCGTGCTCGGCGGGATCATCTTCGGCGGCCCGTTCGGCGGCGGAGGTGGAATGAGCGGGGGTGAGGGCTTTGGCGGGGATTTCGGCGGAGGCCGTGAGGGCGGCGGCGGTGCTGGTCCTGGCAGTTTCGGCGGCGTCGGCACTCGCGGCCGGATGGGCGGCGGCCGTTTCTGAGGATGCTCGACCAGCTCATTCGCGACTTGATGAGCGGCATGACGGAGACGGAGAAGCCGAGGACCGTGGAGAGGCAAGAGCCGGCGGACTCGTCGCCGGACGCCCTGGTCGAGCACTGCCTCGGCCTGCGGATACGGCGCATCCGATCCGGCCGACCCGTTCTCGTGGGCCGGCCGAGGGGCAGGGTCCGGGGTCAGAACATGCTGAGGAGTTGTTCGACGGTGGGCTCAGCGGTCGAGTCCCCGTCGGGCAGGGCGAGTTCGAACCAGACCGTTTTGCCGCGCGGGGTCCGGCGCGATCCCCAGGCCGCGCTGAGCAGCCCGACCAGTTGGAGTCCGCGACCGCCTTCGTCGGTGTCGCGCGCGCGTCGCCTGCGCGGCTGTACGAGGCCCGCGTCCCAGACCTCGCAGACGAGGGTGCGGTCGCGCAGAAGCCGCAGCCTGATCTCACCCTCGCCGTAGCGCATGGCGTTGGTGACGAGTTCGCTGACGAGCAGTTCGACGGTGTCCACCAGCGGTTCCAGACCCCAGGAGAGGAGCTGGGCGCGGGCGACCTCGCGGGCGCGGCCGACGGAGCGTGGCTCGCGCGGCAGTTGCCAGTCGCCGACGGCGTCGGCGGGCAGGCCCTGTATGCGGGCCATCAGCAGCGCGATGTCGTCCTCACCGTGCCGGGTGTCGAGCGTGTTGAGTACGTGGTCGCAGACGTCTTCCAGAGGCCGTACGGGACTGGTGAGCGCCCGGCGGAAGGCGGTCAGCCCCTCGTCGATCGGATGGTCACGGGACTCCACGAGACCGTCCGTGTAGAGAGCGAGCAGTGCGTCTTCGGGAAGTTCGACCTCGACCTGCTCGAACGGCTCGCCGCCGACGCCGAGAGGCATCCCAGGCGGTACGTCGAGGAGCAGCGCCTCCTCACCGGGTTCGACGAGGACGGGAGGGGGGTGTCCGGCGTTGGCGAAGGTGCAGCGGCGGGTGACCGGGTCGTAGACGGCGTAGACACAGGTCGCGAGATACACCTCGGAGAGCTCGGCGTCCCGCGACTTGTGGGCGACGCGCGAGGCCTGCTGGGCGCCGCTCGGGGTGCCGAGACCGCGGGCGATCTCATCGAGCGCGGAGAGGACCTCGGCGGGCTCCAGGTCGAGCAGTGCCAGGGTGCGTACGGCGGTGCGCAACTCGCCCATGGCGACGGCGGCGCGCAGTCCGCGTCCCATGACGTCGCCGACGACGAGCGCGGTCCGGTGGCCCGGCAGTTCGATGACGTCGAACCAGTCGCCGCCGACCTCGGTGGCGGTGTTCCCCGGCAGATAGCGGCAGGCTATGTCCAGCCCGGCGGCCTCGGGGTCACCGGGCGGGAGCAGACTGCGCTGCAGTATCAGCGCGCGTTCGTGCTCCCTCCGGTAGAGGCGGGCGTTGTCGATGCAGACGGCGGCGCGCGCCGCGAGTTCCACCGCGAGGGCGCGGTCCCGTTCCCCGAAGGGCTCGCTGCCCTTGGTCCGGGAGAACTGGGCGAGGCCGACGACGGTGTCGTGCGCGACCATCGGCACGGCGAAGGTGGACTGGATGAGGCTGCCGGCCCCGCCGGGCACCGTCTGGACCCGGGCGGTACGCAGAGCGTTCGCGCAGGGCGAGTTGAAGGGATACCGGTGGACGGAGCCCACCGAAGGCGGCTCGACCGCTCCCTCACCCGTCAGATCGGCTCCGAGCAGAGGCGCGTCGGCGACGGCGCTGGCGAAGGCGACGCGCCGCAGGGTGGCACTGCCGCCGCCGGATTCGGAGCCGGTGGAGCCGCCGCGTCCGGGCGGAGCCTCGTCGCCGGTCAGCAGCCCCTGATAGAGGTCGACGGACGCGAGGTCGCAGAAGCCGGGGACGGCGACGTCGAGGAGTTCCTTGGCGGTGGTCTCCAGGTCGAGGGAGTTGCCTATGCGGGCGCTCGCCTCGTTGAGGATCGCGAGGTTGCGACGGGCACTCGCGGCTTCGCGTGCGGCGATCTGACGGCGTGTGACGTCGCTGCCGAGTCCGGCGACCCCGATGGTGCGGCCGGCTCCGCTGAGCACGCGGTACAGGTTGACCGACCAGTGCCTGCGTTCCTTGCCGCCGGGGACGACGCCGACTATCTGGATGTCGGTGGCGGGGTCTCCGGTCTCCAGGACCCTCTTGAGGGAAGCACTCAGCCGTTCCGCCTCGGGGCGGGAGAGATAGTCGTGGACGGTACGCCCTCGGTGGTCGTCCGCCGCGCCGCCGAAGACCGCGGCGAACCGCTGATTGGCCCGCTGGACGGTGAGGTCTGTGCCGAACAGCACGAAGCCGAAGGGAGATTGGCCGAAAATAGCCTGCGAGGAGGCGAGTTCCATCTCGATCTGACGGAGGGCGCGGACGTCCACGACGATGCAGAGCGCGGCCCGTTCACCGTTCTCCGTCTCGCTGGGCATCACATAGATCTCGGCGAGGCCGTGAAGCCCGAGTTCGCCCGGCACCTGGAACGGGACCAGTCCGGTCCATTCCTTGCCGTCGAGGATCTCGGCGATCTTGCTGTGCCCCCGCGAACGCAGGTCGGAAGGCACGAACACCTCGACCGGGTCCTTGCCCCTGACCTCTTCGGGGGCGATCCCGAACAGCTCAGCGGCTCGCAGACTCCACTGGTCGACCAGCCCGTCGGGACCGATCGAGAAGGAAGCGACCCTTATGTAGTCATAGATCGAGCCGGGTGGACTGCTCTGCCACACGACGTCGCCCGCCGTTCCAGATATCTCGCTCACGCGACCGTCCCCTCCAGCTCACGCACCGGACCGGCCATCCCCGCAGTATTCAGCACTACGGCCCGGACAGGCACGGCGTTCACGATCACAGCACTGTCTCGTTCTTTTTGAGCCGAGAACCATGTGATCGTTGTCCCTCCTCACTCCTAACCAGGGAGCGGTAGCTCGAACCACACCGTCTTACCCGTCTTCCCCCGGCGTGTACCCCAACGGCGCGCGGAGCAAGCGACGAGCTGGATACCGCGGCCACCCTCGTCATCAGGGCCGGGAGACCTCACGGTCGGCGGATCGGGGAGCGGATCGGACACCTCCACCAGCAGTGCGGCACCGGGGAGGCCCGCGGCGCAGACGGAAACAACAGCCAGCCTGACACCGATCGGGCCCGACGTGTACTGCAAGGAGTTGGTAACCAGCTCACTGACCAGCAGAACGGCAGAGTCGCGAACGTGGTGGTCGAGACGCCAGACGCCGAGGGCGTCGCGTACCGCGTGGCGTGCGGTACGTACGGCATCCGGCTCGGCAGGGAAGGTCCACTCGGCGTAGGTACTCTCCGCCTCGATCAAGCCGACCACTTCCCCAGACCGACAACAGACCCATGCCCTTTATAGGGGGGTTGGTCAGCACATACCCGGAATCCGGGAGGACGTATCTTGACGGAGGCTCATGTCAGCTCCCCCGAGTCCCTGAGGTCGTCGAAGAGAAGCTGGTCGACGGGGGCCACCAGGCCACGGTCGCCGTAGGCGAGCCAGCGGATCTCCTCGATCTCGTTGCTGGCGGCCGGCGTACCCCGGTAATCACCGGAGTAGCAGCTCATCCGGACGACGACACCGTCCGGCTGGCCGTGGGCCTGGGCCTCGTACGTACCCAGATGGGCCGTCGTGGCCGGAAGGACAGCCACGGCCAGCTCTTCCTCGACCTCGCGGAGCAGGGTCTCCAGATCGGTCTCCGTGCCTTCGCGCTTGCCGCCGGGGATGTAGAACACATCTTTCCCACGGGAACGCGCGCAGAGGATCCTGCCCTGCTCCACCCGGACCCACGCGACTGTGTCGATCAAGACCGTTGCAGCTCCGCCCTCACTCATGTGCCGGAGCGTAACGCGAGGGACGGTGCGCGTCCGACGAGGGGGCCCGGTCCGGAGTCCGCGAGGTCAGCGGCCGTTCTGTCCCAGGCGCTCGACCCAGTAGAGCTGCTTGTGACCGTTGCCGCCGAGGCCGTCGGCCATCTTCTGCGCCTCGTCCTTCGTGGCGTACCTGCCCACGCGGTACCGGTTTCCGTTGTCGTCCTGACGTATCACCAGCCAGGGAAGTACAGCGCCGCCGTCGGTCATCGCGCCCCTCCCGCCGTCGGCCCGTACCACTCGGACGATCTCCTGGTAACTCCGATCCGCATATGCCCGACCCTACGCCTGACCTTCACTCAGAGGATGCGTGTTTATACAAAGAGGTACACATCTGGCCAAGAAGATTCGGACCCCCGAGGGCGCACCCGTAAACGCGCTCGGCATCTCCCCTTGCCCGAGGCCCTGTTGAGGCGGCACATCGTGGTCGCGGAAAGCTGAGGAGATCACTGCGGCCGGCCGGGACTCAGCGGAACGTCATCTGACCGGAAGGTGGTAGGCGATGCGGTACCGGTCCGCCGGCACGACCATGTCCGCCGTTTCGACCGCGCGGCCGGAGGCGTAGTAGGTCCGCTCCAGGACCATCACCACATGGCCGGGCACACCGCCGAGCGACAGAAGCTCCTCCGCCAGCCCGGGGCGCGCGCCGACCTCCTCGACCACGTTGTCCACCACGATGCCGATGGCGGCCATCCGCTCCACGACCCCGCTGCCCCCGAGCGGGCCCTCTTCGGGAAGCATCACCGGCGTGCGTCCCGTGACCTCCAGGGGCTCCCAGGAGGTGGAGAGCATCATCGGCTCCCCCGCGTCCCTGAAGACATAGCGCGTGCGCATCGCCGGGTCGCCGGGTTCTATACCCAGGCGTGTGGCGATCTCCGGCGGCACCGCGTCCCGGTCGCTGCTCGACTCCCACGTACCGTGCACCCCGTCGTCGGCCTGCTCCTGCCGGAAGGGGTTGGCGCCGGAGGGCGGGCGGTTGCCGGAGCGGGCGATACGGCGCGGCACGGGCCGCTCGCGCACATAGGTCCCCGACCCGGAGCGGCCCTCGACGAGCCCTTCCGCCATCAGCACCTTGCGGGCTTCCAGGGCGACCGTGTCCGAGACGCCGTACTCCTCGCGGATACGCGCCTGGGACGGCAGCCGGGTGTGCGGCGGCAGAGCACCGTCAACGATCTTCCGCCGAAGATCACTCGCGACGCGCAGATAGGCCGGCTGCTCACCGAATGCCACGGGCCACTCCCAACAGGTTGACAGACAGCAACACCCTGGCAACCGTTTGTTGTTGACCGCAAGCATGGGCCATGGATTCACCCGGAGTGAGGGCAGGTGGTCTGCGCAGGGTCTTTGCCACCGGATCCGGCTCCGCGAAGTGGGCGAGGGGTCCGCGCCGCCGCCGTCGTCAGTCCACCCAGTACGTGTCGTGCTTGAGGAAGAAGGCGGTGCGCTCCTCGTCCGTCATCCGGCCGACCGTGGAGACCTTCTCGAAGTACTCCTCACGAGGTGCGCCGGGAGCGAAGAGGATGAGCGTGGAGGCGGGCTCGTCCGAGTCGTTGCGGAAGCCGTGCAGCCCGCCCGGCGGCACATAGAGGAAGTCCCCCTTCTCCCCGTCGATCCAGCGCTCACCGTCGTACAGCCGGACCGTCCCGTCCAGGATGTAGAACGACTCCGAGATCGTCTTGTGGAAATGGGTGCTGGGGCCGCCGCCCCTGGGCACCATGTCCATCCGGTAGAGGCCGAACTCACCGCCCGTGGACACACTGGAGGCCACGAAGTGCGTCTCGGTCCCGGACGGGGACCGCACGTCGGCAGGGGTGTTCGCGGGGCGGAAGACCGCGTTGACCTCGCCCTTGTCCCCGAGGTGACGGGGTTCCGGGTACGACATGTGCCACTCCTTCAGCGCGACGCGACGACGCGACGCCGGCCGGTCGCGCCGACAGCCATCATGCCCACGGCGAGTTCCGCCTCACCAGGAGTCACCACGAGTGAACCGGTCCGTACGCATCTCCAGCCACTCCCCGCACCCCCAGGCGACGGCGGCCAGCACGATCAGCACGGCCACGGCCGCCACCCGGTCCCGGGCCCGCAGCACACCACCCACCAGGGCCCAGACCCCCAGCGCGAGTGCGGGCGTGCCGAAGATGATCACCGGACCGTCGAGATAGAGCAGGCTCAGGTCGCGCTCGCCCTCGAACGCTCCACGCAGACCCGGCGCCGCACCGACCCCCCACGCGACGACCCCCGTGACAAACCCGGCGACGACGGCCAGACACCCGGCCCAGCCGTGCGTCTGCCGCGTCACCTCTGTACGCGCTGTCCCCGATCGTGTGGTCACACCGACCACGGACGCGATCCACCGCCCCACCGGTTCCGGAGGTGCCCACGCACAACTGCCTGCCAGGCGATGAAGCGGTGAATCCGCGCGACGTCGCTCGTCAGACGTTGAAGCGGAACTCCACCACGTCGCCGTCCTGCATCACGTAGTCCTTGCCCTCCATGCGGGCCTTGCCCTTGGCGCGGGATTCGGTGACCGAGCCCGCCTCCACCAGGTCGGCGAAGGAAATGACCTCCGCCTTGATGAAGCCCTTCTGGAAGTCGGTGTGGATCACGCCGGCCGCCTCGGGAGCCGTCGCGCCCTTCTTGATCGTCCAGGCGCGGGTCTCCTTCGGGCCTGCCGTGAGGTACGTCTGGAGGCCCAGGGTCGCGAAGCCGACGCGGCCCAGGGTGGCCAGGCCGGGCTCCTCCTGGCCCATGGACTGGAGCAGTTCCAGGGCCTCGTCGTCGTCCAGTTCGATCAGTTCGGACTCGATCTTGGCGTTCAGGAAGATCGCCTCGGCCGGGGCGACGAGGGCGCGCTGTTCGTTCTTGAAGTCCTCGTCGACCAGTTCGTCCTCGTCGACGTTGAAGACGTACAGGAAGGGCTTGGTGGTGAGCAGGTGCAGCTCGTGGAGGAGCCGGCCCTTCTCCGTGCCCGCCGAGATGCCCGCGGCGAAGAGCGTCGTGCCGGCTTCGAGGATCTTCTGGGCCTCCTCGACCGCCGCCAGGACGGCGACCTTCTCCTTCTGGAGGCGGGACTCCTTCGTCAGCCGCGGGACGGCCTTCTCGACCGACTGGAGGTCGGCGAGGATCAGCTCGGTGTTGATCGTCTCGATGTCGTCCTTCGGCGAGACCTTGCCGTCGACGTGTACGACGTTCTCGTCCTTGAAGGCCCTGATGACCTGGCAGATGGCGTCGGACTCGCGGATGTTCGCGAGGAACTTGTTGCCGAGGCCCTCGCCCTCGGAGGCGCCGCGCACGATGCCCGCGATGTCGACGAAGTCGACCGTCGCCGGGAGGATCTTCTGCGAGTCGAAGATCTTGGCGAGGACCGCCAGCCGGGGGTCGGGGACACCGACGACGCCGACGTTGGGCTCGATCGTGGCGAACGGGTAGTTGGCCGCCAGCACGTCGTTCTTGGTCAGGGCGTTGAAAAGGGTCGACTTGCCGACATTCGGCAGACCGACGATTCCGATCGTGAGCGACACGTTGGCGACTTCCTGGAGTGAGGACTGGCGGAGCCTGTACGGCCGGACGGCCGGTACGGCCCGGATGCGGACCGATCCCCCAGTTTACGGGCGGGCCGTCGCGGCGGCCGACGGCAGTCGGTACGGCAGATGGCGGCACCCGCCGGCGCGACACGCCCAGCGTCCGTCGAACGCAACGCCAAGGTCGCCCCAAGGGCGTGTCCATCGCCTGAATCCGACACCCATGCGACCTAGGTTGTTCCGGTGGACCAGCACAGGACACGTCCCCCCCAGCGCCGGCCGAGGCCGCCGCAGAGCCCTCTCCGTCCGCGGGGCACCGTCGCCGGGGCCGCCGCCGTCTACCGGGTGCCCGCACCGACCGGGCGCCGGGTGCCGCCTGTCGTGCTCACCCTGCGCAGATTCCCCAATCCCCGGCTGACCGGGCTGGGCGCCGGGCTCTTCGCCGCCGCCACGATGTTCGTGATCGGGTGCCTGGACCAGCTGCTGTTCGACGGTGAGCCCCTGGTGTACGGGGTGCTGTTCCTCCCGGTCAGCGCTCTGACCGCGCTCTGGGTGCGGACCGCCGACCTGGTGACCGCCCCGATCAGTGTGCCGATCGCCTTCGCCGTCGGCACCTTCCCGATCTCGGGCGGGACGAGCGGCATCGGCGGGCAGACGATGGCCGTCGTCACCGCGCTGGCCGTGCAGGCGGGCTGGCTGTACGGCGGCACGCTCGTCGCCGGGGTCATCGCCTCCGTACGGAAGGTCCGCCAGATGGGCCGCCGGCAGCGCGCACGCGACGCTGCCGCCGCCCGCGGCGTGAGTGCGGGCGCGGGGGCCAAAGCGGGTGCGAGGACCGGGGCGAAGGCGGGCACCGGCGGCGCGAGCGCCGTCGCGCGCCGGGGCTGAGCCGTGTCCGACACATAGCGCCGCCGGACAGGCCGCGGCGGCCCGTCCGGCGGTGGGGTCAGCGTTCCGCGGCCGTCATCGCGGCTCCGACGATTCCCGCGTTGTTCTGGAGCTGCGCCGGGACGATCTCCGCCTTGATGTCCTCGATCAGCGGAATGAACTTGTCCGCCTTGCGGCTCACCCCGCCGCCGATGATGAACAGTTCCGGCGAGAACAGCATCTCCAGGTGCGCCAGATACTTCTGCACCCGGTGCGCCCAGTGGTGCCAGCTCAGGTCGTGGTCGTCCTTGGCCTTCGTCGACGCGTGCTTCTCCGCGTCGTGGCCGTTCAGCTCCAGATGACCCAGCTCGGTGTTCGGGACGAGATGGCCGTCGATGAAGAGCGCGCTGCCGATTCCCGTACCGAAGGTCAGCAGGAAGACCGTGCCGTGCCGGCCCTTGCCCGCGCCGAAGGTCATCTCGGCCACGCCCGCCGCGTCCCCGTCGTTGAGGATCGTGACAGGCAGCTTCAGCCGGTCGCCGAGCAGCTTGCCGGCGTCCGTGTCGATCCAGCGCTTGTCGACGTTCGCGGCCGTACGGACGACCGAGTCCGTGACCACTCCCGGGAAGGTGATGCCGACCGGGCCGGACCAGCTGAAGTGCTCGACCACCTCGGCGACGCAGCCGGCCACCTCGTCAGGTGTGGCCGGCTGCGGTGTGAGCACTTTGTGGCGCGGCTCTGCCAGTTCGCCGCGCTCCAGGTCCACGGGCGCGCCCTTGATGCCCGAGCCGCCGATGTCCACTCCGAAGACGTTCATGGACGCAACGTTACGGGGAGATGACCACGCTGCCCTACTTCTCGGACAGGGCGGCCGCCTCCGCGCGCAGGTCACGGCGGAGTTCCTTCGGAAGCGAGAAGACGATCGACTCCTCGGCGGCCTTGACGATCTCGACGTCCTCGAAGCCATGGCCCGTGAGCCATTCCAGGACGCCCTCGACAAGGATCTCGGGGACGGAGGCACCGGAGGTGACGCCGACCGTCGTGACGCCTTCCAGCCACGCCTCGTCGATCTCGTCGGCGGAGTCCACGAGATGGGCGTCGCGGGAGCCCGCGCCGAGGGCGACCTCGACCAGCCGCACCGAGTTGGACGAGTTCTTCGACCCGACGACGATGACCAGGTCCGCGTCGGCGCCCATCTGCTTGACGGCGATCTGCCGGTTCTGTGTGGCATAGCAGATGTCGTCGCTCGGCGGCGAGATCAGGAGCGGGAACTTCTCCTTGAGCTTGTCGACCGTCTCCATGGTCTCGTCCACGGAGAGGGTCGTCTGGGAGAGCCAGACGACCTTGGACTCGTCGCGCACCTCGACGTTGGCGACATCGCCGGGGCCGTCGACCAAGGTGATGTGGTCGGGGGCCTCGCCGGAGGTGCCGATGACCTCTTCGTGGCCGTCGTGGCCGATCAGCAGGATGTCGTAGTCGTCGTTGGCGAAGCGGACGGCTTCCTTGTGGACCTTGGTGACCAGGGGACAGGTCGCGTCGATCGTCGCGAGTTTGCGGTCGGCGGCCTCGTCGTGGACGACGGGGGCCACACCGTGCGCGGAGAACATGACGATCGATCCCTCGGGGACCTCCGCCGTCTCCTCGACGAAAATCGCGCCCTTCTTCTGAAGGGTCTGCACGACATACTTGTTGTGGACGATTTCGTGGCGGACATAGATCGGTGCCCCGTACTGCTCCAGGGCTTTCTCCACGGCGATCACGGCACGGTCGACGCCGGCGCAGTAACCCCGGGGCGCGGCGAGCAGGACGCGTTTGCCGGCGCGGCGCGCGGCGTCTCCACTAGGGGTGGCGGCGGGCGACGGGCTGGGCGTAGCAGTCATGCCCACCATCGTAAGGCCGTCCAGAAGAGGCGGAAGATCGCCTGCCGGGCCGAGACTGGGCCTACGTGATCGACGGAGGGACGCCATGGCCGACAGCAGCGGTGCGGGCGATGCGGGCGGCACGGGCGGTAGGGGCGGTACGAACCCGCGTACGGGTGACGGCGCCGGCGGCTCCGGCCGCGAACCCGAGCCGGGCGTGAGTCCGGACGGACCCTCGGATACGGGCAGCGGCGGGGGAGCGCACGCCGTGGGCGGACTGCGGCGGACCCTCGGGTTCCGCGATCTCGTCGTGTACGGGCTCCTCTTCATCGCGCCCATGGCGCCCGTCGGTGTGTACGGCACGCTGGACGCCAAGTCGCACGGGGCCGTGGCGCTCGTCTACGTCTTCGCGACCGTCGCCATGGCGTTCACCGCCTTCAGCTACGCGCAGATGATCCGGGTCGCACCGCAGGCGGGTTCGGTCTTCGCGTACGCGCGCAAGGGGCTCGGCGAGGGGCCGGGGTTCGTCGCCGGATGGATGGCGATGCTCGACTACCTCCTGATCCCCGCCGTCGCCTATCTCTTCGCCGGGATCGCGATGGAGGCGCTGGTGCCCTCCGTCGACCGGTGGATCTGGACCGGGCTCGCCGTCGTGATCACCACCCTGCTCAACCTCTGGGGCGTACGAGCGGCCGCGCGTGTCGGCTTCTTCGTGCTCGCGATGGAGATCGTGGTGCTGGTGGTGTTCGTGGTGTCGGCGATCGTGGTGCTCGCGCAGGACGGCGCGACGCGCGGCTGGCTGTCACCGCTCACCGGCGATCTGACGTTCTCACTGACGGCGGTGCTCAGCGGGGTGTCGGTCGCGGTGCTGTCCTATCTGGGCTTCGACGCGATCGCCTCGTTCGCCGAGGAGGTGACGGGCGGTTCGCGGAAGGTGGCGCGGGCGGTGCTGTTCTGTCTGGCGCTCGCCGGTGTGCTGTTCGTGGCGCAGACGTATCTCGTGGCGCTCCTGGAACCGCTGAGCTCGGCGGAACTGGCGGCGGACCCGGCGAAGCAGGGGTCGGCCTTCTACGACGCGGTGGACGCCTCCGTAGGAACGTGGCTGCACGACCTGGTCGCGGTGAGCAAGGCGATCGGTGCCGCGTTCGCCGCGCTGGCGGGACAGGCCGCTGCGGGCCGGCTGCTGTTCGCGATGGGCAGGGAACGGCGGCTGCCGCGGCTGCTGTCCCGTACGGACGCGGGTACGCCCCGTGTGGCGCTGCTGCTCGCGGCGGTGGTGACGCTGATCGCCGCCGTGTGGGCGGCCAGGAACGACAACGGGCTGGACCATCTGGTGTCGGTGGTCGACATCGGGGCCCTGACGGCGTTCATCCTGCTCCACGCGTCGGTGGTCGGGTGGTACGCGGTGCGGCGCATGGAGGGGCCGCCACGGATCCTGGCGCATGTGGTGGCGCCGGTGGTCGGCGCCGGTGTGCTGGTCGCCGTGATCGTGGAGGCGGCGGAGTCGGCGCAGGTGGTGGGCGCGATCTGGCTGGCGGCGGGTCTGGTGGTGCTCGCGATCCAGTCGCGTCGCCGGAGCGCGCTCACACGGAAGGCTCCGTAGGCCCCGTGGCCCTGTCCCGTACGGCGCGTGTCTCACCTCCTCTCGCGACGCCGCGTCCCGTACGTCCCGTAGGGACGGGGCGGGCGCTCCGCGGGATGGACGGCGTTGTCGGAGGCGGCCGATACGCTCGACGACATGGCTCTCAACACGTCCCCGGACGCCCCGCTGCCCGTCGGTGAGGTGTCGCGCCTCATCGGCGGCTGGATCGACCGGCTCGGCGCCGTCTGGGTCGAGGGACAGATCACCCAGCTGTCGCGCAGGCCGGGTGCCGGGGTCGTGTTCCTGACGCTGCGCGACCCGTCGTACGACATCTCGGTGAGCGTCACCTGCTACCGGCAGGTCTTCGACGCGATCGCCGATGTCGTGTCCGAAGGGGCGCGGGTCGTGGTGCACGCGAAGCCGGAGTGGTACGCGCCGAGGGGGCAGCTGTCCCTGCGGGCCACCGAGATAAAGCCCGTCGGCATCGGCGAACTGCTCGTCAGGCTGGAGCAGTTGAAGAAGTCCCTCGGTGCCGAAGGGCTGTTCGCCGCCGATCGCAAGCGGCCGCTGCCCTTTCTGCCGCAGCTGATCGGGCTCGTCTGCGGCCGGGCGTCGGCGGCCGAGCGGGACGTCCTGGAGAACGCGCGGCGGCGCTGGCCCGCCGTCCGCTTCGAGGTGCGCAACACCGCCGTACAGGGCGTCAACGCGGTGAATCAGGTCGTCCAGGCGGTCAAGGAGCTGGACGATCTGCCCGAGGTCGATGTGATCATCGTGGCGCGCGGCGGCGGCAGTGTGGAGGATCTGCTGCCGTTCTCGGACGAGCAGTTGGTACGGGCGGTGGCCGACTGCCGTACGCCCGTCGTGTCGGCGATCGGCCACGAGCCCGACTCCCCGTTGCTCGACCTCGTCGCCGACGTACGGGCGTCGACGCCCACGGACGCGGCGAAGAAGACCGTGCCGGACGTCGGTGAGGAGCTGGACCGCGTGCAGGGGCTGCGGGACCGGGCGCTGCGGACGGTGCAGGGGCTGCTCGACCGGGAGGAGCGCGGGCTCGCCCACGCGCTGGCCCGGCCGGTGATGGAGCGCCCGCAGCGGATGGTGGAGGAGCGCGAGAGCGAGATCGACGCGCTGGCCGACCGCAGCCGGCGGGTGCTGCGGCATCTGCTGGACCGCGCGGACTCCGAGCTGTCGCACACCCGGGCGCGGGTGGTCTCGCTGTCGCCGGCGGCGACGCTGGAGCGCGGGTACGCGGTGCTCCAGCGGCCGGACGGGGCCGTCGTCCGCTCCCCGGCCGAGGTCTCGGCGGACCAGGAGCTGCGGGCCAGGGTGGCGGAGGGCGAGTTCTCGGTGCGGGTCTCCGAATGAGCCGCAGGCGCACGGCGTACGCATGTCCTCGACGATTCGTTGTCGCAGACCGTATTTAGGGTGGATCACATGGCCAAGAAGGACAGCGGGACAGCAACGGCCGCCGGCGCGGACGCGCCCGGCTACGAGCAGGCGAGGGACGAGCTGATCGACGTCGTGCGCCGTCTGGAGACCGGTGGTACGACGCTGGAGGAGTCGCTGGCCCTGTGGGAGCGGGGCGAGGAGCTGGCCAAGGTCTGCCGCCGCTGGCTGGACGGCGCGCGCGCCCGCCTCGACGCCTCACTGGCGGACCCGGCGCCCGCGTCCGGCCCCGACGACCGCGGCTGAGCGACCTCCTGAGGCCGGAGTCCGCCGACTGGGGCGTGGCCGCGGAGTAACGCCGTCCGCTCGGCGGGCCGGTCCCACGGCGGCCGATGCGTCCGGCGCGTCCGGCGCGGGCGATCGCGAGATGGTGGATCGTTCCCGTTCCCGTACGGGGCGTGAGCGGCGTACGTGGACGACTGACGACAACGCGGCGGGCGAGCGGGGCGAGCGGGCGTGCCAGGCGCTTGGGCCCGCACGGGGCGTCCGAAACGCGCCCCCCGCTCCTGTCCCAGATCTCCGTCGGCCCGACTGGCTCTGGAGCCCCCGGCCCCGATCGGGCGCGGGCCCCGGCGGCCGCCGGAAGGTCCCTTTTGTCAACATCATGTGAAACGAGTCACCGCAGCCCCGGTTTTAGTTGAAAGTTAATACATCCAGGCGTACGTTGGCGGCGTCGTTTGATCGATCATTTGGTCGGTCCGCCCGTCCGGAAGGTACGCCCCGATGTCCCTCGTTCTCGACTCCGCCGCACAGGACCTCCTCTTCCGCGAGGCCCGCACCGCCAACACGTTCACCGACGAGCCGGTGACCGAGGAGCAGGTCCAGGCGATCTACGACCTCGTGAAGCTCGGCCCCACCGCCTTCAACCAGACGCCGCTGCGCGTCGTCCTGGTCCGCTCCCCCGAGGCGCGTGAACGGCTCGTCCGGCACATGAGCGACGGCAACAAGCCCAAGACGTCCACCGCCCCGCTGGTCGCGATCTTCGCCGCCGACAACGAGTTCCACGAGGAGCTGCCCGAGCTCTTCCCGGCCTTCCCCGGGGTCAAGGACGCCGTCTTCTCCCAGCGTCCGGTGCGCGAGCAGAACGCCGGTATGAACGCGGCGCTCCAGGCCGCGTACTTCATCGTCGGCATCCGCGCCGCCGGTCTGGCCGCAGGCCCGATGACGGGCTTCGACCACGCCGGTGTCCAGAAGGAGTTCCTGGACGGCGACCACACGCCCCTGATGATCGTGAACATCGGCAAGCCCGGCGACAACGCCTGGGCCCCGCGTTCCCCGCGCCGGTCCTACGACGAGGTCGTCACGACCGTCTGAGGGACCGGATCCCTCCCACGCGGCACGACGAGGCCGCCGCCCCTCCCCGGGACGGCGGCCTCGTCATCGCTCTAGCGGCGCTCAGGCCTCGCCGGACCCCGAGTCCGGCCCGGACCCGGCCCCGTCCCCCGTGTCGGACCCGGACCCCGAGCCGGGAGCCGGCGCCTCGTCCGACTCCAGCGCCTCCACCATCTCGACGAGCCGCTCGTACGGCGCCGTACCCGTCACGACCGTCGTCGCCCCGTCGGCGGCGCGCACCAGGGCGTCGTACTTCGGCCCCTCCCAGCGCTGCCAGGTCTCGCCGCCCACCCGCGCGGTCTTCCCGGTGTTCTCCGCCCGGTGCGTGACATCGGCGATGTACTTCCGCGCCGACGCCGTCGACTGCTCCACGGCCACGTACTCACGGTCCGGGTCGAGGAAGCCGAGATGCCAGGAGTCACCGTCCTGCCGTGCGTACGACACGGATGTCGGCTTCCATGTCTTGGGGAGACCCTTCGGGGCCAGCACCGGGTAGGGGGCGGCTCGCTGCGCCGTCACCAGCTCGACCCGGTAGTCGACCGCCGGGAGGGGATCCGCGTCCTCGTCGTGCGGATTGACCAGGTAGAAAGCCCCCGCGACGGCGACGACGACCGCCATCGACAGGAACATGCTCCGCACCGTCTGATTGCCTCGCTTCGCTGCCACGTTCCTATGGTCCCATCAAGGGTTCATGCTCATACGTGGGCCCCTCTGCTCATTTTATCGACGTACCGATAGAGTCGCAGCACCCTCATTCCGGCCGTCGCCGTACAGAAAGGTGCGTTCCGATGACCGAGCATCAACTCCCGTCCCCGCTGGAGGTCTCTCCCGAGGCCCCCGACCGCAACCTCGCGCTCGAACTCGTACGGGTCACCGAGGCCGCCGCCATGGCGGCCGGACGCTGGGTCGGACGCGGCGACAAGATCGGCGCGGACGGCGCGGCCGTGAACGCCATGCGCACCCTCGTCTCCACCGTCTCGATGAACGGTGTCGTCGTGATCGGCGAGGGCGAGAAGGACGAGGCCCCGATGCTGTTCAACGGGGAGCGCGTCGGTGACGGCACCGGTGCCGAGGTCGACATCGCCGTGGACCCGATCGACGGCACCACCCTCAACGCCAAGGGCATGCCCAACGCCATCGCCGTGCTCGCGGCAGCCGACCGCGGCGCCATGTTCGACCCCTCGGCGGTCTTCTACATGGACAAGCTGGTGACCGGGCCCGAGGCCGCCGACTTCGTCGACATCAACGCCCCCGTCTCGGTCAACATCCGCCGTGTCGCCAGGGCCAAGCAGTCGTCGCCCCAGGACGTCACGGTCGTCATCCTCGACCGCCCCCGCCACGACGACATCGTCAAGGAGATCCGGGAGACGGGCGCGCGGATCAAGTTCATCTCGGACGGCGACGTGGCCGGCTCGATCATGGCCGTACGCGAAGGAACCGGCGTCGACCTGCTGATGGGCATCGGCGGGACCCCCGAGGGCATCATCTCGGCGTGCGCGATCAAGTGCCTCGGCGGGACCATCCAGGGCAAGCTCTGGCCGAAGGACGCCGCCGAGAGGCAGCGGGCGCTCGACGCCGGGCACGATCTGGACCGGGTGCTGTCGACGGACGACCTGGTCAGCGGCGACAACGTGTTCTTCGTCGCGACGGGCATCACGGACGGCGAGTTGCTGCGCGGGGTGCGGTACCGCTCGGAGACCGCGACCACCCAGTCGATGGTGACGCGCTCGAAGTCGGGCACGATCCGGCAGATCGACTCGACGCACCGGCTGTCGAAGCTCCGCGCCTACAGCACGATCGACTTCGACCGCGCGAAGTAGCGGTACGCGGCCGGATCCCGGCGCGCTCGACGGCGAACGGCAGACGGCAGGCGGGATGGCGGCGACCGACGGTACGCCGTGTCCGGTACGCGTGAATCCGGGGCGCTCCTCATGTGCGGCAGGGGCGCCCCGGTCACATCCGAACGGAATCGGGAGTGCGGTCAGCCCGCCGCGGCGATCCGGCCCGCGGCCGACGCCGCGTTCCGCAACTCCACCTCACGGCGCCTGCGGCGCGCCAGGACCACACGGCGCTCGGCGGCGGTCAGGCCGCCCCACACCCCGTACGGCTCGGGCTGAAGCAGGGCGTGCTCCCGGCAGTCGACCATCACCGGACAGCGCGCGCAGACCCGCTTCGCGGCCTCCTCACGCGCCAGCCTCGCGGCCGTCGGCTCCTTGGACGGTGCGAAGAACAATCCGGCTTCGTCCCGGCGGCACACCGCCTCCGAATGCCAGGGTCCGGCCTGATCCTCCCGAGCGGGACTCCGCTGAGGCGGTACGGCGGCGACCTGCAGGGGCTGATGCGGCAATGGCAGCACGGTCCACTCCTGACGACGGCTTCGCGAGCGAGAGGCGATGCAGCAGTCCCTACCCGCTGTGCGCACGCCTAAGCACTGAGTGGCACTGGGATGCGACGTGCGGAACGCCGTACGGAGTGGTGTACGGCGTGGTGAACACGTCGGCCCGGGTGGGCCGACGGCCCCGGTGAGGTCCGCCGCGACCGCAAACGGAACCCGAAGCGGAACGGATCGGCAACCGGAAGACGGATGCCCGGTTGCCGACTGCCCCCGGCACCGGTCACCGGGCCGCCGGCCGCCGGCGGTCAGTGACCCAGGTGCTTGCGCAGCCGCCTGTTGAGATCCGCGATGAACTTGCCGCGCTTGGGCTTGGCCTCGATGCTCCCGAAGACCGAGTAGCCGTTGACGACCACGACCGGGGCTTCCGCGTCGGTGCCCTCCAGCGTGCTCACCTCGAAGTTGCCGAAGACGCCGGTGCCGCCGCCGCGCAGCGAGATGTTCTCCGGGACCCGGACCTCGATCGAGCCGAAGATGGCGGTCGCGTTGATCACGGTCGTCCGCTGCGCGAAGATCGCCTCGGTCAGGTCGATCTCGATGCTCCCGAAGAGCGCGAAGGCGTTCGTACGGCGGCCCACCCGCCAACGGCCCTTGCGGGTCGAGCTGCTGAAGATGGCGACCATCGACTCGGCGGGCCCGGTCTCGTCGTCGGGACCGTAGGTGTGCGCGGCGGCGGGGCGGGCGGTGGTGGACGTCGCGGGCAAGTCCTTGACCAGCGGCTCCAGTTCACCCATCGTTTTGGCGCGGTAGACGGCGTCGATCCGCTCGGAGTGCTCCTCGGCATCCAGGCGACCGAGCGCGAGGGCTTCCCTGAGGATGTCGGCGATCCGGTCCCGATCGGCGTCGGAGGCCCGGATACCGGCGTGGGGCTCCGCCGGCGCGACCGGCTTCTGGGGGTGCTTTTCGAGGTCCACGGCACCACAGTAGCGAAACGCGATAGATCGCGACTAGGGCCTGTCGTGCGGATCAGGCGCGCGGGCGCCGCCGAAAGGTGCGGCGGGGCACCCCGCCGCGTCCGCCTCCTACTGAGTCTCACCTCACCCCGCCCGCCCGCGCGTCACGTCTTACGCTGAGAGGCGCGCTGCCCGACGAAGGTCAGCCGCCGTCTGCCGAGTGAGGAATGGCCGAAATGCCAGAGTTTGCGTACTCCGATCTGCTCCCTCTGGGAGAGGACACCACGCCGTACCGCCTGGTGACCGCCGACGGCGTCTCCACCTTCGAGGCCGACGGCCGTACGTTCCTCAAGGTCGACCCCGAGGCGCTGCGCACGCTCGCCGCCGAGGCGATGCACGACATCTCGCACTACCTGCGCCCGGCCCACCTCACCCAGCTGCGCAGGATCGTCGACGACCCGGACGCGTCGTCGAACGACAAGTTCGTGGCGCTCGACCTCCTCAAGAACGCCAACATCTCCGCCGCCGGCGTGCTGCCCATGTGCCAGGACACCGGCACGGCCATCGTGATGGGCAAGCGCGGACAGAACGTCCTTACGGAGGGCGGCGACGAGGCGGCCCTGTCGCACGGCATCTACGACGCGTACACCAAGCTCAACCTGCGCTACTCGCAGATGGCCCCGCTGACCATGTGGGAGGAGAAGAACACCGGCTCGAACCTGCCCGCGCAGATCGAGCTGTACGCGACCGACGGCGGCGCCTACAAGTTCCTCTTCATGGCCAAGGGCGGCGGCTCGGCCAACAAGTCGTTCCTCTACCAGGAGACGAAGGCCGTCCTGAACGAGGCCTCCATGATGAAGTTCCTGGAGGAGAAGATCCGTTCACTCGGTACGGCCGCCTGCCCGCCGTACCACCTGGCGATCGTCGTCGGCGGCACCTCCGCCGAGTTCGCGCTCAAGACCGCGAAGTACGCCTCCGCGCACTACCTGGACGAGCTGCCCGCCGAAGGCTCCCCCGCCGGTCACGGCTTCCGGGACAAGGAGCTGGAGGAGAAGGTCTTCGAGCTGACGCAGAAGATCGGTATCGGCGCGCAGTTCGGCGGCAAGTACTTCTGTCACGACGTGCGCGTCGTACGGCTCCCCCGGCACGGCGCCTCGCTCCCCGTCGCCATCGCCGTCTCCTGCTCGGCGGACCGCCAGGCGACCGCGAAGATCACCGCCGAGGGCGTCTTCCTGGAGCAGCTGGAGACCGACCCGGCGCGCTTCCTGCCCGACACCACCGACGAGCACCTGGAGCAGGGCGGCGAGAGCGACGTCGTACGGATCGACCTCGGCCGGCCGATGGACGACATCCTGGCCGAGCTGACCCGGCACCCCGTCAAGACCCGGCTGTCGCTGACCGGCACGCTGGTCGTGGCGCGCGACATCGCGCACGCCAAGATCAAGGAGCGGCTGGACGCGGGCGAGGAGATGCCGCAGTACCTGAAGGACCACCCGGTCTACTACGCCGGACCCGCCAAGACGCCCGAGGGGTACGCCTCCGGGTCGTTCGGCCCGACGACGGCGGGGCGCATGGACAGCTACGTCGAGCAGTTCCAGGCGGCGGGCGGCTCGAAGGTCATGCTCGCCAAGGGCAACCGCTCGAAACAGGTCACCGACGCGTGCGGCACGCACGGCGGTTTCTACCTCGGTTCGATCGGCGGCCCGGCGGCGCGGCTGGCGCAGGACTGCATCCGCAAGGTCGAGGTCCTGGAGTACGAGGAGCTCGGTATGGAGGCGGTCTGGAAGATCGAGGTCGAGGACTTCCCCGCGTTCATCGTCGTGGACGACAAGGGCAACGACTTCTTCACCGAGCCCGCGCCGGCGCCGACGTTCACCAGCATCCCGGTGCGGGGTCCCGGCCTCGCCTGAGCGGACGGCGGCGCGCGTGTGCGCCGTTGCGTGGATCAGACGTGGATCAGACGAAGCGCTGGTTCGCCGACCCGTCACAGTTCTGGAGCCGCAGCGGGTCCTGCGCCGAGGCCAGCGTCAGGCAGAGCGAGGCCGCCGACGCGGGGCGGATGGTGCCCGCCTCACGTACGAACTTCTGGTTCTCGCCGCCGTGGCAGTCCCACAGGGTGACCGCCGTGCCCGCGCGGTACGTCCCTGACGGGACGTCGACGCAGCGGTCGTGGCTCAGCTCGCTGTGCAGCGACCGCGCGCCGGCTCCCGCGCCGGTGTCGTACCACCAGCCCTGGTTGCGCCCGTCGTTGCAGCCGTAGCCGGTGATCTTCGATCCGTTGCGGGTCTTCGACGACGTCACGTCGACGCAGGTGCCGGTACCGGCGTTCTTCAATGGCTGAAAAACGTCGTCCCAGGCACCCGGTTGGAGCACGGGCCGCCCCGTGCTCGCCGGATCGGCGCAACTCGCCTCGTCGAGGCCCGAGTCGTAGAGCTGGGTGAGGCACGAGGCGAAGGCGACATGTCCGGCGGCGTTCGGGTGGAAGGACTGGCGGGCCGAATTCGCGTCCGGCGGGAAGGGGTTGCCGATGTCGATGAACAGCCCCCGCGCCCAGTCGTCGTCCGTGCACACCTCATGGCCGTGGAAGAGCCGCGAGTTGTCCAGGTACACCGCGCCCGAGTTGGCGGCGGCCCTGCGCACACCGCTCTGGAAGGCGGGGACGGCACCGTCGCGCGCCCAGGCGGCGTCCTCGTCGTAGCCGGTGCAGCCGCCGGGGATCTTGCCGGGGAAGTGGGGGTTGTCGGCGTAGTCGGGCGTGAGGGGGCCCGGGTAGCCCATCACGACGAGCTTGTAGTCGCCGTCGGCGTAGCCCGCGTCGCGCATGACACCGCGCAGGTCGGCCACGGTCGACTCGACCTTCGGTACGAGTCCGTCGACCCGGGCCTGCCAGCCGGCCCGGTACTTGTTGACGCACGGCCCCTGGAAGGTGAACCAGCGCAGTACGCAGTCGGTGATCACCGGACCGAACTGGAGATCGTCGTTGGCGCCCGCCACCAGCAGCACCATCTTGATCCTGGTGTTGCGCGCCTTGATCGCGAGGCTGTCGCTCTGCACGAGTTCGTCGGCGAACTGCGCCGTGCCGCCCACGCGGATGTTGACGGTCGAGGCGCCGGAGCAGGAGACGTTGTACGTGACGTCCGCCGCTATCCCGGTGCGGTGGATCGCCGAGTCGGGCGACCGGTGGCACCAGTTGTCGGGGCCGTTCGTGCCCGGCTCGTACGTGCCGACGCCCTCGCCGGAGATCTCGCTGTCGCCGAGCGAGATGAGCCCGGTCTTGCGCTGGTCGAGCGGCCGTTCGGCGGGGGCGCCGTAGAGGCGGGTGGCCTCGGCCGCGCGGATCTCCTCCAGGGCGGGCGGCAGCGGGGTGGACGCACGGACGGAGGCGGGCGCGCCGGTGAGGGCGGACGCCTGGGCCGTGGGGGTAAGTGCGACGAGTCCGCCGACGACGGTCGCGAATGCGGCGAGCGTGGCGACGGCACTTCGGAACGTGGGTCTCGTACGTTGCATGGCCTCCCCGATCTCAGTGTTACCAGGGGTTTCTACTGGCCGGTAGGAGGCTTGGGAACACTCCGAACAAGACAATTGCTCAACTTATGCAGGAGGTACGACACGATGACGAGCTACCGCACCGAGCACGACTCCATGGGTGAGATCCAGGTCCCGGCGGATGCCAAATGGCGCGCCCAGACCCAGCGGGCCGTGGAGAACTTCCCCGTCTCGGGCCGGCCCATCGAACGGGCCCACATCGAGGCCCTGGCCCGTATCAAGGCCGCCGCCGCCACCGTCAACGCCGAACTCGGCGTGCTGGACGGGGACATCGCCGAGGCGGTGCGGAGCGCGGCGGCCGAGGTCGCGGAGGGCCGCTGGGACGAGCACTTCCCGGTGGACGTCTTCCAGACCGGCTCGGGCACCTCTTCGAACATGAACGCCAACGAGGTCATCGCCACCCTCGCCACCGAGCGCCTGGGCCGCGACGTGCACCCCAACGACCACGTCAACGCCTCGCAGAGCTCCAACGACGTGTTCCCCTCCAGCATCCACATCGCCGCCACGGCCGCCGTCACCGCCGATCTGATCCCGGCGCTCGGTCATCTCGCCGCCGCGCTGGAGCGCAAGGCCGAGGAGTTCGCGGACGTCGTGAAGTCGGGCCGTACGCATCTGATGGACGCGACGCCCGTCACGCTGGGCCAGGAGTTCGGCGGCTACGCGGCGGCCGTCAGGTACGGGATCGAGCGGCTGGAGTCGGCTCTGCCGCGGCTGGCCGAGCTGCCCCTGGGCGGTACGGCGGTGGGCACCGGCATCAACACCCCGCCCGGCTTCCCGGCCGCCGTCATCGCCGAGGTGGCCCGCACGACCGGGCTGCCGCTGACCGAGGCCCGTAACCACTTCGAGGCGCAGGGCTCGCGCGACGGACTCGTGGAGACCTCGGGCCAGCTCCGTACCGTCGCCGTCTCGCTCACGAAGATCTCCAACGATCTGCGCTGGATGGCGTCGGGGCCGCGGACCGGGCTGGCGGAGATCAATCTGCCCGATCTCCAGCCCGGCTCGTCGATCATGCCGGGCAAGGTCAATCCGGTGATCCCCGAGGCCGTCCTGATGGTGGCCGCCCAGGTCACGGGCAACGACGTCACCGTCGCCACCGCGGGCGCCGCGGGGAACTTCGAGCTGAACGTGATGCTGCCCGTGATCGCCAGGAACCTCCTGGAGTCCGTACGGCTGCTGGCCAACGTCTCCCGGCTCCTCGCGGACCGCACCGTCGACGGCATCACGGCGAACGTGGAGCGGGCCCGGCTGTACGCGGAGTCGTCCCCGTCCGTCGTCACCCCGCTGAACAAGTACATCGGCTACGAGGAGGCGGCCAAGGTCGCCAAGCGGTCGCTGGCGCAGGGGCGCACGATCCGCGAGGTGGTGCTGGACTCCGGCTACGTGGAGCGCGGCGATCTGACGCTGGAGCAGCTGGACGAGGCGCTGGACGTCCTGCGGATGACGCATCCGTGACCGGGGCCGGGTAAACCGGGGCCGGGACCGACAAGATCGAGCCGTCCGGGCGCACCTCACCGCGCCCGCGCCACCTCCGCCCTAAGATCTGCGCATGACAGGAGCGGACGGCATTCGACACTGGGACCGGGGCGAGCGGATCCTCTGGCGCTACCGGGACAACGGCTCCGGCCATGTGCACATCTGCCGCCCGGTGACCGTCGTGCAGGACACCGACGAGCTGCTGGCCGTGTGGATGGCGCCGGGCACCGAGTGCGTGAAGCCGGTGCTCGCCGACGGCACGCCCGTGCACCACGAACCCCTCGCCACCCGGTACACGGCGCCGCGCAGCACGGCTCGCGCCCACTGGGAGGGCACGGGCGTGCTGAAGCTGGCCAGGCCGGGCGAGCCGTGGTCGGTCTGGCTGTTCTGGGAACAGGGCTGGGAGTTCCGGAGCTGGTACGTGAACCTGGAGGAGCCGCGCCTTCGTTGGGCGGACGGCATCGACTCCGAGGACCACTTCCTCGACATCTCGGTCTACCCGGACCGCACCTGGCTGTGGCGCGACGAGGACGAGTTCGCCGAGGCCCAGCGGGTCGGACTGCTGGACGCCGGAAAGGCGCTGCGCGTACGGGAGGCCGGGAGCGCGGCGGTCGAGATGATCGAGGCGTGGGGGGCGCCGTTCTCCGAAGGCTGGGAGAACTGGCGGCCCGATCCGCGGTGGTCGGTGCCGGAGCTGCCGGAGGCCTGGGACCGCGCCCCCGAACCGGCGAAGGTCCGGACCAGATGAGAGAGAACGGCAGGTGGCCCGCACCTACCTGGTGATCACCGGGGCGGGTTCGCCGACGTCGTGAGACCCTTGATGCGCCCCAGGGGTTCAAACGTAGGATCGTCCTCCGCGAGGCCGCGCCCGACCAACGCGCGGGACGGGCAGCGGAACTGACTTAAAGTCATGCCGCTGCACCATCGAGCCTCACGACGTACGACGCACGCGAGAACGACTCGCACGACCAACGAGCCGCAGACAGCCGCAGGACAGCCGCACATCAGCCGCTGGACATCGACGAGGGGGGGGAGCCGTGCAGGACGCCTGCCGCCGTGGCATCCGCGCCCTCGGCGCCCGAGCGGGGAGTTTCCGGCGGAAGGTCCCGGTGACCGGCTGCGACGGCCCCTGCGGGGACAGACCCGGGGCACCCTGGACGAGGGTGGCATCGCCAGTCGAATCGGTTGTCTCGCACCACCGGCCCGGACGGACGGAATCCCACGCGTGACGGAGCATCCCACCTCCCATGAAGGCCGGCAGCCCCTGGCTGCCCGGTCCCAGGAACGCACCCGGCCGCGGCAGGAGGCGTCCGCCACCGCGGTACCGCAGCCGTCGGTGCCGTCGGCGCACACACCCGCGCCCACGCCCGCGTCCGCGCAGGCGTCCGTGCCCTCGGCGTCTCCGCCGCCGGACCCCGTGGGCGCCGCGCGCCGCGAGGGCGACCGGCTGCGCTTCGTCGGGGCCGCCACCCGCCGTATCGCGCGGGGCATCGACCTGGACGAGATCGTGCTCGGTCTGTGCAGGGCGACCGTCCCGACGTTCTCCGACGCGATACTCGTCTATCTCCGCGACCCGCTGCCCGTCGGTGACGAACGCCCGATCTCCCCCTTCGTACTGAGGCTGCGCCGTACGGACCGGCTGCGGCTCACCGACGAGGACGGCGAGAGCACGGGCACGGTCGGTACCGCCGCCGTGGGCATGCAGCTTCCGGAGTCCGAGAGCGGCCGGGTGCCGGTCCTGGATCCGCAGACCGATGTGATGCCCGCCGCGCAGCTCTGCGAGGTGGCGTCCGGCGGCGCGCTCTCCGAGGTCCTGCGCGGTGTCCGGCCGGTCTTCGGCGACTCCGCCGCCGCCCGCGCGGCGCTTCCGGAGCTGCTCGGCGACGAGATGGCCGTTCCGGGCGGCCGGCGCGCGATCCTGGCCCCGCTGCGCGGCAGGCGGCGCGTCATCGGCTCCGCCGTCTTCCTGCGCAGGCCCGACCGCCCGGCGTTCGAGCCCAACGACCTGCTGGTGGCCGCGCAGCTCGCCACGCACACCGCGCTGGGCATCGACAAGGCGGTGCTGTACGGCCGCGAGGCGTACATCGCGGACGAGCTCCAGCGCACGATGCTCCCGGAGGGTCTGCCGCAGCCCACGGGCGTCCGGCTCGCCTCCCGGTATCTCCCCGCCGCCGAGACCGCGCGCGTCGGCGGCGACTGGTACGACGCGATCCCGCTGCCCGGCAGCCGTGTCGCCCTGGTCGTCGGTGATGTCATGGGCCACTCCATGACGTCCGCCGCGATCATGGGCCAGCTGCGGACGACGGCGCAGACCCTCGCCGGTCTCGACCTGCCGCCGCAGGAGGTCCTGCACCACCTCGACGAGCAGGCGCAGCGGCTGGGCACCGACCGGATGGCGACCTGCCTGTACGCGGTGTACGACCCGGTCTCGCACCGCATCACCATCGCCAACGCCGGCCATCCGCCGCCCATACTGCTCCACCTGGGCGGCCGGGCCGAGGTGCTGCGCGTGCCGCCCGGCGCCCCGATCGGCGTCGGCGGCGTGGACTTCGAGGCCGTCGAGCTGGACGCGCCGGCCGGCGCCACGCTGCTCCTCTATACGGACGGTCTCGTGGAGTCCCGGCTGCGTGACGTGTGGACGGGGATCGAGCAGTTGCGGGAGCGTCTCGCCGCGACGGCCCAGCTCACCGGCCCCGACCACTCGCCTCCCTTGGAGGCGCTGTGCGACGACGTGCTGGACGTGCTCGGCCCCGGCGACCGCGACGACGACATCGCGCTGCTGGCCGCCCGGTTCGACGGGATCGCGCCGAGCGATGTCGCGTACTGGTTCCTGGAGCCGGAGGACGCGGCGCCGGGCCGGGCCAGACGGCTCGCGCGGCGGGCGCTCTCGCGGTGGGGTCTGGAGGAGTTGAGCGATTCGGTCGAGCTGCTGATCAGCGAGGTGGTCACCAACGCGGTCCGGTACGCGGAGCGGCCGGTCACCCTGCGGCTGCTGCGGACGGACGTGCTGCGCTGCGAGGTGGGCGACGACTCGCCGCAGCTTCCCCGCCAGCGCCGGGCGCGTGACACCGACGAGGGCGGCCGGGGCCTGTTCCTGGTCAACCGGCTGGCGAGGCGTTGGGGCGCGACGCGGCTGTCCACCGGCAAGGTCGTCTGGTTCGAGATCTCGACGCGTCCGTAGGACGGTGCGGGGCCGGTTCCGGTGTGATTCCGGCCCCCGCACCCACTCCTGACAAATGTTGCCGACGATGTGTCGGCGGGTTTCACTGGGGCAGGCGGCCGGTACGACCGCTGTCGTCCCGTGGCGCGGGAATCCCGCCGCGGGAACCCCTATGACGGGAGAACACTCGTGACCGGGTCGACCCCCAAGGCGCCGTACACGACCAACAACGCAGGTATCCCGGTGGAGAGCGACGAGAACTCGCTCACCGTGGGGCGGGACGGTCCGATCCTGCTCCAGGACCACTACCTCATCGAGAAGATGGCCCAGTTCAACCGGGAACGGGTCCCCGAGCGGGTCGTCCACGCCAAGGGCTCGGGCGCCTACGGCGTGTTCGAAGTGACCCACGACGTCAGCCAGTTCACCAAGGCGGACCTCTTCCAGCCGGGCAAACGCACCGAGATGCTGGCCCGCTTCTCGACGGTCGCCGGTGAGTTCGGCTCCCCCGACACCTGGCGCGACCCCCGTGGCTTCGCCCTGAAGTTCTATACGGAGCAGGGCAATTACGACCTGGTGGGCAACAACACGCCGGTCTTCTTCGTACGCGACACGATCAAGTTCCAGGACTTCATCCGCTCGCAGAAGCGCCACCCGGCCACCGGGCTGCGCAGCAACGACATGCAGTGGGACTTCTGGACGCTGTCACCCGAGTCGGCGCACCAGGTGACGTGGCTGATGGGCGACCGGGGCATCCCGAAGTCCTTCCGCCACATGAACGGCTACGGCTCGCACACCTATATGTGGGTGAACGGGGCCGGTGAGCGGTTCTGGGTCAAGTACCACTTCAAGACCGACCAGGGCATCGACTACCTCAGCCAGGCGGACGCCGACGAACTGGCGGGCTCGGACGCCGACCACCACCGCCGGGATCTGTACGAGTCGATCGAGTCGGGGAACGCGCCGACCTGGAGCCTGAAGGTCCAGGTCATGCCGTTCGAGGACGCGGCCGACTACCGTTTCAACCCCTTCGACCTGACGAAGGTGTGGCCGCACGGCGACTACCCGCTGATCGACGTCGGCCGGATGACGCTCAACAGGAATCCGGAGAATTTCTTCATCCACATCGAGCAGGCCGCCTTCGAGCCGTCGAACATGGTTCCGGGCATCGGCCCGTCCCCGGACAAGATGCTGCTCGGCCGGCTGTTCTCGTACCCGGACACCCACCGGTACCGGATCGGTCCGAACTACGCGCAGCTGCCGCCCAACCGGCCGCACTCGCCGGTGAACTCGTACGCCAAGGACGGCCCGATGCGGTACGTCGCGTCAAACGCGGCCATGCCGTACGCCCCGAACTCCTACGGGGGCCCGGCCGCCGACACCCGGAGCTACGGCGACCCGGCCGGCTGGGCGGCGGCGGGCGACATGGTCCGCGAGGCGTACACCAAACGGCGCGAGGACGACGACTGGGGCCAGGCGGGCACCCAGGTCCGCAACGTGCTCGACGACGCGCAGCGCGACCGGCTCGTGTCGAACGTCTCCGGCCATCTGCTCCAGGGCGTGACCCGCCCGGTCCTGGACCGGGCGCTCCAGTACTGGCGCAACATCGACAAGAACGTCGGTGACCGGATCGCGGGGAAGGTCAACGGCGGCTGACCACCCCCGCCTCGCCCTGCGGGCCCCGGGGCGCGACGCTAAGGCGTCAACGGCGGCCGTTGACCGCCACCACCGCCGGAGCCGTTGCCCCCGCCGCCGGAGCCGCCCGCGGAGCCCGTACCGCCGCTGTCGGTGCCTCCGTCGGTGCCGCCGGTGTCCCCACCGCCGGCGCCGCCGTCGGCACCCGGCTCGGGCGGC
>NZ_JAAPBF010000209.1 GCF_022695985.1 Streptomyces sp. NP-1717 | reverse complement strand
GTCAGGCGGGCGTACCAGCGGGCGCTCGACTTCGGGGTGCGTGACTGCGTCCCGTAGTCGACGTGCACAGCCCCGAACCGCTTCCCGTACCCCCGCTCCCACTCGAAGTTGTCCAGCAGCGACCAGAGGAAGTAGCCGCGCACGTCGGCCCCGTCGGCCATCGCGCGGTGCGCCGCCGACAAGTGCCCGTGCAGGAAACGGATGCGGTCCGGGTCGTGGACCGCGCCCCGCTCGTCCGGCCTGTCGTCGTACGCCGCGCCGTTCTCGGTGATCACCAGCGGCACGTCGGGTGCCTCGCGGGTGTAGCGCATCAGCACGTCGTACAGCCCGGTCGGATCGACCGACCAGCCCATCTCGGTGACCTCGCCCGGCGGCTGATGGAACGTCACCGACTCGGCGCCCGGCCACGGGGACTTCTCGCCCTCGCCGTGCTGGTGACCGTGGCTGCCGCGGCGCGACGCGTCCGCACCGGTGTCCTCCGCGGCCGAGACCAGGTGCGGCGTGTAGTAGTTGATGCCCAGCCAGTCCAGCGGCTGATGGATCGTCACCGCGTCGCCCGCCTTCACGAAGGACCAGTCCGTGATCCGCGCGGTGTCCTTGAACAGGTCCTCCGGATACGCGCCGGACAGCATCGGCCCGGTGAAGATCCGGTTCGCCAGCGCGTCGATCCGGCGCCGCGCGTCCAGGTCCTGCGGCGACTGCGAACGGGCCCGCACCGCCGCCGCGTTGTGGCAGACGGTGATTTGCGCCCGTCTGGGCAGCACGGTCCGCAGCGCCTGGGTGGCCAGCCCGTGGCCGAGGTTGAGGTGGTGCGCGGCCCGCAGCGCGAGCACCGGGTCCGTACGGCCAGGCGCGTGGACACCGGAGGCGTACCCCAGGAACGCGCTGCACCAGGGCTCGTTGAGGGTCACCCAGCGGTCGACCCGGTCCCCGAGCGCGTCACCGAGTATCCGCGCGTACTCCGCGAACCGGAACGCCGTCTCGCGCACCGGCCAGCCGCCCGCGGTCTCCAGATCGTGCGGAAGGTCCCAGTGGTAGAGGGTGAGGACGGGCCGTATACCGCGCTCCAGCAGGTCGTCGACGAGCTTGCGGTAGAAGTCGAGACCGCGCTGGACGGCCGGGCCGCGCCCGATCGGCTGGACACGCGACCAGGAGACCGAGAAGCGGTACGCGTTCACCCCGAGGTCCGCCATGAGGCGCACGTCCTCCGCCCGGCGGTGGATGTGGTCGGCCGCGGTGTCACCCGTGTCGCCGTTCTCGACCTTGCCGGGCGTGTGGCTGAACGTGTCCCAGATCGACGGGGTGCGGCCGATCTCCCTCGCGCCGCCCTCGATCTGATAGGCGGCGGTGGCGGTGCCCCATATGAAGTCGGACGGAAAACTGAGGGACATGGATGCGCTCCGGGTCGAGGAAAACGCGCGGTCAGCCCTTGACCGCACCGGTCATGATGCCACCGACCATATGCTTGCCGAAGATCACGAAGGTTGGCAGGAGCGGCAGCGTACCGAGCGGCGCACCCGCCATGATCACCGACTGCTGCGTCCTTCCTCGGATCGGCCTCGGACGGGACATGGGAGCGCTCCCATGTCGGATCGAGCGTCCCCGCTCGCACGGGCGGTGTCAAGGGGCGGGGGCGGCACGGGGGTGAGCGCGACGAAGGGCCGGTCCGCGAGGCCCGCGACACGGCGACCTGCTGCTGATCGCGCGCGCCCTCAACATCCCGCTGTCCGAGCTGGTCCGCCAGGAGTAGAGCCCCGCCCGGCGACGGGGGACACCGACCGGGGCGGCCTGTGGGGCGCCACTATCGGACAGGCTCCACGGATCTCGCACCGGCGGGCAGCACCTCGCGGGCCTTCGCCGTCAACTCGGGGTCGTTCAGGGTCATCCTGCCGACGTGCAGCCGGTCGTGCCCGTACATCGTCTTGAACAGTTCCGTGGTCGCGTCGACCTCCAGCGACCACGCCGCGTCGGACAGTTCGAGGGTGCCCGGCTTCCGGATCAGGCGGCCGGACCAGCCCACGCACATCAGCCAGCACGCCTCCGCGAAGCCGCTGCCACCCGCCGAGCTGTACACCCGCGTCGGCTGGTGGCGGGCGGCGATGTCCATCAGGGGCATGTCGGGGATGTCGATGATGGGGATATAGCCGACGATCGCGGTGTCTCCGAACGCTCCGCTCGTCGCGTAGGTGAGGACGCCGTATTGGTCCGGCCACGTGTGCAGCAGCGGCAGCACGGTTACTTTGCCTGCCCCCGTCACGGTTCTTGCCATGGTGTCTGATCCTCTCGCGAGGGGCGACCCGCCCCAGCTTCCCCGAGCGGGCCGCCTTGACGTATCAACTTGCGCGGTAGCCGCCGTTGTCGCCGCAGCCCTGCGTCGGGTTGCTGCCCTTGCCGTCGCCGTCTTCGATGTCGGTGTTGTCCTCGTCGCCTTGGACGATCGCCCAGCGCTGTACGGTCGTCATGTGCCGATCCCTTCTCTCGATGGGTGGTGCATGGACCCGTCTCGGTCGCTGTCCTGCCAGGGAATGGGCGGCCGGGGCGGGGGTCTTGGGTGTTTGTCTCGGCCCGTGGCGAGTGCCGGTCGTTGCTGTGCAGCTCCTCGCCGCCGGAGCCTTCGAGCGGCAGCGGGCGAGGGTCAGAGCACGAGGTCGTACAGCGCGCATCCGCCGAGGAGTAGCCCGACCACCGCGAGGAATCCGAAGCAGGACGGTATGGCCAACACGGTCAGGCACCCGCAGGGCGTGCCCGTCGGAGACTGGTCGCGGCTCACGTGCCGCGCTGCGCGTTCTTGTACGTGTCCCACAGGGCCCGGCCGGCGTCGCAGCGGCCTTCCAGCAGTTCGGGGCAGATACCGCACGCGGCCTGTTCGAGGTGGTCGAGGTACGCCTTGTACGCGTCAAGGACCTGCCTGTCATCCACCCGGCGCGCGGCGGCAGCGCGGTCGGCGACGGGCACCCGCTGCACGCCGCCGGCGCCCGAACCTCCGGGGTGCAGCTGCCAGGACTCGCGGCTCATGCGCCCGCCTCCGACGGCTGCGGGCCGAGGGCGTCTTCGAGTGCGGCGCGCAGCGCGTCCGCGTCGGTGAGCCATCGATCCTCGCCGGGGCACATTCGCCAGTGCGGGCCCGGCCCGCGCGGACGGCGCGGCACTGGGATCGTGAGGTGCTCTGTGTCGACACGAGTGGTCGCCACTTCCCAAGTCGCCCCGGCGCCGACGGGGATGAGCCAGTACAGGGCCATCTCAACCGGGTCGTCGACGACGGCGCCGCAGCGTGAGCCGAGGATGTCGAGGGCCGTGAGCCCCAGAAACCGCGGGACGCGGATGGCCTCCCAGTCCGTGGATGTGTGGGTGACTGGCATCGCGGCTCCTCTGCGTACCGACCTGTCGGGTGAGTCACCAACAGTGGCCCTGTAAAAGGGCTCGTGCGAGGACTTTCAGAGGTCTTTTGTTGTTCAAGATCAGGACTTTTGCGTACCCGAATGAGTGATTCCTGGTTACCGAGAGGGCCCGCTGTCACACTGGGCGCCAGTCCGATTCGGAGGTGCGCCGTGCCGCAGCAGACAGGAAACACCCGCCTCAGGGCCGCCCGTATCGCGGCCGGATACGCCTCCCAGCAGGCGCTCGCCGCCGCGCTCGGTGTAGGTGTCCGGCAGGTGCGCCGGTGGGAGTCCCCCGCGCCGCCGTGGCCCCACCCCGACATCCAGCAGGCCCTCACCAGGGCCCTTGGGCAGGACCTCGAATCCCTCGGGTTCACCGTTCCCGACGGCCCGACGAGGCGCCCCGCCCTCACAGCCCCCGCCGGGCACGCCACGATCCCCACCCAGGCCACATCCGTGGTGCAACCGGCCACCGTCGCCACGGACTTCGTCTCCGTGACTCGCTCGCACCGCAGGCTGTACTGGTCCGTCGCCCCGGCGACCCTCCACCCAGCCGCACTCGCGCACGCCACCCTCGGCTGCGCCCTCCTCACTGAGACCGTCGGCCAGACCCGCCGTCACGTCGCTGCTGCCGTCGCCGAGTCCTACCTCCTCGCGGGCCGGATCGAGTTCTTCGACATGCGGGAGCCCGAGCGTGCGAGTGCGACGCTTCTGCGCGCGCTTCAGGCCGCCGGAGAAGCTGACGACCCGCTGCTCGGAGCGGCGGTCCTCGCGCACATGGCGTTCGTCCCGGCGTGGACTGGAGATCGGGGCGCGGCGGTGGAGCGCATGGTGGCCGCGCGCACGTACGCCCGGCGTGGCCCGGCGTCCGCCGAACTGCTGGCGTGGCTGGACGCGGTCGAGGCGGAGTGCGAGACCCGGTGCGGGCACACCCGTACGGCGCTGCACCTGGTCGGGCACGCGGAGGACCTGCTCGCGGCGGGTGGCGAGCACGCCAGCCCGGAGTGGCTGGACTGGTTCAGCCCGGTCCGGCTGGCCGCGTTCAAGGGCAACACCCAACTGCGGGCTGGGCACCTGCCGCAGGCCCGCACCACCCTCCTCGGCGTCCTCGACGGGCTGCCCGCCGCTGAGGACAAGCAGCGCACGGTCATCCTCGGTGACCTGGCCGCCGTCGAGGCAGCGGCCGGGCGGCCGGAGGAGGCATGTCGGTACGCGCTTCGCGCGCTCGATCAGCTCGCGGTCACCTGGTACGCCATGGGTATGGATCGGATCACCGAGGTCCGGCGATCGCTCGCGCCGCACCAGCACGAGCAGTGCGTACGCGAGCTGGACGACCGGCTGTACGGGTGGGCGACGACGGTCAGCGCGCTGAGGCGTTGAAGTCGGCGATCGCGTCCGGTAGTTCGAGGAGGCTCTCCACCCGGAAGGTGGGGAGCTTCTTCGCTTCCTCGGTGTTCCACTGGATGGTGCCCCACGGGCCGCGCCGGATGAGTGCGGTGTACATGCCGGCGGCGGCACCGGGGCGGAGGTCGTTGTCGACGCGGTCGCCGACGTAGAGAATCTCGCCCGGCTCGTACGGCACGATCCCGGCGACGCGGATGAAGAACTCGGGGTCGGGCTTGCTCGCGCCCCAGTCGTCGCTCGTACCGATCAGGTCCACATCGTCGGCGAACAGGGTCCGAAGGATGCCGCCCGCGCGGATGGTCTGGTTTCCGGCGATGCCCAGCCAGATTCCGGCAGAACGAAGTTGGGCGAGCGCGGGCCGCACGTCGGAGTAGAGGTCGGTCTCGTCGAATGCCTCCGGCTGCCCGGCGGCTGCGCGGGCCTCGCGCTGCTCGTACAGGTCGAAGCCGGGCTCGAACTCCTGGAAGACGTCTCGGTAGTCGCGGCCTTGGGCGATGACGGCGCCGAACATCGCGGCGAAGGTGTGGCGCGGGACGCCGAGCCAGTCAGCCCAGGTCCCGTACTCGCGGGTCTCGTCCACCAGGCACTCGCCCACGTCGAAAACGACAGCTCGAATCATGCCGATGATCGTAGGGCCGGTGCTCTTGTGGGAGCTCACCCAGGCAAGGCCTGGACACGACGAAGGTGCCCCCTGCCCGGCCCGAGGCCAGACAGGGGGTGCAGTGCTGTGAGGGTCAAGCGGCGGCGGTGAGGATGGCGGCGGCCGCGCGGTGGTAGCAGGTCCGGGCCTTGAGCCCGGCGGGGCAGGCGCAGCCCCTGTCGGGCAGTGCGGTGGGGACGACGGCCCGGACCAACCCAGGCCGGGGCCGATCTGCTTTCGGCGCTCAGCACCCTTGACCCAGCCGTACGGCCATGTCTGCCTGTGGGCGCCGACCAGCTTGCGGAAGGCCTCCGCCCGGTCCTCGTCGGCGAACCTCTCCGATTCCAAGCCCCCGCGGCCTCCCTGGAGCCACGCTTCCTGACGGTTGCCACGGAGGGACATCAGGCGGCCCGTTCGGCAGGGTGCGTTAGGCCACGGTGTTCCCAAAGTTTCGGGCATGACGAAGGCCGGACCCATAATCCCAGGTCCGGCCTTGATCATTCAGGGTGAGTAACGGGACTTGAACCCGCGACATCCTGGACCACAACCAGGTGCTCTACCAGCTGAGCTATACCCACCATGCCCGGTCATTTCCGTACCCGACCGGCCGAGAAAAAGTGTACAGGGTCCGCGAGGGTGCTCGCGCCCCGGTTGTCGTGGGCCCGCGGGCCGCCCCCGGCGAATCCGGGTGGCGGGCCCCACGGCTCACAGCACGTGCTTCGCCGCGATCGCCTTCGCCGTGTCCGAGTCCGGGCCGGGCTGCGGCACGAAGACCGCCTCACGGTAGTAGCGAAGCTCCGCGATGGACTCACGGATGTCCGCCAGCGCCCGGTGGTTACCGCCCTTCTCCGGGCTGTTGAAGTAGGCGCGCGGGTACCAGCGGCGCGCCAGCTCCTTGACCGAGGAGACGTCGACGATCCGGTAGTGGAGGTAGCCCTCCAGCTCCGGCATGTCCCGCAGCAGGAAGCCGCGGTCGGTACCGACCGTGTTGCCGCACAGCGGCGCCTTGCCGGGCTCCCTGACGTGCTCGCGTACGTACTCCAGCACCCGCTCCTCGGCCTCGGCCAGGGTCGTGCCGCCGGCCAGCTCGTCGAGGAGACCCGAGGTGGTGTGCATCTGCCGCACCACCTCGGGCATCGTCTCCAGCGCCGCGTCCGGGGGACGCACGACGATGTCGACCCCCTCGCCGAGCACGTTCAGCTCCGAGTCGGTGACCAGCGCGGCCACCTCGATGAGTGCGTCGTCCGTCAGCGAGAGCCCGGTCATCTCGCAGTCGATCCACACCATTCGATCGTTCATGCGCCTTACCCTACGGTGCGCTCCTCTGACCGGGCAGGCTCGGGCGGCCCTGGCCGGCGGCGAAAGCCTCCGAATAGGACTTGACCTGCTCCGGCACCGTCGACGGGGCCGTCGCGGGACCGGACGGCGCGGTGGCCCCGGCCGTCCGCCGCGCGTGCGGGGACGGCTGCGCCGGTACGGCCTGCTCCACCGCCGGGGGCGCGAGCTGGTCCCCGTGCGGACGGCGGGCCCGGTAGGCGGCCCGGTACGCGGCGGGGGACGAGCCCAGCTGGCGCCGGAAGTGCCCGCGCAGCGCCACCGGCGAGCGGAAGCCGCAGCGGCCGGCGACCTCGTCGACCGAGTAGTCGGAGGTCTCCAGCAGCCGCTGCGCCTGGAGCACGCGCTGCGTGATCAGCCACTGCAGCGGCGCGCTGCCGGTGAGCGAACGGAAGCGGCGGTCGAACGTCCTGCGGCTCATGTAGGCGCGGGCGGCCAGAGTCTCCACGTCGAACTGCTCGTGCAGATGCTCCAGCGCCCAGGCCACGACCTCGGCGAGCGGGTCGGAGCCGATCTCCTCTGGTAAAGACCTGTCGAGATAGCGCTCCTGACCGCCGCTGCGCCGGGGCGGGACGACGAGCCTGCGTGCCAGTGCCCCGGCGGCCTCGGTCCCGTGATCCGTACGCACTATGTGCAGGCACAGGTCGATTCCGGCCGCCGTGCCCGCGGAGGTGAGCACGTCCCCGTCGTCCACGAACAGCTCGCGCGGATCGACATGGACGGACGGATACCGCTTGGCGAGCGTGGGCGCGTACATCCAGTGCGTCGTCGCCGGGCGGCCGTCCAGCAGACCGGCCGCGGCGAGCACGAACGCGCCGGTGCACAGTCCGACGATCCGGGCGCCCTCCTCGTGCGCGCGGCGCAGCGCGTCGAGCGCCTCGGGCGGCGGCGGCGAGGTGATCGACCGCCAGGCCGGGACGACCACCGTGCCCGCTCTGCTGATCGCCTCCAGGCCGTACGGCGTGGTGAGTTCGAGGCCGCCGGTGGTGCGCAGCGGACCTTCTTCCCCACCGCACACGAGCAGCCGGTATCGCGGGACCCCGGCATCCTGACGGTCGATGCCGAACACGGAGAGCGGGATGGAGCTCTCGAAGATGGGCCCACCACTGAACAGCAGCACGGCCACGACTTCTCTGCGGCGGCGGCCGGAAAGCTTCCGTGCTGACTCCGGTGCGGCAATGGAGTCCTGGCTCATGGCGCTAAGCCCCCCTCGGTGTTCTCGTCTCCCCGTTCGTGTCGGGTCTTTCGCTCCTGCACGATTCCCCTCGGTTTTGCACGGGACCCCAGTCTTCGATACTCATGATCGAATCTACTGTGTCCCGTGGTGCCGGCGTGACAAGTTCGCTATCCAGCGCTATGTCGACAAGGCAACGTGGCGCGAAGCATTCGATCACGAAGCGTTCCACTCCCACGCCTCACAGGGAAGTGCGCCTCACGCGCATGGCCCGTCCCCGTAGGCCGTTCGCGGCCGGAAAGGACCTCTCTGCCCTGGTGGCAAGGGGGTTGACAGGCCATTTCACCAAGGAACGGTCGCAGGGGTGAAGTTGGCTGAAAACTTACGGGTGTGCGAGCCGGGAAGCGTAAGACCCCCGGCGCACTTCAGTCATGAGTCCGCGCGCCCTGACGCGCCCCGTGGGACTTGGCGTTACCTGCCGTACGCCGGACGCGGCCGGACCTCTCCGAGCGGCGCAGCAGCAGCCGGCAGACCGCCGTCACGGCGAGAAGTCCGAGCGCCGGTACGGCCGCTCCGCCGACCGACGTACCGAACACGACGAGCACCACGGGAACGAGCAGACAACTGAACGCCGCCCAGCGAACCACATCGCTCGCGGAGTCGGCGGAGGAGGCGGAGGCGGGGGCGACGGAGGCGAGGGTGACGGTGACGGTGGACCCGGCCGGGGCGGCCGGCGCGGAGTCCGGTCCGGAGGGGGAGTCGTGGTGGTGCGGTCGTACGGACACGTGAGCTCCCTGGTGACGAGGGTGGCCGTGGTGACTGGAGTGACCGCGTCGACCACGGGGGATCCATGATCAACGAGACGTCCGGCCGTCCGGTCACTTACCACCCCCCGGGTGGCCCGCCCCTCGCGTCCCGGCGGGTGTCCCCCGGGCGCGCCCCTGTGTACGGGCCATCCGGCGTTGCGATCACCGACGGGCTCGTGCATGCTCCCTGGGACGCCGCGTGTGCCGCGGCGGCGCATGGGCAGAAGAGGAGTGTCGCCGTACCCTTGGGGGTAAGGGGTTGGGAAGATGATTCCCAGACACAGCTCCGTTGCCACGTCAATTGTTGCTCCTTCACACAAGGACCCTCTTCGCCGAGACATCGATGGCCGGTCACGAAATCCCCGAACCCGCTGACCGCGAGCAGTTGACCGACCCCGCGTCGGACCTGCGAGCGGCGGAAGAGACACGCCACTCCTGCGATCCCGCCTTCCGGCACGGAGTGGTGGTCGGCTTCGACGGCTCGACCTCCAGCGAGCGCGCGCTCGCGTACGCCATCGGCATGGCCCGCAGACTCGGCTCGGCCCTGATCATCGTGCATGTGGCCAACCGGCTGCCCACCACCGTCTGGGCGGGCTGCGAGCCACCGGTCTTCGTCGATGTCCCCGACCACCGCACCGAAGTCCTCGGTCTCGAACTGGCCTGCGCCGACTACCTCACCGAGGTGCCGTGGATCCTCGTCGAGCGCGGCGGCGACATCTGCCACGAACTCGAAGAGGTGGGCCAGGAGTACTCGGCCGACGCGATCGTCGTCGGCTCCACGCACGGCATCGTCGGACGCATCTTCGGCACGGTGGCGGGGCGGCTGGCACGACGGGCCCAACGGCCCGTCGTCGTCATCCCGTAGCGGCGCGTGCCGTACTGATACGGCGTCAGTCGCCCCGCCACCGCAGCCGGTTACTACTCCACCGTCACGGACTTCGCGAGGTTGCGCGGCTTGTCGATGTCCCGGCCCAGCGCCAACGCCGTGTGATATGCGAGCAGTTGGAGCGGAATCCCCATCAGGATCGGGTCCAGCTCCGTCTCGTTCTTCGGTACCACGATCGTCTGGTCGGCCTTCGGCTGCTCCTGGTGCGCGACCGCCAGGATCCGGCCGCTGCGCGCCTTGATCTCCTCCAGCGCCGCGCGGTTCTTCTCCAGCAGGTCGTCGTCCGGCACGATCGCCACGGTCGGCAGCGCCGGCTCGATGAGCGCGAGCGGTCCGTGCTTCAGCTCGGACGCCGGATAGGCCTCGGCGTGGATGTACGAGATCTCCTTGAGCTTCAGCGAGGCCTCCAGCGCCACCGGATAGCCGCGTACCCGGCCGATGAACATCATCGACTTCGCGTCCGCGTACTCCTCCGCCACCTTCTTGATCTCGGCCTCGGACCCGAGGATCTCCTCGATCTGGGCGGGCAGCCTGCGCAGCCCGGCGATGATCCGCTTGCCGTCGGCGACCGACAGATCGCGGATCCGGCCCAGGTGCAGCGCCAGCAGCGCGAAGGACACCACCGTGTTGGTGAAGCACTTGGTGGAGACGACACAGACCTCGGGGCCCGCGTGCACGTACACACCGCCGTCGGTCTCGCGGGCGATCGCCGAGCCGACGACGTTGACCACGCCGAGCACCCGGGCGCCCTTGCGCTTGAGCTCCTGCACGGCCGCCAGGACGTCGTACGTCTCGCCCGACTGCGACACCGCGATGTAGAGCGTGTCGGGGTCCACGACGGGATTGCGGTAACGGAATTCCGACGCGGGCTCGGCGTCCGCCGGGATCCGCGCCAGCGACTCGATCAGTCCGGCGCCGATGAGACCCGCGTGGTACGAGGTGCCGCAGCCGAGGATCTTGATGCGCCGCACCCCGCGCGCCTCCCGCGCGTCCAGGTTGAGGCCGCCCAGGTGCACGGTCGAGAACCGGTCGTCGATCCGGCCGCGCAGCACCCGGTCCACGGCGTCGGCCTGCTCGGAGATCTCCTTGTGCATGTACGTGTCGTGGCCGCCCATGTCGTACGACTCGGCCTCCCACTCCACGGTGGTCGGCGTGGCTGAGGTGCGCGAACCCTCGGTGGTGTACGTACGGAAGTCGTCGGCCTTGATGGTGGCCATCTCGCCGTCGTCCAGCGTGACGACCTGGCGGGTGTGGGAGACCAGCGCGGCGACGTCGGAGGCGACGAACATCTCCTTCTCGCCGATGCCGAGGACGACGGGCGAGCCGTTGCGGGCGACGACGATACGGTCCGCGAAGTCGGCGTGCAGGACCGCGATGCCGTAGGTGCCCTCCACCAGTTTCAGCGACTGGCGGACCTTCTCCTCCAGCGTCTCGGCCTGCGAGCGCGCGATGAGGTGCGTCAGGACCTCGGTGTCGGTCTCGGAGAGGAACACGACACCGTCGGCCTCCAGCTTCACGCGCAGCTCGGTGGCGTTGTCGATGATGCCGTTGTGGACGAGGGCGACCTTGTTCTCCGGGTCGAGGTGCGGGTGCGCGTTCTCGTCGCTCGGGGCGCCGTGGGTGGCCCAGCGGGTGTGGGCGATACCGGTGGTGCCGGCGAACCGCTTGGGGACGCGGGACTCCAGCTCACGGACGCGGCCCTTGGCCTTGACCATCTTCAGGGCGGCGGGCTTGCCGGCGGCAGCCTTGCCCGTGATGACCAGGCCCGCCGAGTCGTAACCCCGGTACTCCAGCCGCTGCAGGCCCTCGAGCAGCAGTGGAGCGACGTCACGCCTTCCGATGTAACCGACGATCCCGCACATATCAGTCTCTGCCCCTCCGTCAATGTCCAGTGGTCTCCATGGGGCCGCCCGGGCGGCCGCACGGCGTGCTCAGCCGTAGACGATGCGCCGGAGCTGTCTGAGGGACAGCTCCGGCGGCGCCACCGCGCGGTGCGGCAGCTCGGCCGCGATCCGCTCGAAGATCTCCGGGTTCTGGGCACCGCCGGCCTGTAGCTCGCGGTGCCTGCGCCGGACGAACTCCTCGGTGGTCTCGTCGAAGTACGCCAGGACGTCCAGGACCACCCGGGCCGCCTCGCCGCGCGGGAGCGCGGTGCTGCGGACCAGATGGTCGACGAGGTCGTCGTGGGACGAGGGTGAACGGCGTTCGAGCACCCGTAGATACTGCGGGCGAATCAGACTCTTTGCAAGAATCCTGCCCGATTTCGGGCAGGAGTGCTCATGATCTCCCCCGAGGGGCTGCTCAGAGACGCTTCAGTACGGCCTGCTTGGCGGTCGTGAACTCCTCCGCCGTCAGGATCCCGGCCTGGTGCAGCTCGCCCAGCTCCCGCAGCCTGCGCAGCAGCGCGTCATGATCGTTACCACTCGCCGGGGCGGGAGCGGTCACGGATGCCGGCGCGGGGACGGCGTCGGCGGGCTCGGGCGTCTTGGCCAGGAGGGCGGGTGCGGGGGCCTCCGCGTTCGGGTGGGGCAGCCGGGCGACCACGGCGGCGGCCACCAGCGCCATCAGCGGGTCCTTGCGGAATCCGTACAGCTCCACGGCGTGCGGGTCGTACTTGGGCGCCGGGGAATTGCCCCTGCCGACCCGGAAGCGCAGGAAGCCGCTCTCCATGCCCGCGCTCGGCCGCCACTCCACACCCTCCACATCGCCGAGCGCGAGGGTGGTGGTGCCCCGTGAGGACTTCGACTCCTCGGTCTTCCAGTTCCACTCCAGCCGGATCTCCTCCCCGTCGAAGGTGGCCGTCCCGTCGCCCGCGCCCATCGTGATCGGCAGGGCGGGACCGGGCAGCAGATAGCGCCCGACGGGACCCGCGTCGACCTCGTCGAGCAGCAGGGAGTTGCGCACCTCGTCGACGAAGTACTCGGCGACGCCCGCGCGGTCGTTGTCCACGGTCAGCCGGTACGGATCGGAGCCGTCGTCCAGCTTCCCCCCGGCGACCCTCGTGAGCGGGTCGGCGCCGTCGCGCAGCCGAAGTCTGAGGCGCCCCGACTTGCGGCCGGGCTCGAAGGTGATACCCGCCAACGCCCGCAGCGGCACGGCGACTTCACCGAGCGACTTGCGCAGCAGACTCACGCGTTTGTCGCTGCCGGGCACTATGCGCACCGTGTCGCCGTCGAAGGTCCAAGTGCCGTCCTTCTGGATGATTTCCGCCATGCGCCGATTCTTTCATCGAGGCGCCGAGAAGTGGTCTACACCTTGACCGCCGACGGGGCGCCGGGTTCCGATGGGGGCGTTCGGTCGCTCCGCACCACAGTCCTGAATTCCCT
>NZ_JAAPBF010000208.1 GCF_022695985.1 Streptomyces sp. NP-1717 | reverse complement strand
CCCGGACAGCGGCACTCCGGTCGAGTCGAGTCCGGGCAGCTCACCGGGCAGATGCACAGGGGCGGGCGTGTTCGTGCCGTCCCCGTCGGCGGCGGCCGGCCAGTCGACGGCGCCCGAGGAGCCGGCCCCCGACGTGGCCCCGGCCGGCGCCGGGGCGCCGTTGATGACCATCGTGGGGTGGTCGTCCGGGGGCGGGGGCACGGCCGACAGGTCGTACCCGCACGCACCACAGAACAGGTCGCCCGACTCCAGCGGCTCCTCGCAACCGGGGCACCTCGAAAGGGCTGTCGGCTGGTGCATCTGCGACATCAATCACACCCACGTCCGGGGGCGGAAGCGGTTGGCCCGCTCCACCAGGTCGATCCTCTCCTCGCCACGCTGAGCGAGCCGGGCAAGCACCCGGTACGAGCGTTCCAGTCCCAACCGCAGACCGCGCTCGTCCAGTTCACTGCCGAGCAGCGTGGTCTGTCCGGGCCGATTCCCTGGACCACCGGAGAGTACCCAGTCCAGAGCCGTGCCCAGTACCTCTGTGGACAACTGCTCGCGCCGCATCGCGTCCAGACCGAACTGGCCCAGTCGCGAGATCTGGTCGGCGGCGGCCCGCAGATCGTCGATCAGCGGCGCGTCCGCCGTGACCCCCGCCGCGGGGGAGGGCCACTGCGAGCGCAGGTCACGGCGGCGCAGCCGGGACCGTACGGCCGCGATCCTGGCCGCCGTGTAGTGGATCGACGCCTCGGGGACCGACTCCAGCGTCCGTACGGCGCCGGCCCGGTCACCCGCCGCGTTCTGCACCCGGGCGAGACCGAAAGCGGCGCTGACATAGCTCGGATCCGTCATCCATACGAGGCGGTAGTACTCGGCCGCGTTGTCGAGCTGGCCGAGCACCTCGGCGCAGACACCGAGCGCCAGCTTCGGCGCGGCCTCGCCGGGGAACGCGTCGTAGATCGCGTCGAAGGAGAGCGCGGCGATCTCGTGCTCACCGGTCACGAGCGAGGCCAGACCCCGGTACCAGACGACCCGCCAGTCGTCGGCGTGGCGCGCTTCGAGCTCGGTCAACGCCTCGGAGGCCGTGACCAGTTCACCCATCTCCAGCCGGGCGCGCAGCTCACGCAGCCGGCGCTCGACGGAGTCGGCGGGAGCCGCCGCGAGCGCGGAGATCAGCTCGGCGGGGGCCGAGGCCATCAGACCGGCCAGGAAGCCGGCGTTGGGGTCGTTCGCGTCGACCCGGGGCACCGGCAGCGCCAGTGCGGTGGCGCCCGCGTCGATGCGCGCGAGCGGGGCGCCGGTCTCCAGGAACTCACCGGCGGGGGAGCCGGGGACACCGGCGCCCGGCGCCGTCCTGGGGGCCGGGACGCCGCCTTGGCCGCCGCTCCCGGGCGGGAGTTGGGGCGGTGCCCCGAAGGGAGCCGGGGGCGGCGGCATCGCCGGCCGGCCGGGCAGCGGTACGGGCGCGCCGTTGCCCGCCCCCGGCGGGAGCGGGGCGCCGCCCGGGAAGCCCGAGCCGAGCGCGGCCCCGTTCGCCGCGCCGTTCGCGCTCGCCGCCGTCTTGTCGCGGCGCCCGAACAGACCGGCGCGCACCGGCTCCGGGCGCAGCCCCAGCCGTGACACGTCCTGCGAGGTGTCGGCGAACAGCCGCGTGTCCGTGACGCGCAGTTCCGTCCCGAACTGCGTCGAGAGCGCCGGCCGAGGGCGCCCCGTCTGCAGTGCGACGACCTCCCGCAGCACTCCGGTCAGCTGCTCGGCCATCTCCTGCGCCGAGGCGAACCGCCGCGCCGGATCGGGGTCCGTGGCCCGTACCAGCAGCCGGTAGAACGACTCGTACTTCCGGAAGACGTCGATGTTGTCCGGGTCGGGCAGCGAGTCCACGAACACGTTCGTGTACCCCTGGAAGTCGAACGTCAGCACCGCGAGCGTGCGCGCCACCGTGTAGAGGTCGGAGGCCACCGAAGGGCCCACCTCGGCGACCTCCGGCGCCTGGTAGCCGACGGTGCCGTAGATCGCCGACTCCTCGTCGTCCATCCTGCGGACCGCGCCCATGTCGATGAGCTTGAGCTGGTCCTCGGACTGGATCGCGTTGTCGACCTTGAAGTCGCAGTAGAGCAGATTGCGGCTGTGCAGATGCCCGAGGGCCTCCAGCGCCTCGATGCCGTACGCGCACGCCTGCTCGACCGGCAGCGGGTCGCGCTTGCCGTCCGGGGCGCGCCGCTCGTTGGCGATCTCCTTGAGCGCCTTGCCGCCCACGTACTCCATGACGATGTAGCCGTCCATGGAGCCAGTCCGCTGGTCGAGATGTTCCACGAAGTTGTAGATGCGGACGATGTTGGAGTGCTCGATCTCCGCGAGGAACCGCCGCTCGGAGATCGCCGCCTCCATGGCGTCCTGGTCGCCCGTGTCGAGCAGACCCTTGAGGACCACCCAGCGGTCGGAGACCGCGCGGTCGACGGCCAGATAGATCCAGCCCAGACCGCCGTGCGCCAGACAGCCCGCGACCTCGTACTGCCCGTGGACGATGTCGCCCGCGCGCAGCTTCGGCACGAACGAGTACGGGTGGCCGCACTTGGTGCAGAAACCCTCCGTACGCCCCGGCCGCTCACCGCGCGAACGGCCCACCTGCGCCCCGCAGTCGGAACGCGAGCAGTACCGCTTGCGCTCCGGGACCTCCGCGCTCGCCATCACCGCCGAGCGGGGATCGGGCCTCGGCACGTCCGGTACGGAGACGAGGCCCGCGCCGAGCCGGTTGCGTCCCGAAGCGGCGGTGGCGTTGCCGGAGCTGCGGACCGAGACCGAACGGCTGGAGAGCCGGCCGGAGAGCGAACGCGACAGCCGCCCCGAGACCGAACGCCGCGACGTCGAGGAGCGCGAGGAGGAGCGCGACGACGCGCGGGACGAACCGCTGCGCGCCGAGCCGCTGCGTGCCGAACCGCTGCTCGGGCCACTGCCCTTGCCCCCGCCGGTGATCCCGGTCGGCGGGGACGACACCATGCCGGTCGGCGAGACGACCGGTGCCAGACCGCAGGTGTCGCAGTACAGCTCACCGCCGCCCATGTCCTCGTAGCCGCCCTCGCAACCGGGGCGCTGGCAACTCCTCGTCCCGCTCATCGGTCCCCCCGTTCGCCCACGTCGTTCGTACCGTTCGTGCCGTCGATGCCGCCCGGTCTCCCGATCACTGTCCTGTCGGCGCTCACGCGTTCCCCCTGTGGTCGGTGGGCCCCGGCTGCCGCTGGGCCAGTGCGTCGGCCGCCGCCCGCTGGTAGCGCAGCACCGCCTGCTCGGCGACACGCAGATCGCAGGGGGCGCTCCAGAGCATCCGGCGGGCCGCGTCGTAGCGCTCGGTCAGCATCAGGTCCTCGGCGAGCCCGTGCCTGGCGACCTTCGCCTTGTACGCGTCGAGCCTGCCGCGCAGCTCGGCCCGCACCGCGAGCGGGGCCGTGACGGCCGTCAGCGACTCACGGGCCCGGTGCAGTTCGTCCTCCGCCTCGCGCTCCAGGGACTCCAGCAGCGGGGAGAGGCGGTGCCACTGCGCGTGTCTGCGGTACTCGGCGGCCGTCGACAGCCGCTCCTGGAGCGCCGTCGGCGGACCGCTCACCGCGGGCACCTCGGACGCGGCGATCTTCGCCAGCACCTCGCCGCGGGCCGACCGCGCCTCGGTGAGCGTACGGTCGGCGCGCGAGAGCACGTCCCGCAGCCGCAGCAGCCGCGCCTCCGAGTCCTGCCGCACCGTCAGGACGGCGTCGATCTCCCGGCGTACGTCCTCCAGAGCGCGGGCCGCCCGGTCGTAGCGCTCGGTGTCGGGCCGGCCGCCGCCGGGCGCCGAACTGCCGTGCACCGGCTGCCAGAAGGCCAGTGGATCGGAGATCACCTGGGCACGCAGCGTGGACAGCTCGTCGGTGATCGACTCCAGTTCGTCACCCGCCGGGTGCTCCCCGGGCCGTACCCCCGCGGAGTGCGCCAGTGACCGGGTGCGGTTCAGCTCGGCGGCGAGCAGGTCTATCCGGGCGGGCAGCGCCGACCAGACGGAGTCCGACGCCACGACCATGTCCAGCGACTGCGCGTACAGCTCGTTCATCCGCGCGACCAGCTCGGCGAGCGTGAACTGCTCGGAGAGCTTCGCCGGTCCCGCGATCGACGGGGCGGCGGTGGCGGAGCCCGCGACCGTGACGCTGCGGCCCCGCAGCTTCTCGGTCAGGTCCACCAGGTCCTGCTGGTTGAGCCATCGCAGCCGGGCGCGGGCCTCACGGGCGCCGCGCAGGGCGGCGGCGTAGGCGTCGAAGTAGCTCCACAGAAGGGTGATCGTCTGTTCGGTGGTGGCCCAGCGGTCCTTGGTGACTCCGGTGAGGGAGGCTCCTTCGAGCAGCCGCCGGCCCGCGTGGTCCTGGAGGGCGAGCAGGGACGTCTCGATCGCCTCGTGCTCCGCGCCGAGGCGCGCGAGGGCACGGTCCGCCTCGTCCCGGTCCATGGCAGGACCGGCGGACTTCCCCGTCGGACCGGGGAAGGAGCCCGCGTCGCCCATCGATCACCTCTCCGCTCTGTCCTGCGACCGCCGGCGCCGTTCTCCGCCTCCGGTACGCGATCTTCCGTTCTGGTTCCGCCACTTCGAAGCGCCGGTGCCCGGACCTCCGGTCCCCGGCCTCGGTCCTCAGTCTCTGTACTTGGCCTTGGGCGCCGCGGTTATGCCTGGCAGACCGGCTTTCAGCCACCGGTCGTACGACCGCATCCAGAGACTGCCGGCGCCGCCCGCGCGGTAGTCCTCCAGGACCTGGTTGACCCGGCGCACCAGATCGTCGCTGCCGAGCTTGGCCGCGACGCCGTAGTACTCCTCGGTGAACGGCTCGCCCACCAGCTCGACCGCAGGGTCCTGCGCCGCCTGGCCGGCCGCGAGCGCGTTGTCGGTGACGACCGCGTCGACCTCGCCCATCTGGAGCCGCACCAGGCAGTCCAGCTGGTTCGACACCGTCAGCTTGTCCTCGTCCTGGTCGGTCTCGTCGTGCTCGTCCTTGAAGACGGCGCCGTACGACTCCTCCACGAGCTGGTCGTACGCCGTCGAGCCCGACGCCGAACAGACGCGCTTGCCGGACAGCGACTCGTTGTACCCCGTGATGTCCGATCCCGTCGGAACCAACACCTGCTGGCCCGCCTGGAAGTAGGCGGTGGAGAAGGAGACCTTTTCCAGGCGCTTGCAGTTGATCGTCATGGTCCGTACGACCAGGTCGACCGTGCCGTTCTCCAGGGACTGTTCACGCAGATTGGTGGGAATGGCGCGGAAGATGATGTCGTCGGGGGAGCCGAGGATGTCCTTGGCGATCTCCCGTGCGAGATCGATGTCGAAACCCTCGATGGTGCCGGTGGCGGGGTTGCGGTACCCCCAGCTGAAGCTGTTCTGGTCGATGCCGACGATCAGCTTGCCCTGGGCCTTGATGCGTTCGAGGGCCGGTCCGTCCGCGCCGCCGGGCCGCAGACTGCGCTCCGGCTCCTCGCAGTCCGGCGCCGCCGCGGCGGCGGGCGCGGCCTCGGCCGTGACCTGCCGGGGCTCCCCGCCCTCGCCGGTCCGGCCGTCACGGGACAGCGGCAGAAGGGCGAGCGTCGCCGTCAGCGCGACGGCGGCGGCGACCGTGACTCCCGTACGGCGGGCGGCCGGACGACGGTCGGTCCCCCGCGGCCGGTACGGCTCGCGCGGCCCGTCCGTGCCCGTCGGGTCCGTGGTGTCGGCTGTCATTCCTCCCCCTGTCACCGGTACTCCGAAAGCCTGCGGTTGATGCCCAGGATCGCGCCCACCGCACCGAGCAGCGCCAGTACGACGGCCCCGATCGACAGGCCCGTCAGCGCGTCCCTGCCGGAGTCGGCGGCGTCGGTGAACTCGCGCTGCTCATGGCCGATCGCCTTCTCCAGCGCGTCGTCCACCTGGTCGAACGACTCGCCCGTCGAGTCCTTGTCGCCGATGACCATCGCCAGCGCGCCCTCGTAGTCACCGGCCCTGTCGGTGTCGTTCGCCGACTTGTGCAGCTTCTGCCACTCGGTGGCCGCCGCGCGGGCGGCGCCGACCGGCCGGGAGCCCTCGCTGTCGTCGGCGAGCTTGCGCGCCCTGTCCAGCGCGGCGTCGAGCTGCTTCATGTTGGCCTGGTGATCCGTCTCGTACCGGTCGCTCTTGCCGTCCTTCGTCAGGACGGCGCCGCGCGCGACCAGCGTCAGGTTCTCGTTCGCGCGCGCCTTCAGCGAGCTGATCCGGGCGTCGTTGAGGACCGTCAGCGACGACTGGCCGTGCGCGTGCGCGTCGTTGAGCTGCGTACGCGCCACCGTGTGGCCCACCGCGAGCCACAGCAGCACGACCGCGGCGGCGGCCGTCGCCGCCAGCAGACCGTGGTTGAACACCCTGTTCGTCCGGTGGTAGTTGCGCCGCTGCGCCCAGGCCAGCACACCCAGCGCCACGACACCGGCGGCCAGGGACAGGAAGGGCCACGCCCGCGCGTCCCCCTGGTCCCGGTCGAGCTGCGCCGTCTCCGACGCGTACAGCTTCTCGGCCGCCGGCAGGATCTCCTTCGTCATCTTCTGGTTGGCGTAACGCAGATAGGCGCCGCCCAGCGGCAGTCCCTGCCGGTTGTTGGCCCGCGCGCGCTCGATCAGCCCCGTGTAGAGCGGGAGTTGTTCGTTGAGCGTGGCGATCTGGCTGCGCGACTCGCTGGAACCCTCCGTGTTCGCCGCGGCCTTGACCAGCAGCAGGGACGCGGTCTCGATGTCGTCCTTGTAGAGCTGCTGCACCTTCGCCGGTTCCTGCGCGCCGGCCAGGAAGCCGCTCGCGGCGGCCGTGTCGGCGCCGGCCAGCGAGCGGTAGATGTTCGCCGCGTCCGCGCTCAGCGGCTGGCTGCGGTCGACGACGTCGTCGGCCGCGACGGACCGGTCGCCGACCTCGAAGGCCGTCACCGCCCCGAACACCAGGACCAGCAGGGCCAGCAGGGCTCCGATGATCTGGAGCCGGCCGGGCTCGGTCGTCGCCGCCGCGCGCAGGCGCTCCTTGCCCTCGGCCCACGCGCCGTGCCGCGCGGGTGGTGGCTCGGGTGGTGGAGCCGACGGCGCGGGCGTGTGCGGCGGTGCCGGAACAGGCGCTGTGCGCACATTCGGCGGGTATGTCACTTGACCTCCCCCTAGGTCCTGTCGACGGCGTCGCGCTCTTCGGCGGACCGTGGGACGACTCCCGGCCAGAAGTATGGCCGCAGGGACCGGTGTCCACACAAGCCTTGACTGGATCTTGTGCGGACGGAGCCTGCCGACGGAACACGATCTCCCCGGCGTGCTCCCCCCATTGAATACGTCAGGAACCCGTGATCGGTTCCCACTCGTGCGGGTCCGATCACGGGTCCGGAGGGTGGACGCGCCCCGGTGCGACACCGATACGCCCCGCGCGCGCCCGGCGCGGGGCGCCCGCGCTCGCACCGGTTTCCGACTCCGGGCTTCGGGGACTTCCGGCGGGAACGGCCCGTCAGGCGTAGTGCGCGCGCAGCCTGGCGTGCGCCTCGGGCCCGGCGCCGGTGTGATCCAGCCCGAGCAGCGCGGCACCGAGCACCGGCTGCGCCGTCACCACCCCCACCACGGCCTTCGGCGCGCGGGCCGCGAGCAGTTCCCGGATCCCGTCGTCCAGCCGCGGGTGCCTCGCCGCCAGCACACTGCCGCCCAGCAGCACCGGCACCTCCTCGTCGAGCAGCCCCAGCCGCTCCAGCGCCACCCCCGCCAGCGCCACGACCTCGCCGGCGAGCCGGTCGACCACCGACCGGGCCACCGCGTCGCCCGCCGCGGCCGTCGCGAAGAGGACCGGCGTCAGCTCGTGCCTGCGCCCGTACGGGATCTGCCCCAGATGAAGCGCCTCGATCAGCGCGTACATCGAGTCGAGGCCGAAGTGCGCCGGCACCGTACGCATCAGCTCCGTCGCCTCGCCCCGCCCGTCCTCGGCGCGCGCCGCGAACCACAGCGCCTCCTCGGAGAGCCCGGAGCCGCCTCCCCAGTCGCCGGAGATCCGGCCGATCGCGGGGAAGCGCGCCGTACGGCCGTCCGGCAGCATGCCCACGCAGTTGATGCCCGCGCCGCACACGACGGCGACGCCGCGCGGTTCGGCGCCGCCGGGCAGCCCGGCACGCAGTATCGCGAAGGTGTCGTTGCGCACCTCCGTGGTACGGCCCCAGCCGCGCCGCTGCACAGCCGCCGCCAACTCCCGCTCCTCCACCGGGAGATCGGCGTTGGCCAGACACGCGGAGACATGCCCGGCGATGGCCTCCGTACGGAGACCGGCGTCGGCCGCCGCGTCGGCGACGATCGCGGCGAGCCGGTCGATCGCCGGTTCCACGCCCACGACGGGCGGCTGGAAGCCGCCGCCGCGGGCCGCGCCGAGCACGTACCCGTCCGCACCGATCACGGCCACATCGGTCTTGCTGTTCCCGGCGTCGACGGCCAGGACGCTCCCGCGTCCCGCCGCCGGCTCGGTCCGGCTCATGCCCACGCGAGATGCTCCCGGTTGTGCGCGATCAGTCGGTCGGTGAGGCCCTCGGCGTACTCGTACTGACCGATCAGCGGGTGGGCCAGCAGCGCCTTGTACACGCGGTCGCGGCCACCGTGCAGCGCGGCGTGCAGCGCCAGGTCCTCGTACGCGCTCACGTTCGCGATCAGCCCCGCGTACAGCGGGTCGACCTCGGCCACGGGCAGCGGCTTCGCCCCTGAGGCGTCGATCCTCGCCTGGACCTCGATCACCGCGTCGTCGGCGAGGGACGGCAGGGTGCCGTTGTTGTACGTGTTGACGACCTGGACCGGGCTGCCGCCGCTGCCCGCGTCACCCAGCAGCGAGGCGGCGAGATCGACCGCGGCCTCGCTGTAGAAGGCGCCGCCGCGCCTGGCCAGCAGTCCGGGCTTCTCGTCCAGTGCCGGGTCCCCGTACATCTCCAGCAACCGGGCCTCCATCTCGGCCACTTCCGCGGCCCGCGACGGCTTGGTGCCCAGCTCCCGGACGACCTCGTCGTGCGCGTAGAAGTAGCGCAGGTAGTAGGAGGGCACCACCCCGAGGGTGTCGAGCACCCGGCGCGGCAGCCGCAGGTCGTCCGCGATCGCGTCGCCGTGCTCGGCGATCAGCCGGGGCAGCACGTTCTCGCCGTCGGGACCGCCGAGCCGCACGCTCCTCTCCCAGGTCAGATGGTTGAGCCCGATGTGCTCCAGATGGACGGCCGAGGGGGCGACGTCCAGCAGCTTCGCGAACTTCCGCTGGAAGCCGATCGCGACGTTGCACAGCCCTATCGCCTTGTGCCCGGCCTGGAGGAGGGCGCGCGTCACGATCCCCACCGGGTTGGTGAAGTCGATGATCCACGCGTCCGGGTTGGCGCGCCGTACCCGCTCGGCGATGTCCAGCACGACCGGGACCGTGCGCAGCGCCTTGGCGAGTCCGCCCGCGCCCGTCGTCTCCTGGCCGACGCAGCCGCACTCCAGCGGCCATGTCTCGTCGCCCAGCCGCGCGGCCTGCCCCCCGACGCGCAGTTGGAGCAGGACGGCGTCGGCGCCGGCGACGCCCGCGTCCAGATCCGATGTCGTGACGATCGTGCCGGGGTGCCCCTGCTTGGCGAAGATCCGCCGCGCGAGACCGCCCACCAGCTCCAGCCGGTCGGCCGCCGGGTCGACGAGCACGAGCTCACTGATCGGGAGCGTGTCCCTCAACCGGGCGAAGCCGTCGATCAACTCAGGTGTATAGGTGGACCCGCCACCCACTACTGCGAGCTTCATGTGTGTTGCTAGCCCTTCACTCCGGTCAGTGTGACGCCCTCGACGAAGGCCTTCTGTGCGAAGAAGAAGACGAGGATCACGGGGGCCATGACCAGTACGGTCGCGGCCATGGTCAGATTCCAGTCGGTGTGGTGCGCGCCCTTGAAGGATTCCAGCCCGTAACTGAGCGTCCAGGCCGCCGGGTTCTCCGACGCGTAGATCTGTGGACCGAAGTAGTCGTTCCACGCGTAGAAGAACTGGAACAGCGCCACCGCGGCGATGCCCGGCTTCGCCATCGGCAGGACGACCCTGATCAGGGTACGGAACTCGCCGCAGCCGTCGACGCGGGCCGCGTCCAGATACTCGCCCGGGATCGTCAGCAGGAACTGCCTCAGCAGGAAGATGGAGAACGCGTCGCCGAACGCCATCGGGATGATGAGCGGCCACAGGGTGCCCGACAGGTCGAGCTGCTTCGCCCAGAAGAGATACATCGGGATGATGACCACCTGGGGCGGCAGCATCATCATCGAGATGACGAGCATCAGCGACAACTGCCGCCCGCGGAAGCGGAACTTGGCCAGCGCGTACGCCACGGGGATCGAGGAGACCACCGAGAGGAGGGTCCCCAGCCCCGCGTACAGCAGGGTGTTCCTCCACCAGGTCAGAAAGCCCGGCGTGTCGAAGACCTTGGTGTAGTTGCCCCACTCCCAGCTGTTCGGGGTGAGGTCGCGGGTGAGCGCCTGCTGGTCGCTCATCACCGAGGTGAGGAAGAGGAAGACGAACGGCAGCACGAAGAACAGCGCCGCCGCCACACCGAGCGCGTGCACGGCGATCCAGTGCAGCACCGCCTTGCGGCGCGCGGTACGGGCCGCCGGTGTGCGGGCGACCTCCGCCGGCCTTACGGGCCGCTCGGGCGCGTCGAGCAGTTGTGGGGTCATGGTCAGTCACCCGTTCCGATCAGTCCGCCGCGACGCCGCATCAGGAACGCGGTGAAGACCATGGCCAGGGCGAACAGGACGAGCGCGACGACGCAGGCGGCGCCGTAGTCGAAGCGCTGGAAGCCGAGGTTGTAGACGAGCTGCGGCAGGGTCAGCGTCGACTTGTCGGGGTAGCCGGGCTCGAACTGCTGGCCCGAACCGCCGATCACCCCTGAGGCGACCTTCCCCGCCACCAGGGGCTGCGTGTAGTACTGCATCGCCTGGATCACCCCGGTGACCACGGCGAACAGCACGATCGGCGAGATGTTCGGCAGCGTCACGTAGCGGAAGCGGTGCCAGGACGACGCGCCGTCCAGCTCGGCCGCCTCGTACTGCTCCTTCGGCACGTCGAGCAGCGCGGCCATGAAGATGACCATCAGATCACCGATGCCCCAGACGGCCAGCGCCGTGAGCGCCGGCTTGGACCAGGAGGCGTCGTTGAACCAGCCGGGCGTGGGCAGTCCCAGGTCGCCGAGGATGGTGTTGACCGGCCCCGTACCGGGGTTGAGGAGGAACACGAAGGCGAGCGTGGCCGCGACGGGCGGCGCCAGGTACGGCAGGTAGAACAGGGTCCGGAAGACCCCGGTGCCCGTCTTGATCCTGGTGATCAGCATGCCGACGCCGAGACCGAACACGACCCGGCAGGTGACCATCACCAGGACCAGCCACAGGGTGTTGCGCAGCGACGGCCAGAACATCGGGTAGTCGCTGAAGACGTAACTCCAGTTCCCGAGCCCGTTCCAGACAGGGGAGTTGAAACCGTCGTACTTCATGAAGGAGAAGTAGACGGTCGACACGAGCGGATACGCGAAGAAGACCGTGAACCCGATCAACCAGGGCGACATGAACGCCACCGTCCGCAGTGCTCTTCTTCTGCGCTTCGCCGCAAGGCTGCTCCCGCGGCGCTTCGAACGGAGCGTGTTGCCGGACATCAGCCGGTTTCCCCGCCTGCTACTTGGCCTGCTCGATGTCGCGGTCGATCTGCTTCGCGGTCTCTTCCAGGCCCTTCTGGAGGTCCTTCACGGAGCCCTTCTCGTACTGGTAGCCGAAGTCCTGGAGCGTCGTCTGGTACGTCGAGCCGTTGATCGCGCCGTCGGGGGTGCTGGACTCCGGGTGCTGCGCGATGTCGAGGAACGTCTTGAAGCGGGGATCGAACTTCAGGTCGGGCGACTTCAGCGCGGCCAGCGTGGAGGGCACGTTGCGGATGCCGTTGGCGAACTCCACGACCGCCTTCGTGTCGGTGGTCATGTACTTCACCAGCTCCCACGCGGCGTTCTGCTTCTTGCTCTGCGGTGCTATGCCCATGATCGTGCCGGAGAGGAAGCCCTTGCCGTAGCTGTCGGCCTCGTCGTCGGCGACGGGCATCGGCGCCACGCCGATCTCGAAGTCGGCGCCCGCGTCCTCGGCCATGCCGAGCCGCCACTCGCCGTCCAGCTGCATCGCGACCTGACCGGTGTGGAAGGGGTGCTTGGCGCCCCACTCGTCACCGAAGGTGGAACGGAACTTCTCCAGTTTGGTGAAGCCGCCGAGGTCCTCGACGAGCTTCTTCTGGTAGGTGAACATCTCGGCGAAGGCCGGGTCCTTGGCGATGTTGGACTTGCCGTTCTCGTCGAAGTACGCGTGGTCCCAGCTCGACATGTAGTGGTCGACGACCGTCTCGTAGCCGTGGTAGGTCGGCATCATGCCCACCTGCTCGTAGCTGTCGCCCTTGGGCTTCGTGAGCTTCTTCGCGACTTCTGCCAGCTCGGACATCGTCTTCGGCGGGGCCGTGATGCCCGCCTCCTTGAAGGCGTCCTTGTTGTAGTACAGCCCGTAGGCGTCGCTGAGCAGCGGCAGCGCGCAGCGGTCGCCCTCGAACTCGGTGTACTGGAGCAGCACCTTCGGGAACGTCTTCGCCAGGTCGATCCTGTCCTTCTTTATGAAGGGGGCGAGGTCGGCGAACGCGCCGGACGAGCAGAACTTGCCCACGTTGGAGGTGGTGAAGGACGACACCACGTCGGGGCCCTTCGAACCGCCCGCCCGCAGCGCCTGGTTGAGCTTGTCGTCGTTGATGTTGCCGACGACGTCGACCTTGATGTTGGGGTGGGCGTCCTCGAAGCGGCCGATGTTCTCCTTGATCGCCTTCACTTCGGAGGGCGCGCTCCAGCCGTGCCAGAAGGTGATCGTGGTCTTGGCGTCGGGGTCGTCCGTCGCGGAGTTGCCGGACTGCCCGGTACACGCGGCGGTGAGGACGGACAGCGCGGCGACCGCGACGGCGGAAGCGGTCAGACGGCGGTTTCTGGGCATGAC
>NZ_JAAPBF010000207.1 GCF_022695985.1 Streptomyces sp. NP-1717 | reverse complement strand
GCCCCCCTGCTGCCGGTCCTCACCGTCGTCGCGCTCCTCGCCGTCCCGGTGGAGGGCACAGCCGGTGACGGATCCGCCGGTACCGGGACGGTGGCCGACGCCGCGTCCGCGCTGCTGGTCGTCTTCTGCGTGGTACGGGCGATGCGCGAGCGCGCCCGGCCGCTGACCCGAACGGCCGCGCTGGTACTGGGACTTCCCGTCTTCGGCGTCTGCGTCGCCGCGATCACCTCCGCCGACCCCGCCTCCAGCCTGCCGGGCGTGGCGCGCTACCTCCAGATCTTCGTGCTGGTGCCCGGCGCCCTGCTCCTGCTGATCAGACACCGCCGGGACTTCCGGCTCGTCGCCTGGGCGATGGTGGTCCTCGCGCTGGTGCAGGGGCTCATCGGCGTCGTCCAGTACCTGACCGGCACCGGCGCCTCGTACATGGGCGAGGACATCCGCGCCGTCGGCACCTTCGGTCCCACCGACGTCATGGGCATGGCCACCATCGTGTCGTACGGTCTGGTCGCCGCCGTCGGACTGGCCCTGGGCGCGGGAGCGGAGAGCGGTCCGGACGGCGCGCGGCAGGTGCCGCGCGGACAGCGCGCCGCCGCGCTCTGCTGCGCCGCACTGCTCTTCCTGCCGCTCGTGGTCTCCTTCAGCCGCGGGGCGTGGATCGCGACGGTCGCGGCCGTCACGCTGCAACTCGTGCTCTCCGGGCCGCGCCGCGCGGCCCGGGTCGCGCTCGTGACGGCGGCGCTCGGCGTCGTACTCGTCGGCGGATTCGGCATCGGCTCGCAGATGGTCTCCGAACGGCTCGGCAGCATCACCGAGGTCACCGAGACACCCGACCGGTCGGTCACCGACCGGTACACGATGTGGGCGGCGGCGGGCGGGATGTGGCGCACCGATCCGGTCACCGGCGTCGGGCTGAAGGCCTTCCCCGCCCACCGCGACAGCCACTCCTCGATCGCGTTGTCGTCGGGCAGCGACACGGCCGGCGCGGGGATGGCATTCCGGCGCCAGCCGCTGCTCTCCCCGCACAACATGTATCTGCTGGTCCTCAGTGAGCAGGGAATCATCGGCCTGCTGGCCCTCGCCGGGAGCTGGGCGGCGCTGCTGGTGCTCGCCCTGCGGCGACTGCCCGGCGCACGCCGTGGACGCACCGGCGCCGACTGCGCGCTCGTCGCCGTCGGACTGCTGGTCTGGCAACTGGTGGACTTCGGCTACGCGGACATCGGCGGGCCGTCCACGGTGCTCACCGCCGTCGTGCTCGGTCTGGCGGCCTGGTGGGCGCTCGACCGGCGGGCCGACCGGGGACCGGGTGCCGCGTGACCGATCTGACGGACGCGACACAGTCCCCGACGGCGAAGACCACGGAGGGTACGGACAGCACGGACAACACGGACAGCGCGACGACTGCGAAGACCACGCCGCCCAACGGGGCCGCGGTCCCCGGCCGACGGCCGCCGCCCCCACCGCCACCGCTCGCGGACACCGCGACCTCGCTGGCGGAGAACACCGCTCAGGAGAACACCGCTCAGGCGGAGACCGGTCCGGAGAGCGCCGGTCCGGAGAGCGCCGGTCCGGAGAGCGCCGGTCCGGAGAAGACGGATACGGGCAGCCGCGGCGGCCACCTCTCCAACCGCTTCCTCGCCCGCGCCGCCCTGCTGACCGCCCTCCTCACCGCCGCCGGCGCGCTGCTCGGTCTCGTACGCGACCAGACCATCGCCCACCTCTACGGCGCGGGCCCCGACACCGACGCGTTCCTCGTCGCCTGGACCGTCCCCGAAGTCGCGTCGACGCTGCTCATCGAGGACGCGATGGCGCTCATCCTGGTGCCCGCCTTCAGCCTCGCGCTCGCGCGCCGGGCCAAGGACCGGCCACTCCTCGACCGCGATCCCGTGCACGCCCTGCTGCGTACGACCCTGCCGGGTCTGCTGCTCGTCCTCAGCGCGGGCGCCGTCCTGCTGATGCTCGCGGCGCCATGGGTCGTCGCCGTGCTCGCCCCCGGCCTGCCGGACACCCGACTGGCCGTCGACTGCACCCGGTTGACGGCGACCTGCGCCTTCAGCTTCGGTATCGCCGGATACTGCAGCGCCGCGTTGCGGGCGCACGGCAGCTTCGTACCGCCCGCGATGATCTACGTCGCGTACAACATCGGCATCATCGCCACGATCCTGTTCCTCAGCGAGCGGCTCGGAGTGCGGGCGGCGGCGGCCGGGGTCGCCATCGGCGGGGTCCTGATGGTCCTCGTCCAGGCCCCGGTCGTCTGGCGGAAACTGCGCCGGCGCCGCGCGACGGCGGAGCAGACCCGTGAGCACGCGCCGGAGTACGCCCCGGAGCAGCGGAACGAACCCGGCGACGAGCAGCCGGCCGAGGAGCAGCGGACCGACGAGCAGCCGCCCGGGGACAGGCCCGGCGGCGGCGCCCGGCCGCTCGTCGCCCTCGGACTGCTGGCCCCCGTCATCGTCTTCGCCCTCACCCGTCAGTCCCAGGTCCTCATCGAACGCTTCCTCGCCGCGCCCCTGCCCGCCGGCGCCATCTCGCATCTCAACTACGCGCAGAAGGTCGCGCAGATGCCGATGGTCCTGTCCCTGATGCTCTGCACGGTCACCTTCCCCGTCGTCGCCCGCGCCATGGCGGCGGGGGAGACCGACCGGGCCAGACGACGCGTCGAGCGAGACCTCGCACTCGCCGGTGTCATCGTGCTGGTGGGCGCCGCGACCGTCGTCGCCTGCGCCCCTCAGATCATCGAAATCCTCTTCCAGCGCGGCGCTTTCGACCGTGCGGACACGGCGGCCACCGCCACCGTGATGCGTGTGTACGCACTGGGGCTGCTCGGCCACACCCTCGTCGGGGCCCTCGTCCGCTGCTACTTCTCCGCCGCGCGTCCCCTGTGGTTCCCGGCCCTCGCCATGTTCCTCGGTCTCGTCCTCACCACCGTCGGCGGCGGACTGCTCGTCGGCGTCTGGGGCGTCCTCGGTATCGCGGCGGGCAACGCGCTGGGCATCACCGTCACCGCCGTACTGCTGCTGAACGGCGTCGCCCGGCACAGCGTTCCGGTGCGGGTCCGCCACATGACCGGAGGGCTCGTCAAACTCAGCGCCGCCGCCGCGTCCGCGACCGGCGCCGGCTGGATCTGCGGCGCCCTCATCCCCTCACCGGTCCCGGCCGCGGCCGTCGCCTGCCTGGTGGTCGCGGCCGTGTTCCTCGTCATCGCCCGCGCCGTCCAGGCACCCGAGATCGACTCCATCGTCCGCTCCGTCACAGGAAGGTTCATCGATGTCCGCTGATACGGTGCCCGCCGGCCCCATGTGGGCAGCCATGTACCACTCGATCACCGACCCGACCGACGACCCCTACCAGGTGACCGTCTCGCCCGGCCGGCTCGACCGGCAACTGCGCTGGCTGCGCCGCCGTGGCCTCACCGGCGTGAGCATGGAGCGCCTGCTGCTCGCCCGCGCGCGGGGCACCCACACCGGACTCGTCGGCCTCACGTTCGACGACGGCTACGCCGACTTCCTGACGAACGCCGTGCCGTTGCTGCACCGTTACGAGTTCACCGCCACCGTCTACGCGCTCCCCGGCCGCCTCGGCGGCACCAACGAATGGGACCGCCTCGGCCCGCGCAAGCCCCTCCTCACCGCGGACGGCATCCGCGAGGCGGCCGCCGCGGGCATGGAGGTCGGCTCGCACGGACTGCGCCACACCGACCTCACCAAGGCCGACGACGCGCTGCTGACCGAGGAGACACGCGGCAGCCGGGAGGCGCTGAGCGCGATCACGGGCGCCGAGGTGACCGGCTTCTGCTACCCGTACGGCACGGTCGACAGGCGCGCCGTCGCCGCCGTACGGGAGGCCGGTTACCGGTACGCCGTCGGTATCGACCCCGGCCCGCTCACCGGCCTGTTCGCCCTGCCGCGCATCCACATCGGCCAGGAGGACAACGCTCCCCGGCTGTTCCTGAAGCGCGCGCTGCACAGCCGGCGCCGCGAGCCGGTCCCGTACGGCCCCTACCCGTCCGTGGTGGCGGGCGGCGGGCGCTCGCGGCCCGCGACCGTACCGGAGGGCGGCGGCGCATGAAGGTACTGCACGTCATCACCGGCCTCGGCATCGGCGGCGCCGAACAGCAACTGCGGCTCCTGCTCGGCCGGTTGCCCACACAGAGCGCCGTCGTCTCGCTCACCAACCCGGGCGCCGTCGCACGGGGCATCGTCGCCGACGGCTTTCCCGTCACGGACCTCGACATAAGAGGCAACCGCGACATCGGCGCGCTGCCCCGGCTGACGGGGCTGATCAAGGACGGCCGGTACGACCTGGTCCACACTCACCTCTACCGCGCCTGTGTGTACGGACGCCTCGCCGCGCGCCTCGCGGGCGTGCGCACCGTCGTCGCCACCGAGCACTCGCTGGGCGCCACCCAGATCGAGGGCCGCTCACTGACCCTCGGGGCCCGCGCCCTCTACCTCGGCAGCGAACGCCTCGGTACGGAGACCGTCGCCGTCTCCACGACCGTCGCGAACCGGCTGCGCCGCTGGGGGGTCCGCCGCGACCGTATCCATGTCGTGCCCAACGGCATCGACGTGCCGCGCTTCGCCTACGACGAGACGGCCCGGCTCAAGGCGCGGGCCGAACTCGGCCTGCCCGCAGAGGCGTTCGTGGTCGGCGGCATCGGCAGGCTCAGCGAGGGCAAGCGCTTCGACACCCTCGTCAGGGCCGTCGCCGCCCTGCCCGGCGCCCGTCTCCTGCTCGTCGGCGAAGGGCCCGAGCACGACCGGCTCAAAGACCTGGCGGCGGAGCTGGGCGCCGCCGACCGCGTCCTGCTGCACGGCCCGTGTGAGGACCCGCCGCCGAAACCCGCCGCCGGCAACGGACCTGACCTGCCGTCACTGCTCGCCGCCATGGACCTCTTCGTCTCCACCTCCGCGGACGAGGCTTTCGGGCTCGCCGTGATCGAGGGCCTGGCCGCCGGCCTGCCCGTCCTGTACGTCACCTGCCCCGCCCTGACGGACCTGCCCGCCGACGCGGCGCCCGCCGCCCGCCGGATCACCGGATCGGTCGACGGTCTCGTCGCCGAACTGAGCGCGGCACAGGGGCGGTTCGCGGCCGGAGACGGCCCGCCCCGGCTGCCGGTCCCACCCGCGGCCCGCCATTACGACATCTCCCGCAGTGCCGAACAGCTGATGTCCGTCTACGACCGCGCCCTGCGCCGGAACGGCTCGTCCGAGCCCGCCCTCCGGCGCCCGGCCACCCCCGAGGAGTGAGTGAGTGATGATCGACAACATGAACGGTCCACGCCGCGCGGGCACCTGGCCCGGCCGCGTCATGGCGAGGACGAGGGCACTGTCCTTCTGGATCGTGCCGGTCTGCGTCCTGATCGGGGCGCTCGCGGGCGGCGGGTACGGGATGCTCCGCACCCCGCAGTACTCCGCCACCAGCTATGTGCTCGTCGTGCCGACCGACAAGACGGACCCGGCCGCCGCGCTGGGCTTCGCGCAGGCCTACGGGCGGGTCGCCTCACAGGTCGCCGCCTTGGGCGACGCCCAGGTGTGGGCCGGGGTCTCCTCCAAGGTCCTCAAGGAGAACGTCACCACGGTCACCTCGCCCGACGCCCCGATGATCTCGGTGACGGCCACGTCGAGCCGCGCGCAGACGGCCGCTAGCATGGCCGACGGCGTCGCGCGTTCGCTGGTGCTCAACGGCACGCAGATGCAGGGCAGTACGAACGTACGGGTCGTCCAGTTCTCGCGTGCGGTCAAGCCCACCAGCCCCGTTTCCCCGTCGGTGCCGCTGGCCGCGCTCGTCGGCGGCGCCGCGGGCGGACTGCTCGGCGGACTCGTCGTCCTGGTCCGCCCCAAGCGCCGGCGCGACGAGGTGCACGCGACCGTCCCCGGTCCATCGACGGCATCGGTGCCGCAGACGGAGAGCGTGTGATGGCGGCGGAACCGACCACCCGCGACCGAGGACCTGTCCGGCGGATCTTCGTGCGCCCCCGCACGGCCCCGGCCACACCCGCCGGAAGAGGCACCTTCACACCACTGACGTCGGAGATCTGCCGCGACCCCGGCCGCTTCGGCGCGCTCGCGGCCGAGTGGACCGCGCTGCACCGCCGCTCCGGCGCGGCCACCCCGTTCCAGAGCCACGCCTGGCTGCACTCCTGGTGGCTGTCGTATGGCACCCCCGGGCGGCTCCGCGTCGTTCTCGTACGCCGTGGCGGCACCCTCGTCGCGGCGGCGCCGCTGATGCTGGCGCACCGGCCGGTGCCCGTCCTGGTCCAGCTCGGCGGCGGCATCTCCGACTTCTCCGACGTCCTGCTCGACGACGACTGCGCCGACAGCGCGGCCCCGGCGCTCGCGAAGGCCCTCGCCGTCGCCGCGCGCGGCGCCGTGATCGACCTGCGGGAGGTACGGCCCGGCGCCGCCGTCGAACGTGTCTACGAGTGCTGGGACGGTCCGCGCGACCGGCTGGCGGACTCGTCCTGTCTGGAACTGCCCGCCGTCCCCATGGACGAACTGCTCGGCCGCCTCTCGTCGTCGCGCGCCCAGCGCGCCAGGGCCAAGATCCGGAAGATCGACTCGCTCGGCATCGAGGCGCGCGTCGTGCCCGTCGGCGAGATCCCGAACTCCGTCGAACGCCTCCTGCATCTGCACCGGCTCCAGTGGCAGGGACGCGGCGTCACCACGGAACACCTCAGCGCGCGCTTCTCGGCGCATCTGACCCGCTCGGTGCGCTCCATGGTCGAGCACGGCGACGCGATGGTCACCGAATTCCTGCTCGCGGGCGAGGTGGTCGCCGCCGACCTCACGCTGATGTCACCCCGGCTCGGGGGCGGCTATCTGTACGGCGCCGACCCGATGCTGCGCGACCGGAAGGTCGACGTCGCCACGATGCTGCTGCGCGAGAGCGCCCGGCGGATCAGCGCCGACGGGCGCTCGACGCTGAGCATGCTGCGCGGCAACGAGCCGTACAAGCACCACTGGCGCCCGGAGACCGTCCGCAACCAGCGGCTGCTGATGGCGCGCGGGCTGCTCGCCCCGTCGCTCCGGCTGGTCGCCACCCAGGCCGCCGCGCGCGACCGGGCTGCCGTCCTGGTCAACGAGCGGCTGCCGGCGATGAAGGCGGGCCTGGCGAAACGGACGCGCCGCGGCGACGGCAAGGGCTGACCCCGAAGTGCCCCGGCCGCCGCCGCGACAGGACGGTCAGGTCAGGTCAGCCAGCGCTCCCAGCTGCCGACCCCGAGGCACATCCTCTTGCCGAAGAGGGCCTCGAACCACGAACTGAGCGTCGATTGCGCGCAGTTCGAGGTGGGCGCACCGGGGTTCGCCGGGGTGCTGGTCTCGGGCACGGGCACCGCGGGAGTGCTCGGCCCGGGCGACGCCCCCGGCTTCAGCCCGTACATCGCGGATTGGAACACCTTCGACGACTGCGGATTCGTACCGCACTGCCACACCCCGTGCGGACAGTAATCCGTGAGCGTCTGATACAGCGGCCGGTGCTCCTCGAACCACTTCAGCATGCCCCGCATGTACGTGGGGTTGTCGCCGTTGCGGAAGAGGCCCCACTCCGGATAGGAGACAACCTTTCCATGCTCGGCGGCGAACTCCACGTGCTTACGGAGCCCGTAAGGCTCATTCACCTGCTCCTCGAACGTCCCGCCCGAAGGCTGGTCGTAGGCGTCCATTCCCATGATGTCCACGACGTCGTCGCCCGGATAACAATCGGTCCAGGCGATGGCGTCCTTTCCTCGGTTCGGCGCGAAATCGAAACGGAATTTCTGGCCCGGGACCGCGCGCATGGTGTCGACGATCCGCTTCCAGTACGCCTTCCACGCCGTCGGATCGGGGCCGCAGCGGTGCGTGTACGTCGTGCCGTTCATCTCCCAGCCGAGTACGAGGACGGTGTCCGGCACACCCAGCGAGACGAGCCGCTCGGCCAGCACCTTGAAGTGCCGGTCGTAGTCACCGCGCGCGCCCCGGCGCAGTTCCACGCGTACGAGGATGTCGGGAACGCGGGCCTCGTTGCGTTCGAGCATGGGGACGTTGAGCACGAGCATGCGGTCGGCGTCGGCCTTCTTCCAGGTGGCCCAGTCACTCAGGAAGGTCGGGCTGCCCTCGATGTTGGACCAGAGGTCGCCCGGGAGATAGGTGTGCCCGACCCGCAGCTCCGTACCGCCGAGCCACTTCTGCATCTCGGCGATACGGCGGATTCCGTCGGGGCCGTAATTGAGATACGCGCCGGCCGCCGTTGACGTGACTTCTGGTGATGCGGGACTGGCGGAAGCGTCGGAGCCGGCGGCGTCGGTCGCCGTCGGCAGCACGGAACCTGAAAGAAGGAGGCCGGCCGTGATGACACCCAGACAGGTGCTGATCAGTCGTCGGCGCCGATAGGGCATGTGTGCTCCTCATAAGGGGACGCGTTCCTGGGTCGCACTGATCCAAAAGTATTTGTAATAAGGCGTTCGGGAATCCGGTCGCCCGTCCGGATGGACCGTTAGTGAATTTCATCCCTCGCATGGGTCATCGAAAATGAAGGACACCGCCGTGGTGAGCTTTGACAGTGCCGTCCCCGCCGTCCTGGTGCGGCTCGACCGGAATCCGTTCCACCACGGAACCCTCGGCGCCGTCAGATCCCTCGGCCGGGCCGGAATCACGGTGCACGCGGTGATCGAGTCGCTCCGGAGCCCGGTCGCCGGATCCCGGTATCTGCACAGCGGGCATCCGCGTCCCGACCGGACCCCGGACGACGCGGCGGGCCCCCGGTCGGCCGCGCACGAGGACGAGAAACTGCACGGGCTGCTGCTGCGGATCTCGGAGCGGCTCGGCGCCCCCGCCGTCCTCGTCCCGCTCGACGACCGGAGCGCCATCTCGGCCGCCCGGCTGCGCCCCCGGCTGGCCGGGCGCTATCTCCTGCCCGAACAGCCGTCAGGGCTGCCGGAGCGGGTCGCCGACAAGGCGGAACTGGCCGCGATCTGCGGCACGCTCGGCCTGCCGCACCCCCGCACGGTCGTCCCCGGCGACCCCGGGGAGGCCGCGCGGGCGGCGTCGGCGCTCGGGCCGCCGGTGGTCGCCAAGTGGAGCCGGCCCTGGCTGCTGCCCGAGGGGTCCGGGCTGCGCAGCACCGTCGTGGTCCGCTCGCCCCGGGAGGCCCGGGAACTGTTCGCGCGCGGTACGGAGGCGGGAAGCCGGCTGCTGCTCCAGAAACTGCTGCCGCCGGGCCGGGACCTCGACTGGTTCTTCCACGGCTGCGGCGGTCGCGACGGCACCCTCCTGATGGGCGCGGCCGGACGCAAGGAACGGTCGTGGCCGGTCGGGGCGGGGCTGACGGCCGTCGGCCGATGGCTGCCCAACCCCGCCGTGGAGCGGCTCGCGCGCGAGGTGATCGCCGCGCTCGGCTACCGGGGCATCGCCGATCTCGACTTCCGGCTCGACCCCGCCACCGGCGCGTACCACCTGCTCGACTTCAACCCGCGGCCCGGAGCCCAGTTCCGTCTCTTCACCGACGCGTCGGGCCTGGACGTCGTGCGCGCGCTGCACCTGGATCTCACCGGGCGCCCCGTCCCGCCGCAGGTCCCCGTGTACGGCCGGAGGTTCGTGGTCGAGAACTACGCGCTGCTGTCCCTGATGTCCCCGCTCTTCCCGGCCGGCCGCCGGCGCGGTGGCCGGCCGCGGGGGTCCGGGGCCGACCCGCGGATCCGGGCGGGGGGCACGGAGACGGCGTGGTTCGCGCGGGACGACCCGCGCCCCGCGTACGCCATGACCGCGGCCTGGCTCCGGCGCGCGGCGCGCGGCGGAGCCGTCGGCGGCCCACGCCCCAGCAGCCCCCAGAGAAGTCAACAGAACCGAGAGAGCGGTGAACTCCTATGCAGGACTTGGTAGTTGTGGGTGCGGGCCCTTACGGGCTGTCCATCGCCTCGCACGCGGCGGCGGCCGGGCTCCAGCCACGTGTGTTCGGCAGGCCGATGGCCGCCTGGCGGGACGGGATGCCTCCGGGCATGTTCCTGAAGTCGGAGCCGTGGGCGTCGAACCTGTCGGACCCGAAGGGCGCCTTCTCGCTGGCCGCCTACGCGACCACCAAGGGGGTCCAGGCCCGGCACGGAGTCCCGCTGCCGGTCGGATTCTTCGCCTCGTACGGCCTCTGGTTCGCCGCCAACGCGGCGCCTCCGGTGGAGGAACGGACCGTCACCGCCGTACGGCCCCGCGCCGGCGGCGGGTTCCAGGTCACCGTCGACGACGGCGACGGCGGCGGCGGTGAGACGTTCCTCGCCCGTACGGTGGTGCTCGCCGTCGGCGTCCGGCCCTTCGCCGACGTCCCCGGCCCGCTCCGCGTCCTGCCGCCCGAGCGGGTGTCGCACAGCGTCGACCACGCGGACCTGACGCGCTTCAAGGGGATGGACGTGACGGTCGTCGGGGCGGGCCAGGCCGCGCTGGAGACCGCGACACTCCTCGCCGAACAGGGGACGGCCGTACGCGTGGTCGCCCGCGCCCGCGACCTGCACTGGAACACCCTCCCGCCGCCCCTGGAACGCCCCTTCGGCGATGCCGCCCGCGCCCCGCACACGGGGCTGGGCTGCGGCTGGCGGAACTGGCTCTACGCACAGACCCCCGGTCTCTTCCACCGGCTGCCCACATCGACGCGCGCCCGCGTCTCCACCTCGGCGCTCGGCCCGGCCGGCGCCTGGTGGCTGCGCGGGCGGTTCGAGCCCGCGGTGGAGGCCCGGCTGGGCGAGAGCGTCGCCGCGGCCGCCCCGGCCGGGGGCCGCGTACGGCTCGAACTGGTCTCCACCCGCGGATCCGTGGACTCGGTCATGACGGACCATGTCATCGCCGCCACCGGCTTCACCCCGCGGCTGGACCGGCTCGGGCTGCTCGACGAGCGGCTGAGCCGCAGACTGCGCACCGTGGGCGCGAGCGCCGCCCCCGACACGGACACCGTCTTCGAGACCTCGCACCCCGGTCTGTTCGTGACCGGTCTGCTGAGCGCGCCGTCGTTCGGCCCGTCGATGCGCTTCGTGTTCGGCGCGTCGTACACGGCGGGCCGGGTCGTACGCGGGGTGCGGCGCCGGCTGGGAACGGGGCCCCGGGATACGCGGCCGGGAGAACCCCGCGAGATTCTCCCGGCCGGCGCGGCGCAGACGAACTGGCTGGAGCGGTTCTGACGGACGGGCCCGGCCGGCAGAACCGGATCCGGGACAGACCTAGACGCGCGCGCCGGGGCGGTTGCGGCGGTAGAGGATGCCGCCCCCGAGCAGCAGGCCGGCGCTGACCGCGGCGCCGGCGAGCAGGTTCATGTCCGCGCCTGTCCGGGCCAGCTGGTCGAAGGCGCCGGCCTCCTGGACGTCACGCGGGTGCTGCGGGTTGTGGGGGACGGGCACGTTCGGAGGCTCGACGTTGCGGTCCCCGGGCGGCTTCGGCGGGTCGCGCGGGTCGGTCGGGTCGGGCGGGTCGACCGGGGTCGGCGGGAGCACCGGGGCTTCCGGGGTCTTCCCGTCGACGCCGTTGGCGCAGGAGTTGCCGAAGGCCGGGTTCAGCACGCCGACCAGGTCGACGCTGTTGCCGCAGACGTTCAACGGGATGTCGAGCGGGGCCTGGACGAGGTTGCCGGACAGCAGCCCCGGGGAGTTCTGGGCCGTGCCGGAGGCCGACGACCCGCTGTGGCCGGCGTGGCTCGCGGGGGCCGCGTGGCGGCCGTGGCCCTTGGGCGACGAACCGCTGCCGTGCCCCTGGTGGCCGCCGTGCGTCGAGCCGGCCTGGTCGCCGTGGTCCGTGCGCCGCGGGCCGGAGTGCGGGGCCTGGCCGTGCGCCCCGTGGGCCGCGGGCTCGGCGCGCGGGCCGTCGTGCTGCTTGGGCGGGGCCTGGTGGGGCTTGGGCGCCGCGTGCGCACCGGAGGAGTTGCCGCAGCCGTTGCCGAAGGCGGGGTTGCCCACACCGACGGGATTCACCGTGTTGCCGCACACGTTGACCGGGATCTCGACGGGCGCCTGGACGCTGTTGCCCGACAGCAGCCCCGGGGACCCGGCGGCGGTGGCGCCGCTGTCGGTGGCCTGGGCGTACCCACCGCTCATGGTCAGCACGCTCGACGCCGCCGCGGCGGTGAGCAGTCCTTTGCCGATGAGTTCTCGCATCTGTTCTCCTGATATCGCCGGTGTCTCGCTGGTGCGTCGGTGTATCGGTGTCGACGGGGCCCGGTCCCGGGGGAGCGGTGTCGACCGAGGCCGGTCCCGAGGCGCGTGTCGCCGTACGCCTCGGGACCGGCCGATGCCCTCAGGGCGTTTCAGCGCCTGTCAGACGTCGGACGTCGGAACGTCAGGCGTTGATGCAGGTGTTGCCGAAGGTGGGGTTGAGCAGACCGATGATGTTGATGCTGTTGCCGCACGCGTTGACGGGAACGTGAACGGGGATCTGGACGACGTTGCCGGACAGGACGCCCGGGGAGCCCACGGCGGCACCTTCCGCGCCGGCGTCGGCCATCGCCGGCGAAGCGGCACCGACGGCCAGGAGTACACCAGCGACGACGGTCGCGGCTTTCTTGCCATTCATGGTTGAGCCCTTTCCACAACGGGGGTCGCGCGCGCGGCTCTTCTGCCACGCGAACACGGCTCTATCGGCCCGCACCGCCGTTGCTGGAACTCCAACGAGTACGCGCTTATGAGGAAACTGCCCTGATTTATGGCGTTTGTTGGTTCACTCGATCGCCGCGAGAAATAATGTTTCCGCAAGTGCGGGACCGTTCTTGTGACACGAAGGTCGGCCGGAGCGAATTCGCCCCGGCCGACCTTCGCCGGCCCGGAGTCCCGTCGCGCATGGCAGCGGCTGTCAGCCGTTGCCCGCACCGTTCGCCGAGAGGAGCGCGATGTCCTCCAGGATGTGCGAGAGGGGCTCGTCGCCCTTCGCCTGGGTGGAGTTCTCGACACACTGCTGGTTCTGCGGGGAGGACAGGACGTTGATGTCCTGGACCGTGATCGGCGCGGCACCCAGCAGGGACCCGGCGTTGATCTTCGCCGGCAGGCCGATGCAGGGCTTGTTGAGCGA
>NZ_JAAPBF010000206.1 GCF_022695985.1 Streptomyces sp. NP-1717 | reverse complement strand
GGCCGCGCGGATCGCGAGCGTGACGGCGCTGGGAAGGCTCGGAGAGGCGGGAGAGCGGGGTGCGGCGGACGGTCTGCCGGAGATTCTGCGGCACACGGGCCATCCGGACGCGGCGGTACGCCGCCGGGTGGCCGTCGCGCTGGCCGGGCTCGTGCCGGGCGACCACGAGGAGGGAGTGGCGGCGCTGACGGCGCTCAGCGCGGACACCGACAACTCGGTGCGCGAACGGGCGACATCGGCCCTGGCGGGGGTCGACGCCGACACGCCCGCGATCCGCGCGGCCCTGGCGGCGCGGCTGACGGACCCGGTGGCGGTCACCGCCGCCGAGGCGGCCCGGGGGCTGGTGGTGCGCCGGGATCCGCGCGCGGTGGACGCGCTGGCCCGGATGCTCGCCGACGGGTCGGTGACCGGTCGTGCGCGCGGGACGGCGGCCGGCGCGGTGCGCCTGCTGCCGGAAGCGGCGGTCCGGCGCAGGCTGGCGGGCCTGCTGCCGCGCGGCCGGTGACGCGGGCCGGGCACAATGCCGAAGACACGGCGCGGCGCCGCCGGGGTCACAGCAGCCGCAGGACGCCCGGCGCGCGTTCGTCGATGATCTCCGTCAGCCAGTCGAAGACCGTGGGGCCGCGCCCGGCCTCCGCCTCGTCCAACTTCTTCTGGACCGAGGCCCTGTTGACCTCGGGCACCCGGGCCAGCCGGAGCCGGAGCTGACGCGCCGTCTCCTGGTGGCCCAGCGCGCGGCGCGAGAGCCCGTGGTCGTGCCACTCGATGACGAAGTCCCGGTCGTCCGGCGTCCCGTAGCCGCCGCTCAGACAGTCCGCGAACGCGTCGAGATTGCGGCCGAAGTAGCCGTCGGGTCCGTTCACGGCCTCGCCGATCAGCTGCCAGAAGCGCTCCAGGCCGGTGACCTCCGCCCCGTGGATCACATACGTCACGGTCATGGGGCGGAGGCTACCTGTCCGTCGTCGTACGGGTGGGGGTACGGGATCAGCAGCCGTGGTCGACCAGGTCGAAGGAGTCGTAGTGGTCGGCGGTGTAGTAGTCCTGCTCCTCGTTACCGGTCACGATGCGGCGCGCGCCCCGGTCGGGAGAGCCCGGCGTCTCGACGGTGTACTCGTGGTAGTAGCCGGTGGACTCCTGCGGCAGGATGCCTTCGCGGTTCTGGAAGACCCCGCCGTCCTGCGGATACGGGTAGGGGCCGCCCGCGTCGATGAGGTCGAGGGTGTCGTGCGCCTGGGCGGGGAGGTCGGAGTAGCAGATGTCGCCGACCGCGAGCGGGGCGGCGGTGGCCGTGGTCGCGACCGTGCCGCCGACGAGGAGGGTGGACAGGAGGGCGGCTGCGCCGCCGATGAGGGCGATTCGTGGGGGGATTCGCATGTCCACCATGATGACGCGCGTAGACGTGAGCACGTCAATCCCAAGTCGGTGGAGTTTTCGGGAAGTTGACCGCCCGGTACGGGCACGACATCCGCCGTTCGTGACCGGTTTGCCGCCGGGCCGGCCGCGAGGCGCGCGCCTTCTGCGGCTTCTGCACGGGGGCCTGCGGCACCTCGATGGTGATCGCGACCCCGGAGGGCTCCCGCGCACCGGTGAGCCGCGACAGTTCCTCGTCGGTCGACTTGACGCTGGCGGAGCGGGGCGCGATGCCCGCGTCCGACATCAGCCGTGTCATGTCCCGCTTCTGCTCGGGCAGGACGAGCGTCACGACGCTGCCGGACTCACCGGCGCGCGCGGTGCGTCCGCCGCGGTGCAGATAGTCCTTGTGGTCGACGGGCGGGTCGACGTTGACGACCAGGTCGAGGTCGTCGACGTGGATGCCGCGGGCCGCGACGTTCGTCGCGACGAGCACGGTGACCAGGCCGGTCTTGAACTGGTCGAGCGTGCGGTTGCGCTGCGGCTGGGACCGTCCGCCGTGCAGGCCCGACGCCCGTACGCCGCTGGCCAGCAGCCGCTTCACCAGCCGGTCCACCGACCGCTTGGTGTCCAGGAACAGCAGCACCCGGCCCTCGCGGGCCGCGATGCGCATGGTGACGGCCTTCTTGTCGGTCTCGTCCATGACGTACAGGACGTGGTGCTCCATCGTCGTGACCGCGCCCTGGGAGGGGTCGACGGAGTGGACGACGGGATCGGTCAGGTACTGCCGTACGAGCCGGTCGATGTTCTTGTCGAGCGTCGCGGAGAACAGCATCCGCTGCCCGTCCGGCCGCACCTGCTTGAGCAGCGCGGTGACCTGCGGCATAAACCCCATGTCGGCCATCTGGTCCGCCTCGTCGAGGACCGTGATGGTGACCTGGTCCAGCCGGCAGTCGCCGCGCTCGATGAGGTCCTTGAGCCGTCCGGGCGTCGCCACGAGCACCTCGGCGCCGCGCCGGAGCTGTCCGGCCTGCTTGGTGATCGACAGGCCGCCGACGACGGTGGCCATGCGCAGGTTCACGGCGGTGGCGTACGGGGTGAGCGCGTCGGTGACCTGCTGGGCCAGCTCGCGCGTGGGCACCAGCACCATCGCGTACGGCGCGCGCGGCTCGGCGCGGCGGCCGGCGAGACGGGCCAGCATCGCGAGACCGAAGGCGAGGGTCTTACCGGATCCGGTACGGCCCCGGCCGAGGATGTCGCGGCCCGCGAGGGAGTTCGGGAGGGTGGCGCCCTGGATCGGGAAGGGCTCGGTCACACCGAGGGAGTTGAGGGTCTTGAGCAGGCCCGCGGGCATGTCGAGCTCGTCGAACGCCTCGACGGCGGGCAGCGCGGGGGTGATGGTTTCCGGCAGCGTGAACTCCTGCGGGCGCGCGACACGGCGGGCCGGCGCCTTCGCCGAGCCCTTCGCGGGGCCCTTGGCACGGGAGTTGACCGGGCGCTTGCCGGCCGGGCGGGGAGCGCGGGCCGGGCGTTCGGAGCGAGTCATTCGGTTGAAGCACCTTCCCTAAGCCTGTGGACAGCACAAGCCGGGACCCGCACCGTGCAGGTGCGGGCCCCGGCTGCGAGGTACGCGTCCGGAAACTAGGCCGGGACGATGTTCTCCGCCTGCGGGCCCTTCTGGCCCTGCGTGACGTCGAACGAGACCTTCTGGCCCTCCTGGAGCTCACGGAAGCCCGAGGTGGCGATGTTCGAGTAGTGGGCGAAGACGTCGGCGCCGCCGCCGTCCTGCTCGATGAAGCCGAAGCCCTTTTCCGAGTTGAACCACTTCACGGTTCCAGTAGCCATGTCGTTCTCCTAAAACAGGTGCAGAGACGAATCCGCACTTCACGGATTCCTCGTCGCCGCATTGAGCCCCATCCGGAGAAGCCGGTGGAAACATTAAAATGCGCCTGAGGAACATTCCCGTCAGGCGCACATAAAGTTCATGGGTACCAAAACTGCAACGCAGTCAGCCTAGCACGCCCCTCGGGGCTTACGCGGATCCGACACACCTGGACCCACGGGACGGGTGTCGGTGCAGGTCACAGCGGCTCAGCTCCGTACGATGCCCCGCGCGCGGGCGGCGGCGAGCCAGTGCGGGAATTCCGCGACGAGCCGGTCGTACAGCACGTCGTCCGGCACCGCTCGCGGGTCGAGTCCGGCGTGGAAGAAGCCCGCGTTGTCGACGGACCGCTTCTGCGGGACGGCCAACTCGTCAAGTTTCCGGAGGAAGTCGAACTGCGAGCTGCGCTTGTTGCCGAAGCCCACGAACTGCCAGAACAGCGGGAGCTCGGCCGCCTTGCACAGGTAGCGTTCGGCGGCGGGCTTGCTGGTCGGCCCGCCGTCGGTCTGGAAGACCACCAGGGCCGGCGCGGTGGACCCGCTGTCCAGATAGTGGTCGATCACCGCGTCCATGGCGAGGTGGTAGCTGGTCCTGCCCATGTGCCCGAGCCCGGCCACGATCCGGTCGACAAGGCCGTGGTGGTCCGCGAGTGAGATCTCCGTCTCGGCGTCGATGTCCGTGGAGAAGAACACGGCGGGGACGACGCCGTCGTCGTCGAGATTCGCCGAGAGACCGAGGACCCGGTCGGCGAAGGCCTGGACGCTGCCGTCCCGGTAGTACTCGCGCATCGACCCCGAGTGGTCGAGGACCAGATAGACGGCCGCGCGCTGACCGCTCATACCGTGTTTGCGCAGGGAGACGGCCGCCGCCCGGTAGTGCCCGACGAGCGCGGGGGCGGTCTCCTCGATCTTGGCGAGGCTGATCGCCGGGCTTCCCGCGGAGGGCGCTGTGGTCATGGCTGCTGCCGTTCACTCGACGGTGCGCGGGGGGATCCGTCGAGGTTACACAGCATCAGAAACACATGTCACGGCGCCCGCCGGTGTCCGGTCGGGGACTGGCGGGCGCCGTGTCTTGCGGAGGGTCCAGGGGACGTCCCCCGGGCCGTCACCGCCCGTACGCCGTTGTACGGGACGTCGGTCGGCCCGTCAGACCGTGAGTGAGCGGTCCGTCGGGCGGATCGGGGCGTGCAGATCGCTCGCCCCGGTCAGATAGCGGTCGACGCCGCGCGCCGCCGAGCGGCCCTCGGCGATCGCCCACACGATCAGGGACTGGCCGCGGCCGGCGTCCCCGGCAACGTACACGCCGTCGACATTGGTCGCGTACTCGGCGTCCCGTGCGATGTTCCCCCGCGCGTCGAGTTCGAGGCCGAACTGGTCGACCAGTCCGTTCTCCCGGTCGGTGCCGGTGAAGCCCATCGCCAGGGTGACCAGCTGGGCGGGGATCGTCCGCTCGGTGCCCGGCTTCGGCACCGGACGGCCGTCGGCGAACTCGACCTCGGTGAGGTGCAGCGACTGGACGTTGCCGTCCTCGTCGCCCTCGAAGTGGGTGGTGGAGACGGAGTAGATCCGCTCGCCGCCCTCCTCGTGCGCGGAGGTGACCTTGTAGAGCATCGGGAACGTCGGCCAGGGCTGGTTCGGGGCCCGGTCCTCGCCCGGCCGGGGCATGATCTCCAGCTGGGTGACGGAGGCCGCACCCTGGCGGTGCGCCGTACCGACGCAGTCCGCGCCGGTGTCGCCGCCGCCGATGACCACGACGTGCTTGCCCTCGGCGGTGATCGGGGAGACCGTCAGGTCGCCCTCCTGCACCTTGTTGGCGAGCGGCAGGTACTCCATCGCGAAGTGGATGCCCTTGAGGTCGCGGCCGGGCACCGGCAGATCGCGCGAGACGGTGGCGCCGGCCGCGATGACCACGGCGTCGTAGCGCCTGCGGAGCTTGGCCGCGTCGACGTCGCGGCCGATCTCCGTCTCCGTACGGAACTTGGTGCCCTCCGCGCGCATCTGCTCGATACGGCGGTTGATGTGGGACTTCTCCATCTTGAACTCGGGGATGCCGTAGCGCAGCAGGCCGCCGATACGGTCGGCGCGCTCGTACACGGCGACCGTGTGGCCGGCCCGGGTCAGCTGCTGGGCCGCGGCCAGTCCCGCGGGGCCGGAGCCGATGACGGCGACGGTCTTGCCGGAGAGCCGCTCCGGGGGCCGCGGGACGACGTCGCCGTTGTCCCACGCCTTGTCGATGATGGAGACCTCGACGTTCTTGATCGTGACGGCGGGCTGGTTGATGGCCAGCACGCACGCCGACTCGCACGGCGCGGGGCAGAGCCGGCCGGTGAACTCCGGGAAGTTGTTGGTGGCGTGCAGGCGTTCGCTCGCCGCCGTCCAGTCCTCGCGGTAGGCGTAGTCGTTCCACTCGGGGATGAGATTGCCGAGCGGACAGCCGTTGTGGCAGAAGGGGATGCCGCAGTCCATGCAGCGTCCGGCCTGCTTGCTGATGATCGGGAGCAGCGAGCCCGGAACGTAGACCTCGTTCCAGTCCTTCTTGCGCTCCTCCACGGGGCGGGACTCGGCCGTCTCGCGCCCGGTGGTCAGGAAGCCCTTGGGGTCAGCCATTGGTCGCCGCCTCCATCATCTTCTCGGTGGTCTCCTGCTCGGAGAGACCGGCGAGCTCAGCGGCGTCCTTGGCGGCGAGCACTGCCTTGTAGGTGGAAGGAATGATCTTGCTGAAGCGGGTCACGGAGGTGTCCCAGTCGGTCAGCAGCTTCTCGGCGACGGTGGAGCCGGTCTCCTCGTGGTGGCGGCGCACGACGTCGTGCAGCCACTCCTTGTCGGTGTCCGTCAGCTCGGTCTCGACCGCGCCGAGGTTGCCGGCGTTGACGTTGTCCGCGTCGAGGTCGATGACGTACGCGATCCCGCCGGACATGCCGGCGGCGAAGTTGCGTCCCGTCTCGCCGAGTACGACGGCGTGGCCGCCGGTCATGTACTCGCAGCCGTGGTCGCCGACGCCCTCGGAGACCACCGTGGCACCGGAGTTGCGGACGCAGAAGCGTTCGCCGGTGCGGCCGCGCAGGAACAGTTCGCCGCCGGTCGCGCCGTAGGCGATGGTGTTGCCGGCGATGGTCGAGTACTCGGCGAGATGGTCGGCGCCCCGGTCGGGGCGGACGACGACCCGGCCGCCGGACAGGCCCTTGCCGACGTAGTCGTTGGCGTCGCCCTCCAGGCGCAGCGTGACGCCGCGGGGCAGGAAGGCGCCGAAGGACTGGCCCGCCGAGCCGGTGAAGGTGATGTCGACGGTGTCGTCGGGCAGGCCCGCGCCGCCGAACTTCTTGGTCACCTCGTGGCCGAGCATGGTGCCGACGGTGCGGTTGATGTTGCGGATGGCGATCTGCGCGCGGACCGGCTGGGCGGCCTCGGCGCTCTCGGCACCGAGCGCGTCGGCGGCGAGCTTGATCAGCTGGTTGTCGAGCGCCTTGGCCAGGCCGTGGTCCTGCTCGACGATCCGGTGGCGTACGGCACCGTCCGGCAGGTCGGGCACGTGGAAGAGCGGCTGGAGGTCCAGGCCCTGGGCCTTCCAGTGGTTCACGGCCCGCTCGGTGTCCAGGAACTCGGCGTGGCCGACGGCCTCTTCGAGGGTGCGGAAGCCCAGCTCGGCGAGGATCTCGCGGACCTCCTCGGCGATGAACTCGAAGAAGTTGACGATGTACTCGGCCTTGCCCGAGAAGCGCTCGCGCAGCACCGGGTTCTGGGTGGCGATGCCCACCGGACAGGTGTCGAGGTGGCAGACGCGCATCATGACGCAGCCGGAGACGACGAGCGGCGCGGTGGCGAAGCCGAACTCCTCGGCGCCCAGCAGCGCGGCGACGACGACGTCCCGGCCGGTCTTGAGCTGGCCGTCCGTCTGCACGACGATGCGGTCGCGCAGCCCGTTGAGCAGCAGGGTCTGCTGGGTCTCGGCGAGGCCGAGCTCCCAGGGGCCGCCCGCGTGCTTGAGCGAGGTGAGCGGGGAGGCGCCCGTACCGCCGTCGTGTCCCGAGATCAGGACCACGTCGGCGTGTGCCTTGGAGACACCGGCCGCGACCGTGCCGACGCCGACCTCGGAGACCAGCTTCACGTGGATGCGGGCGGCCGGGTTGGCGTTCTTGAGGTCGTGGATCAGCTGGGCGAGGTCCTCGATGGAGTAGATGTCGTGGTGCGGCGGCGGTGAGATGAGGCCGACGCCGGGTGTGGAGTGCCGGGTCTTGGCGACCCACGGGTAGACCTTGTGGCCGGGGAGCTGGCCGCCCTCGCCGGGCTTGGCGCCCTGGGCCATCTTGATCTGGATGTCGTCGGCGTGGACGAGGTACTCGCTGGTGACGCCGAAGCGGCCGGAGGCGACCTGCTTGATGGAGGAGCGGCGCTCCGGGTCGTGGAGCCGGTCCGCGTCCTCGCCGCCCTCGCCGGTGTTGGACTTGCCGCCGAGCCGGTTCATCGCGATCGCGAGGGTCTCGTGCGCCTCCTTGGAGATGGAGCCGTACGACATGGCGCCGGTGGAGAAGCGCTTGACGATCTCGGAGGCGGGCTCGACCTCGTCCAGGGCGACGGGCTCGCGGCCGGAGTCGAGGTTGAACAGTCCGCGCAGCGTCATGAGGCGCTCGGACTGCTCGTTCACCCGGTCCGTGTACTGCTTGAAGATGTCGTAGCGCCGGTTGCGGGTGGCGTGCTGGAGGCGGAAGACGGTGTCCGGGTCGAAGAGGTGCGGCTCGCCCTCGCGGCGCCACTGGTACTCGCCGCCGATGTCCAGCGCGCGGTGCGACGCGGAGATGCCGGAGGCCGGGTAGGCCTTGGCGTGGCGGGCGGCGACCTCCTGGGCGACGACGTCGAGTCCGGCGCCGCCGATCTTGGTCGCCGTGCCGCTGAAGTACTTCTCCACGAAGGCGTCGTCGAGACCGACGGCCTCGAAGACCTGCGCGCCCCGGTAGGAGGCGACGGTGGAGATACCCATCTTGGACATGACCTTCAGGACGCCCTTGCCGAGCGCGTGGATGAGGTTGCGCAGGGCGTGCTCGGGCTCCAGACCCTCGATGAAGGTGCCCGCGCGGACGAGGTCCTCGACGGACTCCATCGCGAGGTAGGGGTTGACGGCGGCGGCGCCGTAGCCGATGAGCAGCGCGACGTGGTGCACCTCGCGTACGTCACCGGCCTCGACCAGCAGTCCCACCTGGGTGCGCTGCTTGGTGCGGATGAGGTGGTGGTGCACGGCCGCGGTGAGCAGCAGGGAGGGGATGGGCGCGTGCTCGGCGTCGGAGTGCCGGTCGGAGAGCACGATGATCCGCGCGCCGCCTTCGAGCGCGGCGTCGGTCTCGGCGCAGATCTCCTCGATACGGGCGGCGAGGGCCTCGCCGCCGCCGCTGACCCGGTAGAGGCCGGAGAGCGTGGCGGCGGTCATGCCGGGCATGTCGCCGTCGGCGTTGACGTGTATGAGCTTGGCCAGCTCGTCGTTGTCGATCACCGGGAAGGGCAGCGTGACGCTGCGGCAGGACGCGGCGGTCGGCTCCAGGAGGTTGCCCTGGGGGCCGAGGGAGGAGCGCAGCGAGGTGACGAGCTCCTCGCGGATGGCGTCCAGCGGCGGGTTGGTGACCTGCGCGAACAGCTGGGTGAAGTAGTCGAACAGCAGCCGGGGGCGCGCGGAGAGCGCGGCGATCGGGCTGTCGGTGCCCATGGAGCCGAGCGGTTCGCCGCCGGTGCGGGCCATCGGGGCGAGGATGATCCGCAGCTCTTCCTCGGTGTAGCCGAAGGTCTGCTGGCGGCGGGTGACGGAGGCGTGCGTGTGCACGATGTGCTCGCGCTCGGGCAGGTCCTCCAGCTCGATCTCGCCGGCTTCCAGCCACTCCTGGTACGGGTTCTCGGCGGCGAGCGACGCCTTGATCTCGTCGTCCTCGATGATGCGGTGCTCGGCGGTGTCGACGAGGAACATCCGGCCGGGCTGGAGGCGGCCCTTGCGGACGACCTTGGCGGGGTCGATGTCGAGGACGCCGACCTCGGAGGAGAGGACGACGAGGCCGTCGTCGGTGACCCAGTAGCGGCCGGGGCGCAGTCCGTTGCGGTCGAGGACCGCGCCGACCTGGACGCCGTCGGTGAAGGTGACGCAGGCGGGGCCGTCCCAGGGCTCCATCATCGTGGAGTGGTACTGGTAGAAGGCGCGCCGGGCGGGGTCCATGGAGTCGTGGTTCTCCCACGCCTCGGGGACCATCATCAGCACGGAGTGCGGCAGCGACCGGCCGCCGAGGTGGAGCAGTTCCAGGACCTCGTCGAAGGACGCCGAGTCGGAGGCGTCGGGGGTGCAGACCGGGAAGGTCCGCTCCAGCGTCCGGGGGTCGTCACCGAACACGTCGGAGGCCAGCTGGGACTCGCGGGCCTTCATCCAGTTGCGGTTGCCCTTGACCGTGTTGATCTCGCCGTTGTGCGCGACGAAGCGGTACGGGTGGGCGAGCGGCCAGCTCGGGAAGGTGTTGGTGGAGAAGCGCGAGTGCACGAGGGCGACGGCGGTGGCGAAGCGGCGGTCGGAGAGGTCGGGGAAGAAGGGCTCCAGCTGGCCGGTGGTCAGCATGCCCTTGTAGACGATCGTCCGGGCGGAGAGGGAGGGGAAGTAGACCCCGGCCTCGCGCTCGGCGCGCTTGCGCAGGACGAACGCCTTGCGGTCGAGGGCGATGCCCGAGCGCGTACCGGAGGCGACGAAGAGCTGGCGGAAGACCGGCATCGTGGAGCGCGCGATGGCACCGAGCATCTGGGGGGCGACCGGCACCTCGCGCCAGCCGAGGACGTCGATGCCCTCGTCGGCGGCGATCGTCTCGATCCGTGAGACGGCCTCGTCCGGGTTCCCGGCGGGCAGGAAGGCGATTCCGACGGCGTACGAACCGGCCTCGGGCAGCTCGAATCCGGAGACCTCGCGCAGGAACGCGTCCGGGATCTGGAGCAGGATGCCCGCGCCGTCACCCGAGTCGGGCTCGGAGCCGGTGGCGCCGCGGTGTTCGAGATTGCGCAGTACGGTCAGCGCCTGCTCGACCATCTCGTGGCCGGGCACACCGGTCAGGGTGGCCACGAACCCGACGCCACAGGCGTCGTGCTCGTTACGGGGGTCATACATGCCCTGCGCAGCGGGGCGGCCATCCATGGGCGACCAGGCGTCGAAACGCATCGGCTCTCCCGTCGTCGTCGTGGCATTTGCGATGAACCGAGGGACGACGTTGGCCCTGGGCAAAATTTCGTGCAGGTTACATGATGGGTCGGCTGCTCAGAAAGCGGATAGCTGATTCCAGCATGTGGACGCCGCTCGTGACGGCGAAGGTGGGCCAGAGGTGATCAGAGGCGAAGAGACCGCCGGACACCGGACCACGGCGGAGCGGGCTTCGTTGCCCGCAGCGCCTACGGCTCATGCCCGGAGTTCAAGCGTTCGAAACAACCGGGTAACGGCTAGATATGTGACGCCATGCATAGTGTCCCACCCGAGTGGGGGAACCGCCGGGAGAAGATGGAGGGATGTTCGTCACCACAGTGACGCGACCGCCCCGACCGCGCAATATGTCGTACGCCGGGTGATCCGCCTTCCGGGCGCCCGCCCGGCGGCGCGCCCGGAGCACGCCCGGGCGCACCGCCGGATGTACCGCGCTAGACGGTCGCGCCGAAGAGCGAACCCAGACCGTACGTGAGGGCCGCCGCCGTACCGCCGAGGAGCAGCTGGCGCAGACCGCTGTACCACCAGGTCCGCGCGGTCACCCGGGCCACCAGCGCGCCGCAGGCGAAGAGGCCGAGCAGCGCCACGAGCACGGCCGGCCACAGCACCGTCGCGCCCAGCAGATACGGCAGGACGGGCAGCAGCGCGCCCAGCGCGAAGGAGCCGAACGAGGACACGGCGGCGACCATGGGCGACGGCAGGTCGTCCGGGTCGACCCCCAGCTCCTCGCGCGCGTGGATCTCCAGGGCCTGCTCGGGGTCCTTCGACAGCTGCGCCGCGACCTCGCGCGCCAGCTCCGGCTCGACACCGCGCGACACGTACAGATCGGCCAGCTCGGCCATCTCGTCCTTGGGGAACTTGCGCAGCTCGCGCCGCTCCACGTCCAGCTCCGCCTGGACGAGCTCGCGCTGGGACGCCACGGAGGTGTACTCCCCCGCCGCCATCGAGAAGGCACCGGCCGCCAGACCCGCGAGTCCGGTGATCACGATCGTCTGCCGGTCGACGGCACCGCCCGCCACGCCGGTCATCAGGGCCAGGTTGGAGACGAGGCCGTCCATCGCGCCGAACACCGCGGGACGCAGCCAGCCGCCGTTGACATCACGGTGCGTGTGATTGTCACGGTGTGCTCCGTGGAGCTGCGCCTCGTTGTCCATGACGGACACGGCTGTCCCCTTCCCGCTGGTCCCGCTGTCGTCCGGTGGCGGGACACCCCACCACGGCTTCGAAAATACGCACGAAACAAGGGCCCCGCCAGCAAGGAAGGCCATGCTTACCGGGGGCACCAGCCGGGTGACAGCGACGCTTGTCGGACTCCTCCGGGGCGCGGCGTGGGACGTATGGGAGGAACCGAGGGCCGCTCCTGGGCCCGATGCGTGCGAAAGGCCCCCGCGATGGAGTTGACCGCCTGCGGTCCCGGCGCCGGTTCGGACCCCGGTCCGGAGGCGGCCCGGTCCGCCGACGTCGCCGCGCTGCGGGGACGGGCGCGGGGCGCGCTGCTCGGCCTCGCCGTCGGCGACGCGCTCGGCGCCCCCGCCGAGAACATGCGCCCCTCCGAGATCCGCCGCCGCTGGGGCCGTATCGAAGGCTTCGTCACCGACAACCCGGCCGGCACCGACGACACCGAGTACGCCATCTTCTCCGGGCTCCTCCTGGCCAGACACGGCTCGGCCCTGACCGTCACCCACGTCGAGTACGCCTGGCACCACTGGCTGGCCGACCTCGACGAGGGGCCCTTCCGGGGAGCGGGGTTCAGCGAGCGCGGCACCCTGGAGAACCTGCGCAGGGGCCTCGCCGCCCCGATCACGGCCCAGCACCGCCATGCCTGGAGCGACGGGCTCGCGATGCGGGCGGCGCCGTTCGGCGTCTTCGCCGCCGGCCGCCCGGCCGAGGCGGCGCGGCTCGTCGCGGTCGACGGGACCGTCAGCCACGAGGGCGAGGGCATCTACGGCGGGCAGGCGGTCGCGGCCGGGGTCGCCGCCGCGATGACGGGCGCGGGCCCCGCCTCCGTGGTCGCCGCCGCGCTCTCCGTGATCCCGATGGACTCCTGGACGGCCCGCTCGCTGCGCCGCGCGGTGGTCGCGGCGGGCCGTGAGTACCCCGACACGCTGACCATGGAACGCGCGGTCCGGTCGGCCGTCGTCATCGGCGGCTACCCGTGGACCGACCTGGCGCCGGAGGCGGTGGGCCTGGCGTTCGGCGCGTTCGCTGCGGCGCGCGGAGACTTCCGTACGTCGGTACTGACGGCCGTCAACATGGGCCGCGACGCCGACACCACGGCGGCGGTCGCGGGCGCACTGTCGGGAGCGGTGTCCGGGGCCGGGGCCGTACCGGAGGAGTGGGCCTCGGCGATCGGACCGGTACGGGGCAGCTGCCTGCCGTCGATGCGGGGTTACCACGTCCTGGACATCGCGGACCTGCTGACGCCGGACGACGACTCCCTGGCACGGTCATGAGCGGGCGGCCGCCGATGCGGGAGGGACCGGGCGGGTTCACACGGAGTGCGACCGCCCCGCCGACCGAGAACCGGGCGGCGGCCGGCCCCGTCCCAGCCCGTCCGGCGATCGAGGTCGAACGGGCCGCCACGCGGAGTGCGGCCGGACCAGCGCC
>NZ_JAAPBF010000205.1 GCF_022695985.1 Streptomyces sp. NP-1717 | reverse complement strand
GCAACCCCCTCCGCCCGCGCCGCCGCCGCCACGGCGGACGTCACCGCCGGGGCCACCCGCTCGTCGAACGGCGACGGGATCACGTAGTCCGCCGACAGCTCGTCACCGACCACGTCGGCCAGCGCGAGCGCCGCCGCGATCTTCATGCCCTCCGTGATGCGCGACGCCCGCACCTGGAGCGCGCCCGCGAAGATCCCCGGGAACGCCAGCACGTTGTTGATCTGGTTCGGGTAGTCGCTGCGCCCCGTCGCCACCACCGCCGCGTACTGGTGCGCGATGTCCGGGTGGACCTCCGGGTTCGGGTTGGCCATGGCGAAGACGAACGACTCCGGCGCCATCGACGCGATCGCCGGCTCCGGGACCGTACCGCCCGAGACGCCGATGAAGACGTCCGCGCCCGACAGCGCGGCCTCCAGCGAGCCGGAGAACCCCGCGCGGTTCGTCAGCTCGGCCAGCTCGCGCTTGACGTCGGTGAGGTCCTCGCGGTCGGGGCTGACGATGCCCTTGCGGTCGGCGACCGCCACGTCGCCGATCCCCGCCTCCAGCAGGAACTTGGCGATGGCGACGCCCGCCGCGCCCGCACCGGAGATGACGGCGCGCAGGTCCCCGAGCGTGCGCCCGGTGAGCTTCGCCGCGTTGCGCAGGGCGGCGAGCGTGACGACGGCCGTGCCGTGCTGGTCGTCGTGGAAGACGGGGATGTCGAGCCGCTCCTGGAGCCTGCGCTCGATCTCGAAGCAGCGGGGCGCCGAGATGTCCTCCAGGTTGACCCCGCCGAAGGACGGCGCGAGCCGCACGACGGTGTCGATGATCTCGTCGGTGTCGGTGGTGGCCAGCGCCAGCGGCACCGCGTCGACGCCGCCGAACTGCTTGAACAGGATCGCCTTGCCCTCCATCACGGGGAGCGACGCCTCGGGTCCGATGTCCCCGAGACCCAGGACCGCGGTCCCGTCCGTCACGACGGCGACGACCTGCGACTTCCAGGTGTAGTCGTGGACCAGTTCCGGGTTCTCGGCGATCGCCGTGCACACCTTGGCGACCCCGGGCGTGTAGGCGAGTGACAGGTCGTCCTTGTCCCGGACGGGCACCGTGGACCGGATGGCCATCTTCCCGCCGCGGTGGAGCGCGAACGCCGGATCGAAGGGCTCGTCGGTCGCGCCTTCGCTGTCGCTCTCGCTGCGAGGATTCACGATCTCCGCTGCCATGTTTTTGACCCCTTAAGTCTCTTCATCAGTTGAGGGTGTCCACTCCTGGGTTACGGAGGGGTGGGCGGGCACCGCGTACGTGACCTGTTATCGGCGGTTGGGACGCCGAACAGGAGGATGTGCGTACGCGCGGGCGCGCCGCACACGCGCCCTGAGCCCCGGATGAGGGGTGTAGCTGTCCTTCATACCGGACGGGCCGGATGTCCGCGTCTCCTTCTACAAGCGGTGACATGACTCATAGCGGAGTTTCGGGACACTTGCGCCGCACGACACGAAACCGTCCGGAGAGACCGGACGGGGCGGAGATCGTCCGGCCGGAAGAAGGCATTCCCGCAGATGGTCCGGTCATGATGTGCCGGTCCGCCGGGACACGGGGGTCACCCGTTATCCGATTTTGACATGACGGGCCCCCTGATCGGACCAGTCCGAATGGCAAGATGCCCTAATCAATCACACACGGTCGCGACACTCGATGGCGCGTGCCCACCGCGTGGTAAGTCCCTCGTCCGCCGGAGGATCCTCATCATGACCGCCAGCTTCACCAGTCGTACCACCGCCGGGAAGTCCCGGATCGCCGCGGTCGGCGCGATCGCGGTCGCCGGGTCACTCCTGCTGACCGCCTGCGGCGACCAGACCGACAGCGGGAAGAAGGACTCCCCCGCGACCACGAAGAGCGCCCCGCTGGCCGATCAGCTCCCGAAGGCGATCGCGGACAAGGGCGTCATCCGGGTCGGCTCGGACATCGCGTACCCGCCGGTCGAGTTCAAGGACGACGCCGGCAAGACGATCGGAATCGACCCCGACATCGCCGACGCGCTCGGCAAGCAGCTCGGTGTGAAGTTCGAGTTCCAGAACGGCACGTTCGACACGCTGCTCACGGGTCTGCGCTCCAACCGCTACGACATAGCCATGTCGGCCATGACCGACACCAAGGCCCGCCAGGACGGCGTGGACTCCGAGACCGGCAAGAAGGTCGGCGAGGGTGTCGACTTCGTCGACTACTTCACCGCCGGTGTCTCGATCTACACCAAGAAGGGCGACGACAAGGGCATCACGACCTGGGCCGACCTGTGCGGCAAGAAGATGGTCGTCCAGCGCGGCACCGTCTCGCACGACCTGGCCAAGGCCGAGTCGAAGAAGTGCACGGACGACGGCAAGAAGGCCATCGGGATCCAGGCGTTCGACAACGACCAGCTCGCCCAGACCCGGCTGCGCGCCGGTGGCGCCGACGCCGGTTCGTCGGACTTCCCGGTCGCGGCGTACGCGGTGAAGACCTCGGGCGGCGGCAACGACTTCCAGCTCGTCGGTGAGCAGATCGAGGCCGCCCCGTACGGCATCGCGGTCGCCAAGGGCAACGACGAGCTGAGCAAGGCGCTCCAGGCCGCGCTCGACGCGATCATCAAGAACGGCGAGTACGACAAGATCATCGCGAAGTGGGGCGTCGACGCCGGCGCGGTCAAGGAAGCCACGATCAACGCCGGCACCTGATCCGCCCGGCTCCGAAAGGCAGCACCGTGTCTGTTGACATATCCAAGTCGGACGGCCCGTCCGACGCGCCACCGGCGGGATCCGCCGGGCCGGAGGCCATCAAGGCCATCCCGGTCCGGCACTACGGGCGGTACGTGAGCGCGGTCGTCGCTCTCGCGCTGCTCGCGACGATCATCTACGCCTTCTCCCAGGGAAAGATCAACTGGGGCGCCGTACCGGACTACTTCTTCGACGACCGCATCCTCAAGGGTGTCGGCCAGACGATGATCCTGACGGTCCTGTCGATGGCCATCGGCGTGGTCGGCGGCATCGTCCTCGCGGTGATGCGGCTGTCGAAGAACCCGGTGATGTCGTCCATCGCGTGGTCGTACATCTGGTTCTTCCGCGGTACGCCGGTCCTCGTCCAGCTCATGGTCTGGTTCAACCTGGGTCTGGTCTTCGAGTACATCAACCTCGGGCCGGTCTACAAGGACTACTGGGCCAGCTTCATGACGCCGTTCCTGACGGCGCTGCTGGGTCTGGGCCTCAACGAGGCCGCGTACATGGCGGAGATCTGCCGCGCCGGTCTCCTCTCGGTCGACGAGGGGCAGACGGAGGCGTCGCACGCGCTGGGCATGAGCCACGCCAAGACGCTGCGCCGCATCGTGATCCCGCAGGCGATGCGGGTGATCGTGCCGCCGACCGGCAACGAAGTCATCAACATGCTGAAGACGACGTCGCTGGTGGCGACCGTGCAGTTCTACGAGTTGCTGAGATACGCGCAGGACATCGGGCAGACGTCGGGCGCCCCGGTCGAGATGCTGTTCCTCGCCGCCGCCTGGTACCTGCTCATGACCTCGGTCCTGAGCATCGGTCAGTACTACCTGGAGCGGCATTACGCGCGTGGTTCGCTGCGCACCCTGCCGCAGACCCCGCTGCAGAAGATCAGGGCCAATCTGCTGTCGCTGGGCCGCCCGAACGGAGGCACCGCATGACCGCGATGGTGAAGGCCGAGGCCGTACACAAGTCGTTCGGCGCCGCGCACGTCCTCAAGGGCATCGACCTGGAGGTCGCGCCGCGCGAGGTCTTCTGTCTGATCGGGCCCTCCGGGTCCGGCAAGTCGACCTTCCTGCGGTGCATCAACCATCTGGAGCAGGTCAACGCCGGGCGGCTGTACGTCGACGGTGAGCTGGTCGGCTACCGCCAGAAGGGCGACAAGCTGTACGAGCTGCGCGACTCCGAAGTGGCCCTGAAGCGCCGGGACATCGGCATGGTCTTCCAGCGCTTCAACCTCTTCCCGCACATGACGGCCATCGAGAACATCATGGAGGCACCGATGCAGGTGCGCCGTGAGCCGAAGGCGGTCGCCAGGGAGCGGGCCAGGAAGCTGCTGGACCGGGTGGGGCTCGCGGACAGGGCCGACGGCTATCCGTCCCAGCTCTCCGGCGGTCAGCAGCAGCGGGTGGCGATCGCCCGCGCGCTGGCGATGGAGCCGAAGCTGATGCTCTTCGACGAGCCGACGTCGGCGCTCGACCCGGAGCTGGTGGGCGATGTCCTGGACGTGATGCGCGATCTCGCCGAGGACGGCATGACGATGGTCGTCGTGACGCACGAGATGGGCTTCGCCCGCGAGGTCGGAGACGCGCTGGTGTTCATGGACGACGGGGTGGTCGTGGAGTCGGGCCACCCGCGCGAGGTGCTGACGAACCCTCAGCACGAGCGGACGAAGTCGTTCCTGTCGAAGGTTCTGTAGACGCCGGGAGGAGGGGTGTCACGGGCCGTCGGGCCCGTGACACCCCTCCTGTGTGCCGGCTACTTCAGGGCGAGCATCAGCGAGTCCGACGGCGAGGACCAGACCGGGCGCGCCTCGCCGAAGCCCGCGTCGGTCAGGGTCTTCGCGTGCCACTGGACGGAGGGCGTGTCGCCGTCCGCGTGCTCGCCGTAGATCGCGAACCGCTCGGCGGTCGGGCCCGCGAGCACCGGGTCCTTGGCGGCGAGGTCCCACCAGTCGGCCCAGTCGACGGCGCCCTCGGCCTTGGCGCGGTCCATCTCACGGTGCCGGTGGGCGCGTTCGGCGGCGTTGATACGGGGCGTGCTGTCGTCCGTCATGTGGTCGGCGTTCATGAAGACGCCGCCGGGCCTGACGAGACCGGCGATCTGCCCGTACAGCACGGTCAGCGGTCCGCTGTGCAGCCAGTGCAGCGCGGTGGCGGTGAGGACGGCGTCGTACGACTCGTACGGCAGCTTCGCCGTCCAGCCGGGGTCCTTGAGGTCGGCCCGCACCAGGGTCAGGCGCGTGTCGCCGGCGAAGTAGCCGCCGGCGATGGCGAGCAGCGCGGGGTCGAGATCGACGCCGGTGCTGGTGGCCGCCGGGAAACGGTGGAAGAGCCGGTCGGTGATGCTGCCCGTGCCGCACGCGAGGTCGAGCACCCTCGGTTCGGGTCCCACCAGGGCCTCGACCATGTCGAGCATCACCCGGAAGCGCTCCTCGCGGTCGGGCATGTACCACTCCTGCTGGCGGTCCCAGCTGTCCTGCCAGGCCCGCCAGCGGACCCGCTCCGGCGTGGGCGCCCCGCTCACGGCAGTCCCCGCGTCCGTCCCCGTGTCCACCATCGAAACCCTCCGCTCCGTAATACCCTGTAGGCGAGTACAGCTATTACGTCGACACTAGACCGCTGCCGTAAGGACTACAAGTGGAACTGGCCTCTTACTCGGACTACGCCGTACGCCTGGTCAACACCGAGGAACCGGCCCGCGGCACGGACACCCTGACCTCGGTCGAAGCCGTCCGCGCCCTCTTCGGCGAGTCCACCCAGGCATCGCGCCGGGCCACCGAGGCGGACGTCACCCGCTTCCGTTCCGTACGGGGACGGCTGCGCGCGATCTTCACGGCGGCCGACGAGGACGAGGCGACGCACGCCGTCGACCTGCTCAACTCGCTGCTGCTGGAGTTCCCCGTCAGCCCGCAGATCTCGGGCCACGACTTCCTCGACGACGAGGGGCGCCCGCGCTGGCACATGCATCTGGCGGAGCACTCGTCGAACGCGACGTCCGGGTTCGCCGCGATCGCCGCGATGGGCCTGGCGTTCCATCTGACGGAGTACGGGGTGGACCGGCTCGGCCTCTGCCAGGCCGCGCCCTGTCGCAACGCCTACCTCGACACCTCGACCAACCGCTCGCGCCGCTACTGCTCCGACCGCTGCGCGACCCGCGCCAACGTCGCCGCCTACCGGGCCCGCAAACGCCTGGAGACGGAGCGGTCGGACAGCACGGGCCGCAGCGCGGAGAAGGCCCACGCGAGCGCGCCGGCCACGGACCGCTGATCCTCGGCGCGCGGCCGGTAGCGGGCCCGCACCCGGCCGAGCAGCAGTTCGCCGGGGACGGCCCCGAACACCCGGCTGTCCCCTTCGGCGCCCGGATTGTCCCCGAGCACCCACCATCCGCCGTCGCGTCGCTCGACCAGCCGCTTCACGATGAGCAGATCCTGCTGGAGCGGATGTTTCAGTACGGCGACGTCCCCGGCCCTCACGGGTGCGTGGTAGTGCACCAGCAGTTGATCGCCCTGTTTCAGGGTGGGATACATGGACGGTCCAGACACCTCCGCGATCCCCAACAGCGCTCTCGGCTCGCGCCCGTGCTCCGTCATCCGGCACCTCCCGGTCCCACGGTACGTTCCGCCGCCGGTCCCGATCCGACCCCGGACTTTTGTCCTAAGCCCTAGGGGGCACTCGCGAAATCCGGCTTCTCACGGAGTAATGTCCCACCTGAGAAGACGATCACGAGGAAGGACAGCTCCATGCTTTCCCGCCTGTTTGCACCCAAGGTGAAGGTCAGCGCGCACTGCGACCTCCCCTGCGGCGTGTACGACCCCGCCCAGGCCCGCATCGAAGCCGAGTCGGTCAAGGCCGTCCAGGAAAAGATGGCGGGCAACGACGACGCGCACTTCCAGGCCCGTGCCACGGTCATCAAGGAACAGCGCGCCGAACTCGCCAAGCACCACGTCTCGGTGCTGTGGAGCGACTACTTCAAGCCCCCGCACTTCGAGAAGTACCCGGAGCTGCACCAGCTGGTCAACGACGCCCTGAAGGCGCTGTCGGCCGCGAAGGGCTCGACGGACCCGGCGACGGGCCAGAAGGCCCTGGACTACATCGCCCAGATCGACAAGATCTTCTGGGAGACCAAGAAGGCTTGATCTATGGCTAGGCCGTCTGACCTGCGGTTTCGCGGGTCATATCGCCTACCGGTCCGCACCCGGTCCGCAGGCCGCCGAGAACGGCGTCCATGACGGCCCGGGTGCGGTCTTCTTCGCCCGGCCAAAGGTGCGCGTAGATCCGCAAGGTGATGACGGCGGACGCGTGGCCCAGGACGAGCTGAACCTGCTTGACGCTCGCGCCGCCGCCGATGAGCGCGGAGGCGTAGAAGTGCCGCAGGTCATGGGTCACGAGGTGCGGGAGCGTGACGGGCTTGCGGCCTTCGCGGTCGGCCGCCTGGTTCTCCGCCGCCTGGAGCGCCCTACGGGCGCAGTTCCATTCGGTCTTCCAACGGCGGTAGTTGAGGGGCTCGCCCTCCTCCATCGTGAACAGCCATTCCTTCGACGGCCGCGCGGCGAGATGCCCGAGCAGCGCGTCGGTGACGACCTCGCCGACCGGAACCGCACGCCTGGACTTGCCGGTCTTCGGCGGGCCGATCAGGCCGGACTGCAGCCGCTGACGTTCGACGCGGATCGTGCCGCGCTTGAAGTCGACATCCGAGACCTTCAGGCCGAGCAACTCGCCTACGCGCAAGCCTGATCCGGCCAGGACGACGATCGCGGCGCGAAGATACGGCGGCATGACGTCGGCCATTTCCTGAACCTGTGCGACGGTGGGCGGTGCGACCTCGTCGTCCGAGAGGGGCGGGAGAGTGATCCGCTTGCAGGGGCTCGCGGCGATGACCTTGTCATCGACCGCTGCCGTCACGACGCGGACGAGGACGTCGTAGACGTTGCGCACGCTGCCGGGCCCCAGCTGCTCGGAAAGCTGCTTGAAGAGGGCCTGAATGTGGGTCCGCCGCAGGGACACCATCGTGTACGCGCCCAGCGCGGGTATTAGGTGAAGCCGCAGGGCGTTGTCGGTGATACGGGTGCCCGCCTCGCCGGCGATCTGCTGCCCCTGCCACTGCGTCGCGTATTTCTCGAAGGAGATCTTTCCAGCACGCGGGTCGACGTACAGACCCGTGACCAGGCTGGTCGTGACCTCGTCTAGCCAGCGCTGGGCGTCGGCTTTGCGGTCGAAGTGGCGGGCGTGTTCTTTACTGGCCAGGTCGCGGTAGCGTGCCCGCCATTTGCCGTTTGCTCGCTTCTGAATGTTGGCCAAGTGGCGCCTCCTTCTTCGGGATTACTGGTAATAGCCGCCACCTTCGATGTATTCGGTGAGGGTGCGGGCGTCGCGTTCCTCGCCCATGAGGCGAAGGCACTGCTCGTGGATGGCCCCCGAACTGTCGGGCTGGGCCTCGATGTACTGGGCGATGGCGACAACGGCGCCGTGCAGCCGGTCCTGGGCGTCACGGGTCTCGAAGTACGCCTCGACAGCCTCTTGGACGAGCCGCCTGACGCCGGCGTCCAGCCCCTCCAGGGGTGGGGACATCAGCTCTTCGAGCGGCAGTTCGAAGACCCGCGAGAGCGCGAGCGCCTCGTCGAGGTTGATGCGACGGCGCGGCTCGCCATTCTCGATGCGCCAGATCGCGGTCTGGTTCATCTTCACACCGGCCTTGGTCACCCGTTCCGCGAGTTCGATGGTGCTCCATCCCCTCACCTCACGTTCCAGCGCCACGCGCGCCGCCGCGTTCCCCTCGCTGTAGAGCAGCGGCACATCGCCACCGGCCCGTCCGTCACCTGCCATCGCAGCTCCACCCTCACACTCGCTATCCCGATTGAAACATGGACTTGCCGGTTTGCCTAACCGGCGATCCAGGGGTCCCATTGATGCATCCGGAAAAGCCTCCTAGCCATCAGGGAAAACATGCGATTTCTGACCACAGATGAGGTCGCCGAGCGATACCGCACGGCCGCCAGCTCGGTTCGTTACTGGCGCCAGATCGGGAAGGGGCCGCGCGCTATCAAGATCGGCAAGCGTGTGCTGTACCCCGAGGCGGATCTGCTGCGCTACGAACGGTCGCTGGCCGAGGGCCAGGACGATTTGGGGCTCATCTCGTAGGCGCGGCCGGCGCTCCAGAGAGCCACTCACAGAAACCGAGGACTCCCGAACTCGTTGCCCTCGCCCGAACGAACAGACCAATGCGGAGCCTGGCCGTGCCCAATCCGGCCCCCGCGTAGAGAGGAAGTCCATGGAGGACTCCACGTCCCCCACTGCTTCGAACGCGTCCCCCAAGGCCGCCTGGCCACAGGTCACGGTCCCCAGCCAGGGACCCACGTCTCACAGCTCGAAGCAGCCCGTGAACCAGGCTGATCTGCCGACAGAAAATGGCGGGGACCAGGCAGTCAATGACGTACCGACCAATGATCTACCTGCGGGCCAGACATCCGTTGGCACGCGGAACGACCAGCTCAGCGGCCTGAAGGCCGGTCCCAGCGCTGCGGATCACGGCGGTCAGGGTCCACCGGAAGTCACACACCGGACTTACGGTCAGTCGGTCCCCAAGACCGCCACCACGGTCCCGGGGACCGGTCCCCAGCGGGTGGGGACCGCACTTGGGGACCGAGCGGGGACCGGTCCCCACAGCTCTCTGGGGACCGGTCCCATGCGGGGGCACACGGTCCCCGACGACGACTCGGGGACCGGGGACCGGGAGGGGACCGGTCCCCAGGGGACCGGAGTCGCGATCCTGGACGAATTGCGTGCGACGGTCGGCCGGTACGTCGTGCTGCCGAGCGAGGAGGCACTGACCGCGGTCACCTTGTGGGTGGCGGCTTCCCACATCCAGCCCTCGCTGCAGCACGCGCCGCGGTTGGCGGTGGTGGGCCCGACCAAGGGATGCGGCAAATCCCGCGTCCTGGACGTACTCCACGAGACCGTCCACCAGCCGATGATGACGGTCAACACCTCGCCAGCCGTGGTCTTCCGCGTCATCGGCAAGAACCCGCCGACACTGTTGGTGGACGAGGCGGACACGATCTTCGGCCCCAAGGCCGGTGAGAAGGAAGATCTGCGCGGCCTGCTGAACGCCGGGCACCAGCGCAACCGGCCCGCCTGGCGGGTCTCCGGGCCGGAGCACAAGCCGACCGCGTTCCCCACCTTCGCCATGGCAGCACTGGCCGGGATCGGTGACCTGCCCGACACGATCATGGACCGCGCGGTCGTGCTCCGGATGCAGAAGCGCAAGCCCGGCGAGCGGATCACCCCCTTCCGCTCGCGGTACTCCGTCCCCGAACTGAACGCACATCGCGACCGGCTGACCGCATGGCTGACCCCGCTGCGCGGCACGGCCGCCGCTCTGGTGCCGACGATGCCGGTCGAAGACCGGGCGGCGGACACCTGGGAGCCGCTGGTGATCGTCGCCGACCTGGCCGGCGGCCACTGGCCCGCCAGCGCCCGAGCCGCCTGCCTGGCCATGACACGGCACCAGGCCGTCCACGACGGGCAGACCACCCTGAAGACACGGCTGCTCCGCGACATCCGCCGGATCTTCGAACGGGGAGGCAACAAAGAGGCCCTGCGGACACACGACCTGCTCGCCGCCCTCCTGACGGACGCCGAATCTCCCTGGCCGGACTACGGCACCAAGGGTCTCAACGCCTACCACCTGGCAGCACTGCTCAGGGACTTCGACATCGGCCCGGCCAACTACCGCTTCGAGAACGGCCGCCAGGCCAAGGCATACGCCCGCAACCAGCTCCTCGACGCCTGGGCCCGCTACTGCCCCGAGCCCGCCCCGCCAACGCCAACACCCACACCCTGGCGCGATACAGAGATGGCCCGCCCGGTCCAGGGCAGGCCACCAGCCCCTCCGGCCGGGGCACTGCCGGTCGGCCCAGTCGGCGGCACCGCCAGCGCCACGCGCGCCCGCTGACCGCACACCCGCCTGGGGCCGTATCAGTCCGTCGCATCCGTCCCAACGCAGGTCAGAACGGGGACGGACTTCCCCGCCGCAACGGATCAAGCCGTACCTGCACGCCTGCCCGTACCTGCTCCGACCAGCAACGGGACGGATGCGACGGACGTGACGAGCCCTCCCCCACCTACAACCGGAGCACGACCATGCACCAGAACCCCGTCGGCAAGACCCCGGCTCATCAGCCGGTTGAGCAGGAGATCAACTGCGCACCGACCTCAACGCGAGCAAGGTATGCCGTTGGACCGTCCAAGGGCCGGTCCAACGGGGATGTCTCCGCCCCGGGGGTGGCGGAGGGGCTCGGGCACCAGGGGGTGCCCGAGCAGAACGATCCCACTGACATCTCTGCGTCTGCTGTTGTGCCGTTGCCGCGTGCTGCTGATCACGCCGCGCTGCACCGTGTCGCCCGCCGCCGCGAACGCCAAACCGAGCAGCGCAAAGAGCGCGTCGACGTCCGCTACAGCGTCGATGAGAAGACCGACATCCTCGGCATGGCCCAGTCGCTGAACATCGCCGCCGCCCACTACGTCGGCGCCGTCGTCATGGCCCACGTGCACGGTGACCTCGCCCTACCCGGCCAGCGCACCCCGCTCGATGACTACATCGACGAACTCAACGCGCTGCGCGCCCAGGTCACCCACATCGGCCGCAACCTCAACCAGATCACGAAGAAGATCAACTCCGGCGGCCACCCACACCCAGGGGACAGCGCCCTGCTCGCCGAGACCGAGCACACCCTGACCGCCGTAGGCGCGGCTGTGCGGGACATCGCACGGGCGGCGAACCAGGCGGTCAGCAAGAGGGCCGTCCGTTGATCGCGAAGATCAGCAGCGGCAAGAGCACCGCCGGCCTGATCCGCTACCTCTTCGACACGAAGGCGAAGGGCCACACGGATCCGCATCTGGTGGGCTCGTGGGACTGCTTCGCGCCCGACCCCGGCCGCGCGGAGGACTCCGACGCGGTCAGGAAGCTCCTGGTCGCGGATCTCGACCTGCACGTCAAGCAGGCCGAGAGGCTGGGCCGCGCCCGCGCGAAGCATGTGTGGCACTGCTCGGTCCGCGCCGCCGAGAGCGACCGCATCCTCACGGACGAGCAGTGGGCCGATGTCGCCCGCCGGGTCGTTCATGCCACCGGTATCGCCCCCGAGGGTGATCCGGACGGGTGCCGGTGGGTCGCCGTGCGGCACGCCCCCGACCACGTCCACATCGCCGCTACCACCGTGCGGGCGGACCTGCGGGGTGCCCGGCACTGGAACGACTACCTCACCGCAGACCGTGAACTCGCCGCCGTCGAGGAGGAATACGGCCTGCACCGGGTCGTGCGCGGCGACCGCACAGCCGCCAAACGCCCCACCCGCGCCGAGCAGGAGAAGGCCAAGCGCGCCGACCACCAGACAACCGCCCGTGAGCAGCTGCGGACCGCGGCCCGCACGGCGGTGGCCGCCGCGAGGAGTGCGGAGGAGTTTCTCGTCCTGCTGGAGCACACCGAGGGGGTGCTCGTCGACGTCAAACGGTTCCCCTCCGGCGATGTCCGCGGCTACACCCTCGCTCTGAAAGGTGACACCAACAGCGGGGCGGAGCCGATCTGGTACTCCGGGTCAAAGCTCGCACCGGACTTGTCGTGGCCCAGGATCAGCGAACGGCTGACCGCCACAGCTGCCACCGCCCGCCCGTGGCAGGACGCGATCACCGCCGCCGAGGACATCCCCCGAGCTCTCGCCCACGACGGGGCGACGGCCGCGCAGGCTCACATCGCCGCACTCGGCGAAACCCTCGACGCCCTCCCGCTGCTCGCTCCCGCCTCCTACCGGGAGGAACTCCGGCGGGCGGCAGCGACCTTCGAACGGGCCTCCCGCTCCCGCGTCCAGGCCGAGAACCACCACGCCGCCCGGCTGCGGGGAGCGGTCAAAGCCATGCTCCGCACACCACCACCAAGCAGCACTGACGGCACGCTTCTGGCCCTGTTCCTCGACACGATCGTCCTGGCCACCGCCGCCGCCCTGCGATGGCACGACCTGCACCACCACGACCAGCAGGTCACCGCGACACGCAACGCCCTCACCCACCTCCACGTGGCTGCGGACCAAGCGGCCACCACGGCCCTGGCCACCGTCAAACGGGCCGGACCCACCAGCCCCGCGGTCCGGCTCCGGTACGAGCGTGTCGTCCGCGTGGTGTTGCCCGAACACGCCGACCGGATTCTCAACGCCGCCGACTGGGAGGCGCTCGCCGCCACCCTCGCCAGCGCCGACACCCGCGGCCTCGACCCCGTCGAAGTCCTCCGCGCCGTCGCCCAGCGGCCCCTGGACGACGCCCGGTACCCCGCACGCCTCCTCGCCTGGCGCAT
>NZ_JAAPBF010000204.1 GCF_022695985.1 Streptomyces sp. NP-1717 | reverse complement strand
GAGCGGCCGGGCTGGTCGGGATACCGCTGGTCCTGGGTGAACCCCTCCGGAGCGGAAGCGGGTGTGCCCTCGGGAGCGGCAACCGGCACGGGAGGTACGGACGGGGCGGACGGGACCGCTGTGCCCTCGTTCTCGGTGCTCACAGTCTTTTACTCCTCGGTTCCACATCAGTCTTCGGCAAGAGTTCCGCTGTTTTCCGCCGCGTTCGGTCGTCGGCGTACGCCTTTTCGGCATGTACACGTTCTCGTATGTCGCTGCCCTCAGCTTTTCCCACAGCACGTCAGACCACGGTAAGCAGGACCTGTGCGTCTCCCCGCCATCCTTTATTACGGGGCAAACCAGACGCATCCGCAGGACGGCTCCGAAGGGGCACCGCCCCACGCTTACCCCGTCTCGGTGACACCATGGCGGGGTGACTCACGCACGGCAGCCCAGCATCCAGGTCGTCGCCCACCGAGGAGCCTCCGAGGACGCCCCTGAACACACTCTGGCCGCTTACAAGAAGGCCATCGAGGACGGCGCCGACGCACTGGAATGCGATGTACGGCTCACCGCCGACGGGCACCTGGTGTGCGTACACGACCGGCGCGTGAACCGCACCTCCAACGGACGCGGCGCCGTCTCCGCGCTGGAGCTCGCCGATCTGGCCACCCTCGACTTCGGTTCGTGGAGGGAGACCATGGAGACCACGGGGAGCGAGGAGAGTCCCGACTGGAAGGACCGCTCCCTCACCTCCGTACTGACGCTGGAGCGCCTGCTGGAACTCGTCGCCGACACCGACCGGCGCATCGAGCTGGCCATCGAGACCAAACATCCCACCCGCTGGGCCGGACAGGTGGAGGAGCGGCTGCTCCACATGCTGGCCCGCTTCGGGCTCGACGGCACGGGGCCCGGCACCTCGCCCGTGCGTATCATGAGCTTCTCGGCCAGGTCGCTGCACCGCGTCGCCGACGCGGCGCCGCAGCTGCCCACCGTCTATCTGATGCAGTTCGTCTCGCCCCGGCTGCGTGACGGGCGGCTGCCGGCGGGCGCCCGGATCGCGGGGCCCGGCATCCGCATCGTGCGCAACCAGCCGGGCTATGTGGAGCGGCTGCACAGAGCGGGGCACCGTGTCCATGTCTGGACGGTGAACGAGCCGGAAGACGTCGAACTCTGCGCGAGCCTCGGAGTGGAGGCAATCATCACCAACCGCCCCAAACAGGTGCTGTCCCAGCTCGGACGCCTTGACTGACTTGTCAGGGATTCGGACACACCGGGTGTGACTGGGAGTGCACCGGCGCGTTCGGTAAGTGTTCGACCTTGTTGAGTGCGTCACTGACCCTCCCTTGGCCGGTTTCCGGTCCAGGCCATCGGGGCATTCACACCGTGGCGTGGGGCAAAGGAGGTCTCGGGGGTGGCGTTTGTGGTGGCACAGGAAGTGCCCACGTCGTCGAGCATGGCCGTTCCCCATGGCCCTGCGGGCGTGGGACAGGCAAGGCATCGGATGCGCGAGCAGTTGCGCGACCGAGGCGTGTCCGACGCGGTCGTCGACGACGCCGTACTGATCCTCTCCGAACTGCTCAGCAACGCGTGTCGGCACGGCCGGCCGCTGGGGCGGGCGGAGGTCGGCGACGGCGACGTGCGCGCCGCCTGGGAGGTCGACCCGGCGGGCCGGCTGACCGTCGAGGTGACGGACGGCGGCGGCCCGACACGACCGGTTCCGGCCACCCCCTCGGTCACCGCGCGCGGCGGCCGCGGTCTCAACATCATCACCTCGCTCGCCCAGGACTGGGGCGTGAGGGACAGCGCGTCCGGCGAGGTCACGGTGTGGGTCCTCGTCACCGAAGGACACCGCCGCGACGATTTCGCTACGCGCGTCAACGTGCCGGAACTCGACTTCACCGACACCTTCGACGACCTCGGCTGACGCACTCCCGGTCACCGGCGGCGCACCGCACGGCGCTCATCGGGACCCGTACGCGCACTCCCACCGGCCCTGCCCCGATGGGGCGTTGCGCCCACGGCCGCAGGCGGTACGGCTAGGCTCGCGCCCGACACCGCACTGCCGCTATCGGGAGAAGCCCACCATGGCCAAGAAGCGCCCCCAGACCAAGGCCGCGAAGGCTCAGTCCGCGAAAGCTCAGCTCACGGACGGGCCGATTCCGGTCGTGGGGGCCCGCGAGCCCTGCCCGTGCGGCTCGGGCCGCCGCTACAAGGCCTGTCACGGCCGGGCCGCCGCACAGGCCGTCACCGAGCTGGTCCAGCGCCCCTTCGAGGGGCTGGCCGGCGAGTGCGACTGGATCGCGCTGCGCGAGCTGGTACCCGCCGCGACCGCGGAGCTGACCCTCAAGGGTGGCCTGCCTGACGGCGTACCGTCCGTGACGCTCGCGACCGTCCTGCCGATGGCCTGGCCCGCGCTGCGCCGCGACGACGGCTCCGTACTGCTCGCGCTCCAGAACGACACCTCGTCCGGCGACCTCAGCCGCGACCTGGCCGACACGCTTCAGCGCGCGCTGAGCGCCGAGCCCGGCAATCCGGTCGCGGCGCAGCGCGTCCCGGCCGACGGGCCGCGCCTGCAGGACCTGCTCGACCCGGAGGCCGCGTTCGCGCCGGTCGTCCACCCCGGCTTCGAGTTCTGGGTGCCCGACGCCGAGAACGCGACCCCCGAGGTGTCCGCCTCGCTGGAGCGCGCCAACGCCGCCGCGATCCCGACGGTGAAGCTCGCCGGAGCGGACGCCGCGTACTGGTGCGAGACGCCGGACAAGAACCATCTGCGCTGGGTCATGCCGCACCCCGAGGAGAAGCTGCTCGACGCGCTCGCGCGGCTGCACGCCGCCGGTACGTCGAGCCTCGGCGAGGGGACGCGACTGGTCGGTTCCTTCCGGGCGCACGGGCTGACGGTGCCGGTCTGGGACCTGCCCAGCGCGATGCGCGCCGAGGACTGCGAGAAGCCGGCGGCGGAGCTCCAGGAGCGGCTGACCGCGGCCCTGGCGGTGGACGCGCCGCTGACCGGGGACGAGCGCAGGGCGCGCGGCGGTCTCACCAACCGCCAGGTGACCCTCAGCTGAAGCTCAGGAAATTCGTCGCCCACGGTGACAGTCGTCACAACTGCCCGTACCGGCAAGTAATTTCTTGTCCGAATACATCAGATCGAATTTGCTAACCGCCGATCTCTTGTTACCGTTCTAGAAGCCCGGTCGCTGGTGCATCCCCCGTCGCCAGCGACCGGGCGTCCGCGTTCCCGGAGGCTGTTCCTGCAATTTCCGGAGTGGAGACTGCAGAGTTGTCGTGCCGCTCGCGACCGCCCCGGGCCGTCGGTTCCGCCGAGTGCCGGGATCGCTCAACCAGCGGACGTAGCAGTCGAGTTGCTGCCGGACCTGAGCAGCAGCGGCCCCGTCCCGTCGGCGCTTCCCGCGAACTCCGCCACCGCCCGGTACCGCGCGGGCTTTCCCGCCGTACGTTCACGCGGAGTTTCACAAGAACCCGGCTCATCGCCGTCTTCGACCGGGCAGTGGGACTGCACGGTCCGCCCGCCGGGACCCATCAGACTGAGCACGGAACTCAATTTCCCGCCCGACGCATTCCGGTAGTACGTTCGGCCCCAGGTGTCCCCGTTCTCGGTGAGTACACAGGTCGGGGCCTCGATCCCGTCACGCGACGTGAGCGCCGGTCCGCAGTGCTCGACGGCCGCCGTGCCGGCGTTCTCCGCCTCCTGGAGCGCGGCCGGGGGCGCCTCCGGGGGTGCGGTCCGCTGAACCGCGGGGCGGTAGGTGGCATCGGGCCCGGAGCGGGCGCCGGGGCCACCCGCGGGGCCCGCCGAGGCGGCAAGCGGCAGCAGGGCGGTGACCACCACCACGGTGGCGAGCCCGATCACACGAGGATTCATGGGGCCCACCTGCCGGGGAGATCTTGACGGTCGGCCGAAGATACCGGCGGAATCGGGCCACCCGGAGCGCCGCGCGCCCATTTCCCCTACAACGCGGGCCACCTCGCACCCGTACGAGTGACGGAACGGACGAGAACCGGGCCGCACCCCATGGGCGCGACCCGGTTCCGGTCAGTATGCGAAGCGCGGCAGGAGGCTCAGTAGGCGAGCCGGCTGCCGCCGTCCGGTGCGCTCGTGCTCGCCTCGACCAGCGCGTCCACGACCGCCTCCACGTCCGGCAGCCACGGCGACGCCGAGCCGGGCAGCGGCGCCCGCTCCCAGCGGACCTGACCGCCGACCGCCGCGGACGGCGGGAGCACCAGATAGCCGCCCTCGCCGTGGAAGCGGAGCGAGCTGGGCACCCAGTCCTTGGCGAAGAGCAGCTCACCGAGCCGTTCCAGGGTGTACGGGGCGACCAGCAGCGACCAGCGGGTGGGGGTCGCCACGACCGGGCCGAGGCGCATACCCATCTCGTCCAGTGCCACCAGCGCACGCTCCCCGGCGGCCGCGGGCAGACTCACCGCGCACGGCGCGGTGCCTCCCGTGGCCATCACGATCGGGGCCGTGGGCCGGTTGGCCCACCACCAGCGCACCATGCGCTCGTCGGTCGTCGCGGCCAGCAGGCCGGGATCGAAGGGGTGCGCGCCGGGTACGGCGCACTCGGGGTCCGGGCAGGCGCAGCCGCGGCCACGATCGCCCCGGCCGCCGGACGTCTTCAGGCCGGCTCCGGGAAGTACGGGCCACTGCCACGCCGTGGCGCACGTGAGCGCCGCTTCGAGTGGGGCAGGCATCCCCTTGCGCCTGAACAGGAGCCTGCGTCGCCTTCCGAGGATCTCGCGCATGAGCGCTCGTTCCTTTCCGTTGAACGCCGAGGTCCACATGCCACACCGGTCAATCTGTGTGCATGGCTTCACTGTGCGTATCGCTGTGCGTACAGTCGACGCGTGTCGTCGACGCTCCGCCGCCCCCGTGGACAGGGCACAGTCGGACTTTGCCAGCCTGCGGCTGGGCTCACCGCTCCTGGGCCGAACGCGGTCTGTCTTTCACTAACCCGTGGCGATGGGTGGCGCACTCGATGGGCTGTCGTCGCGCTGTGACAGCCCCGCCGTTCCGGGATGGCGCGCGGGCTACGGCGGGTAAGACGCCGAAGCCGTCCGTCAGGTTCCGGGGCAGTCCCAACTGCCCTTGTCCGTCACCGTTCACGTACCCATCACGTGCTGGATGACGCTCCCCCTCGATGTCGCCTGCGCTTCACCGGGGAGGCCCCTGTCGAGTTCCCTCAGTCGATCGCAGAATACAGCGTTGGGAGCATTTTCTCGCCAAGTTGAACGTAGCGCAGACACCAGCTGTTCCGCCGGGACAATGCTGGACATCGCCTCAGTTGTGCGTGTACATGTGGATGCACTGATAGTGGCGCAGAATCACGCGGTGGTTTGCGATGCTATTGCGCGAAACGCACCAGTCAGAAAGCCGGTTGCCATGAGCGCTCCGCACATGCCGAAAGTGGCTGGAATCGATTCCGTAGTTCCGGCTCCCGCGCACACTGTCGCGCCACTCGACGAGCCCCCCGGCGCACCCGTGATCCTGATCCAGGACCGCCTGGCCGGCTGGGTCTCCGACCTGACCACCCTCCACGAACTCACCGAACGCCTGGCCAGGACCGGTTCGGTGGACGCGGCGCTCAACGAGGTCGTCCGGGCGGGCGCCGCCCTCGTCGGCTCCTCGCGCGGTCTGGTCGTCCTCGAACCGGCGGCCCGGGCGGACGAGCACATTCCCGGCACCTCCGTAGGACTCGGTCTCAGCCACGCGGACCTCGGCCAGCTGGAGACCGTACCGCGCGGGGCGTCCTCCTACGGAAGGCTGCTCGACGACACCGCGGAGCCCGCCGCGGCGGCCGAGTCCGTCGGCGACGTGCTCGGCGACCCGGACCTCGACCCGCTCCACCGCGAAGTGGCCCTGCGGCTCGGCTACAGCGCCACGTACGCGGTCTCCCTCGCGACCGGGACAGCGGGCCGGATCGGGGTCGCGGTCTGGTTCTACGACGAACCCGCCGAACCGGTCGAAAGACAGCGCCATCTGGTGGGTCTCTACGCGCGGTACGCCGCCGAGCATCTGGCGCGCCTCCTGGAGCTGGAGACCGCCCGCGCCCGCGAGGCCACGATCGCCGGCGAACTGCTGCCCAGCCGGCTCCCCCGGGTGCCCGGCGTGCGGCTCGCCGTACGCCACCGTACGAGCGGGTACGGCGGCGGCGACTGGTACGACGCGCTGCCGCTGCCCGAGGGCGCGCTGGGGCTGGCCGTCGGCTCGGTCAGCGGAACGGGGCCGAGCGCGCTCGCGGCCATGGGACGGCTGCGCGCCTCCCTGCGGGCGTACGCGGTGATGGAGGGCGAGGACCCCGTCGCGGTCCTGTCCGACCTCGAACTGCTGCTGCGGCTGACCGAACCGGCACGCAGCGCCACCGCGCTCTTCGCCTACGCCGAACCGGCGCTGCGCAGGATCGTGCTCGCCGGGGCCGGGCACGCGCCGCCGCTGATCGTGGGGGAGCGGCGTACCGAATTCGTCGAGACGACCCTGTCGGCGCCGCTGGGGATGCTGTCCTGCTGGGAGGCGCCGAGCGTCGAGCTGTCACCCGCGCCAGGAGAAACGGTGCTGCTCTACACGGACGGCCTGCTGCGGCGCACCGGCGGCCCGATGGACCGGGCTTACGCGCGGCTGCACGCGGCGGCCGCGAGCGTCCCCAGGAGCATCAGAGGTGATCCGGGTGCGGTCGCCGACCATGTACTGCGGGTGGTGCTGCCGGACGGAGCGGGCCCCGGCGCACCCTCCGTGGGAGGCGCGAACGGAAGCGGGGAGGACGTCGTGATCCTCGCCGCCCTCTTCGAGTAGAGACGCCCTCTCCGGACGAAGCGGACGGAATCCCTCCGGGGCGGTCCGGCCTCCGGTCACGTTGTCCACAGGCCCCCTGGTCTGTCCCCCGTACAGACATACGATGGTGCCGGGACCCGAAAGGTCCAATGTCGTACATGAGGAGGCAGACCGTGGCCGAGGAGCTCATCCCGGAAACGCCGGAGACCCCGGAGACCCTGGGAAATCCGGACACAGTGCTCGATGGCGCCGACGAGGCGTCGGCCGAGAAGCCCGTCAAACAGCGCAAGAACGGCCTGTACATGAGCGTGTCCGACGAGCTGGCCGAGAACATGAAGTCGGGCTGGGCCGACACCGAGCTCCGCGATCTGGAGCCCGTCGCACAGGCGCCGTACGCGGCGGCCCGCCGTGCCGCGCTGTCCGCGCGCTTCCCGGGCGACCGCCTGGTGATCCCCGCGGGCGGCCTGAAGACCCGGTCGAACGACACGGAGTACAGCTTCCGCGCCTCCACGGAGTACGCGTACCTCACCGGCGACCAGACGGAGGACGGCGTCCTCGTGCTGGAGCCGGAGTCCGGCGGCGAGGGCCACCGGGCGACCATCTATCTCACTCCCCGCTCCAACAGGGAGAACGGCGAGTTCTGGCTCGACGGCCGCCAGGGCGAGCTCTGGGTCGGGCGCCGGCACTCGCTCGCCGAGGCCGAGCAGCTGCTCGGCCTGCCGGCGAAGGACGTGCGGGAGCTGGTCGGCGCGCTTCGCGAGTCGACGGGCCCGGTGCGGATGGTCCGCGGGCACGACGCGTCGATCGAGGCCGCGCTGACCGACAAGGTCACGGCGGAGCGCGACGCCGAGCTGCGCGTCCATCTGTCCGAGGCGCGCGCCGTGAAGGACGAGTTCGAGATCGGCGAGCTCCAGAAGGCCGTCGACGCGACCGTCCGCGGCTTCGAGGACGTCGTACGGATCCTCGACAAGGCCGAGGCGACCAGCGAGCGCTACATCGAGGGAACGTTCTTCCTGCGGGCCCGCGTCGAGGGCAACGACATCGGCTACGGCTCGATCTGTGCCGCCGGCCCGCACGCGACCACCCTGCACTGGGTGCGCAACGACGGGGACGTGCGCGCCGGCGACCTGCTGCTGCTCGACGCGGGCGTGGAGACCCACACCCTCTACACCGCCGACGTCACGCGCACCCTGCCGATCAACGGCCGGTTCGACGCGTTGCAGCGCAAGATCTACGACGCGGTGTACGAGTCGCAGGAGGCCGGTATCGCCGCGGTGAAGCCGGGGGCGAAGTACCGGGACTTCCACGACGCGTCGCAGCGGGTGCTCGCCGAGCGCCTCGTCGAGTGGGGCCTGCTCGACGGACCGGTCGAGCGGGTCCTGGAGCTCGGTCTCCAGCGCCGCTGGACGCTGCACGGCACCGGGCACATGCTCGGCCTGGACGTCCACGACTGCGCGGCGGCGCGCACGGAGGCGTACGTGGACGGGACGCTGGAGCCCGGTATGTGCCTCACCGTGGAGCCGGGGCTGTACTTCCAGGCGGACGACCTCACGGTGCCGGAGGAGTACCGGGGCATCGGCGTCCGGATCGAGGACGACATCCTCGTCACCGAGGACGGCAACCGGAACCTGTCGGCGGGGCTGCCGCGTACGTCCGACGCCGTGGAGGCGTGGATGGCGGCCACCAAGCAGGGCTGAGCCGGGAGGCTTCCTGGGCCGTGTCCGACACATAGCGCCGTCCGCCTGCAAGGCGGGGCGAGCGGCGCGCGCGCCAGGCGGGATGTGTCGGACACGGCCCGGGCCCGGGCGCGCGAGAGGCGCGGCCGGGCCGGGGAGTGCGGCGTTCGGACTCCGTGCGGCCCGGTGCGGTGTGGTCTCAGACTCCGGCGGCCGTGCCGGGCAGTGCCACCAGCGGGGTCTCCTCGCGCCACTTCAGGATCTTGTCGAAGCTGATCACCGCGCCCCGGCCCGGCCGGTTCCGGCAGTGGACGTGGTCGGCCAGCTGCTCGATCAGTGAGAGCCCCCGCCCGTCCTCGGCGGTGAAGGGGGCGAGGGCGGTGGGCCGCCGCAGGGCTCTCCGGGCGGGGAATCCCGGCCCTGAGTCGGCCACCTCGATACGGCACCTCTCGCCGTCCAGATACGCGGTCACCCGGTACGCCTCCGAGGACCGGGAAGGGTCGTCGCCGGGGCCGCCGTCACCGCCGTGTTCGACGGCGTTGGCACATGCCTCGCTCAGTGCGACGGACAGATCGAAGGAAATGTCGGGGTCGACGCCCGCGGTCTCCATCGTGCCGATCAGAAGACGGCGCGCCAGCGGAACGCTCGCGGCTTCGCGCCGCAAATGGAGGGACCACCAGATGCTCATGCTCCAGCCTCCTGGCCACAGCTCGACATACCGATACGTATTGCCCCTGTAGGCGTGTCGTAAGCACATCGGCCGTGTGAAACAACCCATTCGGCGGAAGCGCGTGGCCTGTCCGCCGTTGTAAGGGACAGAGGGTGATCTTCCGGACCTGCCGTACGAAGCCGCCTGCCCCAGTGCGATGATGACCCGGCCATGTCTGATCGTGTCGCACACGCCGGAGCCGGTCTGCGGCTCCTGAGGGCCGCGGTGTTCACCGCGGTCTGTGTCGTGCTGTCCGCGACCGGACATGTACTCGCGGCCTGTCAGGCCGTCCCCTGGTGGACGCTCGTCGCCGGTTTCGCCGGTGTCCTCGCCGTGGCCGTGCCGCTCGCGGGCCGCGTCCGTTCGCTGCCCGCCATCGCGCTCGCGCTGACGGGTGGACAGCTCGCGCTGCACGCCCTGTTCGGGATGAGCCAGCACCACCTGACGATGCGCGCCGGTGCCGACGACGTACTGGTCCGCATGGCGGCGAAGCTGATCTGCGGGGCCGGTCCGGCGTCGCTGAGCCCGGGGGACGCGCGCCGCATCGTGACCGACGCCGGGATCGACCCCGCCACGGTCTCCGGGGCCTCCGGCGCTCTCGCGCAGGGCGGTCACCTGCACGGTACGGCCGCCCGGGCCACCGACGGGGCCTTCGGCGCCGCCGCGGTGCTGCCCGAGCTGCCCACCCTGCCCATGTTCCTCGCGCATCTGCTGGCCGCCCTCGCGCACGTCGGCGTGCAGCCGGTCGGCGAGGCCGCCAAGGGCGGTTACGCGACGGTCAACTTCAAGGTGCCGAACGAGCGTGACGACGCCTCGACCGTCAAGCTCGAGGTGAACTTCCCGACCGAGCACCCGCTGGCGTCGGTGTCGCCGCAGGCCGTGCCCGGCTGGAAGATCGCCGTCACCAAGAGCAAGCTCGACAAGCCGATCGAGATGCACGGCAAGCAGATCACCGAGGCCGTCTCGAAGGTGACCTGGACCGCCACGGGCGACAGCAAGGTCGCGCCGGGCTACTTCCAGCAGTTCCCGCTCTCCATCGGCCAGCTGCCCGAGGACGCGGACCAGTTGGTCTTCAAGACCCTCCAGACGTACGACAACAAGGAAGTCGTGCGCTGGATCGACGCGCCGACGGAGGGCGCCGAGCCCGAGAGCCCCGCGCCGGTACTGGCACTGACCGCCGCCACCGAGGACGGCCACGGCGCCGCGGCCGGTGCCGAGGACGACGACGCCAAGGGCGGCGCCGAGCACGCCTCGGACAAGAGCGACGGCGAGGACGCCACCGAGCACGCGGCGTCGTCCGACAGCAGCGACGGCACCGCGCGCGCCCTCGGCGTCGCCGGCATCCTCATCGGCGCCGCCGGTGTGGCCTTCGGCGTCCTGGCCGGGCGCCGCCGTACCTCCTCCGCCGGGACTCCGGCCACCCCCGCCAGCTGACCGTCGGGCGCGGGCCCGCCGCCGGGCCCGCGCCCGCCACCCGTACTCCACCAATGGGAACTACCTCCATGCGCAAGAAGACCCTGCTCACCGCCGCCGCACTCACGGCGGTGGCGGCACTCACCCTGTCCGCCTGCGGAAGCGGCGGCGACGACGCCGCGTCGAAGCCCGTGGCCGACGTCTCCGCACAGCCGAAGACCGAAGCGGCGACCGTGCTCGACAAGCCCTTCGAGAAGCCGGACCTCGTCCTGAAGGACACCGAGGGCAAGACGTACGACTTCCGTGAGGAGACCAAGGGCAAGCCGACGCTGATCTACTTCGGCTACACGCACTGCCCCGACGTCTGCCCCCTGACGATGAGCAACATCGCCATCGCCAGGAAGGCGCTCCCCAAGGCCGACCAGGACAAGCTCCAGGTCGTCTTCATCACCACCGACCCCGAGCGCGACACCTCCGCCGAGCTGGCCAAGTGGCTGCCGAGCGCGGGCGATCCGTCGTTCGTCGGCCTCACCGGCGACTTCCCGACCATCCAGGCCGGCGCCCGCCAGGTCGGCATCGGTATCGAGCCCGCGACCAAGGAGAAGGACGGCAGCGTCGTCTCCATGCACGGCGCGCAGGTCATCGCGTTCTCGCCGAAGACGGACGGCGGTTACGTCCTGTACGGCGAGGACACGACGGCCGACGACTACACGAAGGATCTGCCGAAGCTCATCAAGGGCGCGACCCCGTGAGCGGGCGCGGCGGCCGTCGCGTCGCCGGGGCGGTGCTGATGTCACTGGCGTCGGCGGTCGCGCTGGCGGGGTGCTCGTCGGCGGACGCCTCGGAGGACCGGCCTCAGTTGAAGGTCACCGGGGCCTTCATGCCGCAGCCCGTCGGCGACATGGCGTCCGGCTTCCTGACCGTGACCAACAGCGGCGGCGCGGCGGACAAGCTCGTGTCCGTCACCAGCGACGTCTCGGACGACGTCACGATCCACGAGACCAAGGACCAGCGGATGCGGCAGGTGAAGTCCTTCGACATCCCGGCCGAGGGCGAGCTGACCCTGGACCGCGGCGGAAACCATCTGATGTTCATGGGCCTGAAGAAGAAGCTCGTACAAGGCCAGCGGATCTCCGTGGAACTGCGCTTCGAGAAGGCCGACCCGATCGAGGTCGACCTTCCCGTGAAGGAGACCACATACAACCCCACGCGGCACTGAGGGACTGACCCACCATGACGGCCACCGCCCCCCGCATACGGCAGCTTCCGCTCGTACGGCTGCTGTTCGTCACCGCCGCGCTCCTCTGCGGCCTCTTCGGCACCCTTTCCGGTACGGCGTCGGCGCACGCCGCGCTGACCGCGAGCGATCCGAAGGACGGGGCGGTGGTCGACGTCGCTCCCAAGGACGTCACGCTCACCTTCTCCGAACAGATCGCCATGGGCGACGACTCCATCCGGGTCCTCGACCCGAGCAGCAAGCGCGTCGACGTCGCGAAGATGCGCGATCTGAGCGGGGGCGGCACGGTGCGGTACGCCGTCGGCCTGAAGCCCGGGCTGCCGGACGGCACGTACACCGTCGCCTGGCAGGCGGTCTCCGCCGACAGCCACCCCGTGTCCGGCGCGTTCACCTTCTCCGTAGGAGCGCCGTCGGAGACCACGGCCACCGTGCCCGACCAGGAGGCAGGCGGCGGAGCGGTCGGCCTCCTCTACGACACGGTGCGCTATCTGTCGTACGCGGGGTTCGTCCTGCTCGTCGGCGGGGCCGCCTTCATCCTCGCGTGCTGGCAGCGCGGCGCGTCCGTACGGCCGCTGCAACGGCTCGTCGTCGGCGGCTGGGTCACCCTGACCGCCGCGACGCTCGTCCTCCTCCTACTGCGGACTCCGTACACCGGGTCCGGCAAGCTGGGCGACGCGTTCGACCTCGGTGGGCTCGCGGACGTACTGGACACCAAGACGGGAGCCGCGCTCGTCTCGCGGCTGCTGCTGCTCGGCGCGGCGGCGCTCTTCATCGCGGTGCTGTTCGGCGCGTACGCGAAGCGCGTGACGGAGACGGGTTCCGGGGCGAGGGCCGGAGCGGAATCCGATGACGGCGACGAGGAGGGCCCGGGCGGCGTGGGCTCCGAGGCGGAGAAGGCGAAGGCCGACCTCACCTTCGGGCTGGGCCTCGGCGGCACGGTCGTCGCCGCCGGGATCGCCGGGACGTGGGCCCTGTCCGAGCACGCGTCGACCGGGATCCAGACCGGTCTCGCCATGCCCCTCGACGTGCTGCACCTGCTGGCCGTGGCCGCCTGGCTCGGCGGCCTCGTGTCGCTGCTGACCGCGCTCCACCGGACGCCGGACATCGAACGCGCCGCCGTGCGACGCTTCTCCCGGATCGCCTTCACCAGCGTCGTCGTGCTGGCCGTGACCGGGCTCTACCAGGCGTGGCGGCAGGTCGGCTCGTGGTCGGCGCTGACCGACACCTCGTACGGACAGCTCCTGCTGGCCAAGGTCGCGCTGATCGCCGTACTGCTCGGTGCCGCCTGGTTCTCACGGCGCTGGACGGGGCTGCTCGGCGAGCGGACGACGGCCGGG
>NZ_JAAPBF010000203.1 GCF_022695985.1 Streptomyces sp. NP-1717 | reverse complement strand
AGGCCGCCCCCGCGCCTCTCGGCGTCGAGCGCGTCCCCACCGGCGACCCCGCGGTGGACGAGAAACTGGCCAGACTGGGCGACGCCGACCACCTTCCGGCGGACGGCCACCTCGACGTGTACGAGGATGTGCACCGGGGCCTGCGCGACGCGCTCACCGCGCTCGACGTACGCCCCGGACCAGGCCAGGCCGCCCCCCGGCCCGGGCCCTCGCCGTCGTACGACCACAGGAGCTGAACGACACGTGGCAGGAGTGGCACGCCGCCGTCTCGACGCCGAGCTGGTACGCCGCAACCTCGCGCGCTCACGCGAGCACGCGACCCAGCTGATCGCCGCGGGACGGGTCACCGTCGGCGGCGCCACCGCGACCAAGCCGGCCACCCAGGTGGAGACCAGCGCCGCGCTCGTCGTCGCGGAGGACGGCGGCGACCCCGACTACGTCTCGCGCGGCGGCCACAAACTCGCGGGCGCCCTCGCCGCGTTCGTACCCCTCGGTCTGCGGGTGGAGGGGCGCAGGGCGCTGGACGCGGGCGCGTCGACCGGTGGCTTCACCGACGTACTGCTGCGGTCCGGCGCCCGGCAGGTCGTCGCCGTGGACGTCGGTTACGGTCAACTCGCCTGGTCCCTGCAGAGCGATGAACGCGTCACCGTCAAGGACCGTACGAACGTACGTGAGTTGACGCTGGAGATCATCGACGGAGAGCCGGTGGACCTGATCGTGGGTGACCTGTCGTTCATTCCGCTCGGCCTGGTGCTGCCCGCGCTGGCACGCTGTGCGGCGCCCGACGCGGACCTGGTGCTCATGGTCAAGCCGCAGTTCGAGGTCGGGAGGGAACGCCTCGGCAGCGGCGGAGTCGTGCGCAGCCCGGAGCTGCGGGCCGACGCCGTACGGGCGGTCGCGCGCAAGGCGGCGGAACTCGGTCTCGGGACACGCGGCGTGACCGCGAGCCCGCTGCCCGGACCCGCCGGGAACGTCGAATACTTCCTGTGGCTCACCGCCGGGGCGCCCGATGTCGACCCGGCCGATGTCGACCGTGCTGTGGCGGAGGGACCCCGTTGACGACGAAATCGGAACAGACCCCGGAGGCCGGCGCGGAACACCGCACCGTCTTCCTGCTGGCCCACACCGGCAGACCCGCCGCGATCCGCAGCGCCGAACTGGTGGTGCAGGGGCTGCTGCGCAACGGTCTCGGTGTCCGCGTACTGGCCGCCGAGGCGGCGGATCTGCCGGTCCCGGCGGCCGTCGAGACCATCCCGGAGGCCTCGCCAGGCGCGCTGAACGGCTGTGAGCTGCTGATCGTGCTCGGCGGCGACGGCACGCTGCTGCGCGGCGCCGCGTTCGCCCGCGCGTCGGGCGTGCCGATGCTCGGCGTCAACCTCGGACGGGTCGGCTTCCTCGCCGAGGCGGAGCGCGACGACCTGGACAAGGTCGTCGACCGGGTGGTGACCCGCGCGTACGAGGTCGAGGAGCGGATGACCATCGACATCATCGTCCACCGCAACGGCACCGTCGTGCACCGGGACTGGGCGCTCAACGAGGCGGCCGTGCAGAAGGTGTCGCCCGAGCGGATGCTGGAGGTCGTCCTGGAGATCGACGGGCGGCCGGTGACCGGCTTCGGCTGCGACGGCATCGTGTGCGCCACCCCGACCGGGTCGACGGCGTACGCCTTCTCGGCGGGCGGCCCCGTGGTGTGGCCGGAGGTGGAGGCGCTGCTGATGGTGCCGATCAGCGCGCACGCGCTGTTCGCGAAGCCGCTGGTGACGTCGCCGAAGTCGGTGCTCGCGGTGGAGGTGCAGCCGCACACGCCGCACGGGGTGCTCTGGTGCGACGGCCGCAGGACGGTCGAGCTGCCGGCGGGCGCACGGGTGGAGGTCCGGCGCGGCGCGGTGCCCGTCCGCCTGGCACGCCTGCACCAGGCGTCCTTCACGGACCGGCTGGTGGCGAAGTTCGCCCTCCCGGTGGCGGGATGGCGCGGGGCACCGCACTAGAGCCGTGTCCGGCGAACAGCGCGTCCGCCCGCCGGCCGGGGCCGGCGCCTGCCTGTCTCGTGGGTGCGGTGCGTCGCAAGGCGGGGGCCCGGCTCGTACGGGGCGTACTCGGCCGTCCGACGACAACGCGGCGAGGTGCCGTGCCAGGCGCCCCCGGCCGGGCGGGAATTGTCCGACACAGCCCCGGCCCGGTCCCGCGGGTCGGTGGGTCGCGCGGCTCACGGGCCCGGTGAACCTCTCCGTTCACGGCGCCGGCACCGGGCGGGCCGGGCCGATCCGGCCCCCCGCGAAGCACCTCGCGGGGGAGCCCTCTGCGAATCGGAGGGCGGGGGGCCGTCGCACATCGGGTCCCGGACCTCGTAAGGTCGTGTCCGTGTTGGAGGAGATGCGGATACGGTCGCTCGGGGTCATCGACGACGCGGTGGTCGAGCTGTCGCCGGGCTTCACCGCGGTGACCGGTGAGACAGGCGCGGGCAAGACCATGGTCGTCACCAGCCTGGGGCTGCTGCTCGGCGGTCGCGCCGACGCCGCCCTGGTGCGGATCGGTGCCAAGGCGGCGGTGGTGGAGGGTCGGCTCACCATGTCCGCCGACGCCCCGGCCGCGCTGCGCGCCGAGGAGGCGGGCGCCGAGCTCGACGACGGCGCGCTGCTGGTCAGCAGGACCGTCTCGGCCGAGGGGCGCTCGCGCGCTCACATCGGCGGGCGTTCCGTGCCGGTGGGGGTGCTGGCCGAGCTGGCGGACGACCTCGTCGCCGTACACGGCCAGACCGACCAGCAGGGTCTGCTGCGGCCCGCCCGGCAGCGGCAGGCGCTCGACCGGTACGCGGGGGACGCGGTCGCCGCGCCGCTCGCCAAGTACTCGGACGCCTACCGCCGGCTGCGGGCCGTCGCCGCCGAACTGGCGGAGCTGACCACCCGCGCCCGCGAACGCGCGCAGGAGGCGGACCTGCTCCGTTTCGGCCTGAACGAGATCGCCGCGGTCGAGCCTCTCCCCGGGGAGGACACCGAGCTGGCCGCCGAGGCCGAACGGCTCGGCCACGCCGAGGCGTTGGCGTCCGCGGCGTCCGTCGCGCACGCGGCACTCGTCGGCATGCCCGAGGACCCCGCCGAGGGCGGCGACGCGACGACGCTCGTGGGCGGCGCGGGACGGGCCCTGGAGGCCGTACGGTCCCACGACCCCGCCCTGGCCGCGCTCGCCGACCGGATGGGCGAGATCGCGATCCTGCTGGCCGACGTGGCCGGTGAACTCGCCGGTTACGCCGACAATCTGGACTCCGACCCGCTGCGGCTCGCGGCGGTCGAGGAGCGGCGGGCCGCGCTCACCGGGCTGACGCGCAAGTACGGCGAGGACATCGCCGCCGTGCTGGCGTGGGCCCAGGAGAACGCGGCGCGGCTGACCGAACTCGAGGGCGACGACGACCGGATCGGCGAGCTGACCGCCGAGCACACCACCCTGTTGGGTGAACTGTCCGGGCTGGCACAGGCGTTGACGGACGCCCGCACGGAGGCGGCGGCGCGCTTCGCCGAAGCCGTCACCGCCGAACTCGCCTCCCTCGCGATGCCGCACGCACGTGTCTCGTTCGCCGTGAGCCAGACCGAGGACCCGGACGGCGTCGAGGTGGACGGCCGTCCGGTGGCGTACGGCTCGTCCGGCGCGGACGAGGTCGAACTGCTGCTGGCCCCGCACCCCGGCGCGCAGCCGCGGCCGATCGCCAAGGGCGCGTCCGGCGGTGAACTCTCGCGCGTGATGCTCGCGGTCGAGGTGGTCTTCGCCGGGTCCGACCCCGTGCCGACCTACCTCTTCGACGAGGTGGACGCGGGCGTCGGCGGCAAGGCGGCGGTCGAGGTCGGCCGGCGGCTCGCGAAGCTCGCCAGGTCCGCGCAGGTGGTGGTCGTGACGCATCTGCCGCAGGTCGCGGCCTTCGCCGACCGGCAACTGCTGGTGGAGAAGACCAACGACGGCTCGGTGACCAGGTCCGGTGTCACGGTCCTCGAAGGCGAGGACCGGGTACGGGAGTTGTCCCGGATGCTGGCGGGCCAGGAGGACTCGGAGACGGCCCGTGCCCACGCGGAGGAACTGCTGGCGACGGCACGCGCGGACGCGTAGGTGGTCGCCGGGTCACGCTGACGGCTGACGCCGCGGGACCGGTCCGGTCATCGCACAAGGGACCCTCTCGCGGCGGTACCGTAGATGGTGCGCGTCGAGAGATCACTCGTGTGAGTGATGTTGGGGCGGGTAGTCGTGCGATCGACACACCCGCGACTCACCCTCGGTGCCGGAAGGTCCGTACCGGCTGGCATCCTTGGCGCAGCACACACCATCTGAACAGGAGCCCTGGCCACGTGACACAGCTGCGTACGGTCCAGGTGCTCGGCGGTGGCAGCGCGGCAAGCAGCGCGCACGTCCGGTCGCTGACGGCGGGGCTCGTGGCCCGGGGCGTACGGGTGAGTGTGTGCGCGCCGGACTCGCTGGAGCGGATCTACGACTTCCGTGGCTGCGGCGCCGATCATGTGCCGGTGGCCCGGCGCGGCGATCCGATGTCCCTCGGGGCGCTGCGGGCCGCCTGCTCCGACGCGGACGTGGTGCACGCGCACGGGCTGCACGCCGCCGTGCGCTCCGCGGTCGCCCTCGGCGGGCAGCGGGTGCCGCTCGTCGTCACCTGGCACACCCGCGTGCACGCGGACGGGCCGCGCGGGCATCTGCTGCGGCTGTTGGAGCGAAGGGCCGTCAGGGCGGCGTCCGTTGTACTCGGCGCCTCCTCCGAGCTGGTCGACCGCGCCCGCAGCCGAGGCGCCCGCGACGCGCGGCTCGCACCGGTCGCGGTCCCGTCCCCGCGCCGGGTCCCGGCGCTCGGCGACGACGCCGAGGACGACAACAACGCCAAGGCCCGCGCCGAACTGGGCGCGACGGGGCGGCCGTTGCTGATGGCCGTCGGCAGCCTCGTGCCCGACCGCGGGTACGGCACGCTGCTGGACGCCGCGCGGGAGTGGCGCGCTCTCGACCCCGTACCGCTCCTGGTCATCGCGGGCGAGGGCCGCGAACGGGCGCTGCTCCAGGGGCGGATCGACGGCGAGGACCTGCCGGTCAGCCTCGTGGGGCGCCGCGACGACGTGACCGAACTCCTCGCCGCCGCGGACGTCGCGCTCCTGCCGAGCCGCTGGGAGGCCCGGTCGCTGCTGGCCCAGGAGGCGCTGCGGCTCGGAGTCCCCCTGGTCGCGACGTCGGTCGGCGCCGTGCCCGAACTGGTCGGCGACGCGGCGGAGTTGATCCCGTACGGCGACGCCGCGGCCCTCGCGGACACGGTGACCCGCCTGCTGGGCGATCCCGGCCGCCGGGCCGAACTGGCGTCGGCGGGGCGGGCGCGCGCGGCGACGTGGCCGACGGAGGACGACACGATCGCCCATGTCCTGAGCGTCTACGACGAATTGACGCAGCCGTCGCGATGAGGCGACCCGCGCTGCCGTCCTGGGCCGCCAGACGGGCTGCGGGTTCCGCCCTCAGTCGCCGGGTGGGCTGGGTGCTTTGCCCTCAATCGCCGGGCGGGCTCCAAGCATTGCCCTCAATCGCCGGGCAGGCTGCGGGTCTGCCCTCAGTTCCCGGGCGGGCTGGGTGCTCTGTTCTCGGTCGCCGGGTGGGCCGGGTGCTCAGCGGACGTGGCGGCGTGCGCGCAGGGCCAGGCTCAGGGCCAGGACCGTCTGCGGGTCGTCCAGGTCCGTGCCCAGCAGCTCGGAGATCCGGGCCAGCCGGTTGTAGAGCGTCTGCCGGTTCAGATGCAGTTCGCGCGCCGTCTCCGCCTTGCGGCCCGCGTGGTCCAGGAACGTCGCCAAGGTCGGCAGCAGCGGGGCGCGTGACGTGCGGTCGTGGGCGAGCAGCGGGCCGATCGCGCGGTCCACGAACGCCGACAGGTCCGGGTGGTCCCGCAGCCGCCACAGCAGCAGGTCGATGTCCAGGCGCCGGGCGTCGTGCCACGGCCGCTCCGGCAGGCCCCGCGCCGCCGCCGCGGTCTCCGCCGCGTGCCGCAGGCCCGCGCTCGCCGCCGCCCAGCCGCCCGGGACGCCGACGACCACCACGGGCCGCGGCCCGCCGGGACGGATCAGCCCGGACCGTTCCACACCCGCGCGCAGCGCCGCCGCGACCCGGTCGGCCACCGCCGCGCGTTCGGACTCCGAGCGCAGCCCGAGCAGCAGCGGGATCCGCCCCTCCACGGGACGTACGCCGAGGAGCACCGGCACCCCCACGGACGACAGCTCCTCCAGCACGGCCCGCGCCAGCGGCGCCCAGTTGCCCGGCGGAGCAGGCTCGGGGCCCAGCCGCATCACCACCGGCAGCAGCGGGCCCTCGCCCGGTCTGAAGCCCAGCACGGCGGCCTGCGCCGGGGCGTCGTCCGCCGCGATCCGGCCCTCGGCGAGATCGGTGAGGAAGTCGCCCCGGCCGCGTGCGGCCAGCTCGTCCTCCTGACGGGCCTGCATCAGGACGACCGCGAGGATGCCCGCCGCCCGCTCGGCCGCCATCCGGTGCACCGGAAGCAGCGGGGCCGCCACCGGAGGCAGTACGAGCCGGGCGCGTACGGACCCGGCCCCGTGCCCGCCACCGGGTACGTCCACCAGCACCGTGCCCGCCGGCGGCCCCGCCTCGCGGTCCGCCGCCTGGGCGCGCAGCCCCTCCCAGACCTGGAGCGGTTCGGCGCAGGCCGGCGGCCCGGACGCGCCGGCCGCCGCGTACAGGAGCTGTCCGTCGGCGGTCTCCAGGAAGACCGGATTGCCGGCGAAGTCGGCGAGGATACGCAGCACCTGGGGTACGCCGCCGCCGTTGAGCAGGGCGTCCGTACACCGCCGGTGAACCTCCTCGGCCTGGCGCAGCAGCGCGTAATGACCGTTGACGATCTCGGTGTGGATCTCCTCGGTCACCGAGACGAACGGCACCTCGCGGTGCAGTTGCACCAGCGGCAGCCCGGTCGCCCGCGCCGTCTCGACGACGGCGGCGGGCAGCCGCACGAACCGCGGCCCCAGCTCGATCACCAGCGCCGCGATCCCCCGGTCGGCCAGCCTGCGCACGAAGGCGCGCTGTTCGGCGGGGCGGGTGCCGAGACCGATGCCGGTGGTCAGCAGCAGCTCGCCGCCCTTGAGGAGGGAAGCGATGTTCGGCACCTCGCCCGCGTGCACCCAGCGCACGGGGCGGTGCAGCCGGTCGGACCCGGCGACGACCTCCGGGAGCCCGCCGCGGAGCCCCGGCAGATCCAGGGCCCGCCGCACGGTGATTCCGGCCTGATCGTCCATGGGGCCGGACGCTACCCGGCCCGCGCTCCCGTGTCGCCGCGAGCCCTCAGCCGCCGTACGCCCCCGAAGCCGTCAGGCGCAGCGCCGTGTCGATGAGCGGCACATGGCTGAACGCCTGCGGGAAGTTGCCGACCTGCCGCTGGAGCCGCGGGTCCCACTCCTCGGCCAGCAGCCCCAGGTCGTTGCGGAGCGCCAGCAGCTTCTCGAAGAGCTTCCGGGCCTCGTCGACCCGGCCGATCATCGCGAGGTCGTCCGCCAGCCAGAACGAGCAGGCCAGGAACGCGCCCTCGTCGCCCTCCAGTCCGTCCACGCCCGCGTCGTCGCCCGATGTCGGGTAGCGCAGGACGAAGCCGTCCTCCGTGGAGAGTTCGCGCTGGATCGCCTCGATGGTGCCGATGACGCGCTTGTCGTCCGGCGGCAGGAAGCCCATCTGCGGGATGAGCAGGAGCGACGCGTCCAGCTCCTTGGAGCCGTACGACTGTGTGAAGGTGTTGCGCTCCTTGTCGTAACCCTTCTCGCACACGTCGTGGTGGATGTCGTCGCGCATCTCGCGCCAGCGCTCCAGCGGCCCGTCCGCGTCGCCCGACTCGATCAGCTTGATCGTCCGGTCGACCGCGACCCACGCCATCACCTTCGAGTGCACGAAGTGGCGGCGCGGACCGCGCACCTCCCAGATGCCCTCGTCCGGCTGGTCCCAGTGGCGTTCCAGATACTCGATCAGCTTGAGCTGGAGCAGCGAGGCGTAGTCGTTGCGCGCCAGACCGGTCATGTGCGCGAGGTGCAGGGCCTCGGTGACCTCGCCGTATACGTCGAGCTGGAGCTGGTGCGCCGCGCCGTTGCCGACCCGGACCGGGCCCGATCCCTCGTAACCCGGCAGCCAGTCCAGCTCCGCCTCGCCGAGCTCTCGCTCGCCGGCGATCCCGTACATGATCTGAAGGTTCTCGGGGTCGCCCGCCACGGCCCGCAGCAGCCACTCGCGCCAGGCGCGGGCCTCCTCGCGGTAGCCGGTGCGCAGCAGCGAGGAGAGGGTGATGGCCGCGTCGCGCAGCCACGTGTAGCGGTAGTCCCAGTTGCGTGAGCCGCCGATGTCCTCGGGCAGCGACGTCGTCGGCGCGGCGACGATGCCGCCGGTCGGCGCGTACGTCAGGGCCTTGAGCGTGATCAGCGAGCGGACGACGGCCTCGCGGTAGGGGCCGTGGTACGTACAGTGCTCGACCCACTCGCGCCAGAACTCCGACGTCAGCGTCAGCGATCCCTCGGGGTCCGGCAGCGCGGGCGGCTGCCGGTGCGAGGGCTGCCAGCTGATGGTGAAGGCGACGCGGTCGCCGGGCGCCACGGTGAAGTCGGAGTACGTCGTCAGGTTCTTGCCGTACGTGTCCGCCTCGGTGTCGAGCCAGATCGAGTCCGGCCCGGCGACGGCGACGGTGCGGTTGTCGACCTGGTGCACCCAGGGCACCACCCGGCCGTAGCTGAAGCGCATTCGCAGGGCGGAGCGCATGGGCACCCGGCCGCTGATGCCCTCCACGATCCGGATCAGCTGCGGAGCGCCGTCACGCGGGGGCATGAAATCGGTCACTCTGACCGTGCCGCGCGGCGTGTCCCATTCCGATTCCAGGATCAGGGAGTCGCCCACGTAGCGGCGCCGGTCGGCCCGCGGGGGCTCGGCTCCCGCGGGCGAGGCCGGTCCGAGCCGCCAGAAACCGTGTTCGTCGGTTCCCAGCAGCGCCGCGAACACGGCGTGCGAATCGAAGCGGGGCAGGCACAGCCAGTCGACTGTGCCGTCCCGGCAGACCAGGGCGGCGGTCTGCATGTCTCCGATGAGTGCGTAATCCTCGATGCGCCCGGCCACGTGCATCTCCAGTCGAACGGCCACGTTCGCCCCCACAGGGGGCGCTTACTGCGGTCAAGGGTCGTTGACGAGCTCTTTTTCCGGGAACACGGGCGGGGGTAGTGCCGTTTGCCGGCCGGACTCGGCAGCGAATGTCCGAGCAGGATACGACGCACATCGGGGATCCGCGCAGGTGTCCCGGCAACAGGAGTGAGCCGAACGAGTGGCCCGAGGGTGGCGGAGTCCCGGCCACCGCACCTTCCATGACGTGCGGTGACGGTGTGACGACTCAGCGCCGACGACCCTGTGCCCGCGAAGTGATCAAACGGTGAACGTGCGCCGATCGCGGGCCTCGTGGGGTGATCAATCTGTGATCTTGGCCGGTTCCGGACGGGCCGCGGGCTCCCGAAAAGAGGTGGCCGAAAATCGCCCCCGACATATCCCCGCCATCCCGCCAAGTCGTCCTCGCGCCGTCGGCCCGTCGCACATCCGTCCCAGGGGTCGGGCGCGTGGACCTCGGGAACCTCCCGCTGCCGTCGCTGATACCCTGGTGGCCCGTGGGCGGATGGCCCCCCAGCGCTTCTCAGGGGCCCCGAACCGCAGCGACGGCACCCCTCCAGATCCTCCGGTCTCACTGGTGATCCACCGGACAGGGGCGCCGGTACGCACCTCAGACCGCGACCACGGGAGCCCCCTCTTGGCCATGCCGAACCGATCCTCGACCTCCTCGACGACCAAGCACATCTTCGTCACCGGGGGCGTCGCTTCCTCCCTCGGCAAGGGCCTGACCGCCTCCAGCCTGGGGGCACTCCTCAAAGCGCGGGGCCTGCGGGTCACCATGCAGAAGCTCGACCCCTATCTGAACGTCGACCCCGGCACGATGAACCCCTTCCAGCACGGTGAGGTGTTCGTCACCAACGACGGCGCCGAGACCGACCTGGACGTCGGGCACTACGAGCGCTTCCTGGACGTCGACCTCGACGGCTCGGCCAACGTCACCACAGGCCAGGTCTACTCGACGGTCATCGCCAAGGAGCGCCGCGGCGAGTACCTCGGCGACACCGTCCAGGTCATCCCGCACATCACCAACGAGATCAAGCACCGCATCCGGCGCATGGCGACCGACGACGTCGACGTCGTCATCACGGAGGTCGGCGGCACGGTCGGCGACATCGAGTCGCAGCCCTTCCTGGAGACCGTCCGCCAGGTCCGCCACGAGGTGGGCCGCGACAACGTCTTCGTCGTGCACATCTCGCTGCTTCCGTACATCGGCCCCTCCGGCGAGCTGAAGACCAAGCCCACCCAGCACTCGGTCGCGGCGCTGCGGAGCATCGGTATCCAGCCGGACGCGATCGTGCTGCGCGCCGACCGCGAGGTGCCGCTGTCGATCAAGCGCAAGATCTCGCTGATGTGCGACGTGGACGAGGACGCCGTGGTCGCGGCGATCGACGCCAAGTCCATCTACGACATCCCCAAGGTGCTGCACACCGAGGGGCTGGACGCGTACGTGGTACGGAAGCTGGACCTGCCGTTCCGCGACGTCGACTGGACCGTCTGGGACGACCTGCTGGACCGGGTCCACAACCCCGACCACGAGGTCACCGTCGCACTCGTCGGCAAGTACATCGACCTGCCCGACGCCTATCTGTCGGTGACCGAGGCCCTGCGGGCCGGCGGCTTCGCCAACAAGGCGCGGGTCAAGGTCAAGTGGGTCACCTCGGACGACTGCAAGACGCCCGCGGGCGCGGCGCGGCAGCTCGGGGACGTCGACGGCATCCTGATCCCCGGCGGATTCGGCGAGCGCGGCGTGACCGGCAAGGTCGGGGCGATCCAGTACGCCCGCGAACAGAAGATCCCCCTGCTGGGCATCTGCCTCGGTCTCCAGTGCGTCATCATCGAGGCCGCGCGCAACCTCCTGGAGAACCCGGACGCCAACTCCACGGAGTTCGACGCCGCGACGGCCCACCCGGTGATCTCCACGATGGAGGAGCAGCTCGCCTACGTGGAGGGCGCCGGCGACCTCGGCGGCACGATGCGCCTGGGTCTCTACCCGGCGAAGCTCGCGGACGGCTCGATCGTGCGCGGCGTCTACGACGACCTGCCGTACGTGGAGGAGCGCCACCGCCACCGGTACGAGGTCAACAACGCGTACCGCGCCGAGCTGGAGAAGAAGGCGGGCATCGTCTTCTCGGGCACCTCGCCCGACAACAAGCTCGTCGAGTACGTGGAGTACCCGCGCACGGTGCACCCGTACCTGGTCGCCACCCAGGCGCACCCGGAGCTGCGGTCGCGTCCCACCCGGCCGCATCCGCTGTTCGCGGGCCTGGTCAAGGCCGCGGTGGAGCGTCAGCAGGGCGCGTAGGGCCCCGATCCGGGGGATAACGTTGACCGAGGTACGGCCCGTCCCGGGCGCCGGGGGGCCCGTACCTCGGTTTTCTGCTGTGTGGCCGGATGCGGCCGTGTGTGGAGGTAGGTTTCGATGGCGATCAAGGACACCCCGGAGGAGTGGCCGATCACGGCCACCGCGACGCCGTTCCGGGGCAACAAGACCAGCGTCCGCACGGACGACGTGGTCATGCCCGACGGCTCGGTGGCGCGCCGCGACTACCAGGTCCACCCGGGCTCGGTCGCTATCCTCGCGCTGGACGAGTCGGACCGCGTGCTGGTCCTGCGTCAGTACCGGCACCCCGTGCGCCAGAAGCTGTGGGAGATCCCGGCCGGCCTGCTCGACGTCCCCGGCGAGAACCCCCTGCACGCGGCGCAGCGGGAGCTGTACGAGGAGGCGCACGTCAAGGCGGAGGACTGGCGGGTGCTGGTGGACGTCTACACGACGCCCGGCGGCTGCGACGAGTCCGTCCGGATCTTCCTGGCCCGCGATCTGTCGGAGGCTCAGGGCGCGCGCTTCGACGTCTCCGAGGAGGAGGCGGACATGGAGCAGGCGCGGGTGCCGCTGCCGGAGCTGGTACGGGGCGTACTGGCGGGCGAACTGCACAACAACGCGCTCGTGGTGGGGACGCTGGCGCTGACCGCCGCGCTGGCGGGGGACGGGGTGGCGGCGCTGCGTCCGGCGGACGCAGCGTGGCCGGCGCGGCCGTTCGAGCTGTGAGGGCTCGCGGGATCGGATGGGGGTCCGGATTGCCCGCGCCCAGTAGGACGAACTGCTGATCCGATTGGGGGATTTGTCGCCGCGCCCCGCACGGTGTGCCGCAGCGCGTGAACTACGCTCGAATCACCCGTGCGGACCCGCCGGGGCTCGACTCGTGCGCACCCCGCCGAACGGGCAGGGGAAGGAGTGTGGCCGTGACGGACCAGTCGGTGGACCTGGACGGCAGAGCCTCAACTCCCCCCGAAACGGCGTCACCTGACGACAAGTCACCAAAACCCCCTCGGCGCCGGGGCGCTCGTACGGGCGACCGTGTCACGGAGGACACCCCCGCGACCACCCGCGCCCGCCGGGCCTCAGACCGCAAGCCGGCGACCGCCGCCCCGAAGTCCGACACCCCTGCCTCCGGGCGCAAGAAGCCCGCTCCACGCGAGGTGACCCCCCGCACGCGGCGGGCCTCCGCCCGCACCTCCGACGGAGAGAAATCCGCCCCGCGCGACGCCGAGAAGCCGACCGCGACCTCCGACGGACCGCGCGGCCGGGGCGGCAGGACTTCGGCGGGCCGTGAGACGACCGCCCGGTCGGCTGCCGCCGGCCGTGTGCCGGTGGTGGAGGCCGGCCCTTCGGCCCCGTCCGCCTCTCGCCCGCGACGGGCGTCGGACCGTGCCTCGGTGGGTGGTGGCGACGGTCCCGTCATGGCGAAGGGAAGCTCGGCTCCGGCAGCTCCGCAGGACACCGGCCGTCGGCGCTCCGGTGCGGAGCCGAGGGCGGGCCGGCCGGCCGCCGCCGTCCGCGCGTCGGCGCCGGCCACCGCCGACGAGGTCCCGGCCGACGACCACCGTGAGACGACCGCCCGGCCGGCCGCCGCCACGGCGGGCGGCGCGTCCGCTCCGTCGGGCACCGCCGGCGAGGCGCCCGCCGACGACCACCGTGAGGCGACCGCACGGCCCGCGTTCACCGGCCGTGTACCGGTGCTGGAAGCCGCCCCCTCCG
>NZ_JAAPBF010000202.1 GCF_022695985.1 Streptomyces sp. NP-1717 | reverse complement strand
GCGACGGAAGCGCCTACTGCGTCGGCGGCCTCGTCCTGACCTGCCCCGCCAAGGACATCCCCGCGCTCGTCGAGTGGGCCCTCACCGACGCCGCGCTCGGCGCGCCCCGACTGGACCGCCACGGCAGGGACTCCGACCCGCTGATCGTCCTCACCGAGTCCGCCGCGCTGCGCCTCGGCCTGCCGCCCGTACTGGAGGACCGGCGCGGTCTGCGACTGCCCGACGACCACAAGGTCAACAAGCAGGTCGCCCGGGCGAAATGGACGCTGACGAAGCGCGGCTTCGGCCCCTGGGCCCGTATCTACCGCCCGGCCCGCGAAGGACGCCGCCAGTGCGTGCAGCTGGCCGTGCTCCCGTGGGACGCGCTCGACCAGCGCGGCTGGCCCGGCGCCGCGGCCCTGCCGCCCGCCGAACTGGCCCGGGTGCTCGGCACGTACGCCGCACGCGTCATCACCCCCTGCGGCTCCACCGCCGTCTCCGGTCTGGAGCTGATGACCGCCCTGCGCCCGCCGACCCGGCCGGTCAAGGACACCGCGACCGGCACCTGGACCTCCGGCCCGGTGCCAGGCTCCCTGACCCGGGCCGTGGACCCCGCACCGCCCGAGGCACCCGACGAACACCCCGTCGTCGCCGCGCTCCACCCACGCGGCCACTGGCGCACCCCCGACGAGGTCATCGACGAGGAGGCGCACGACTGGATCCGCGATCCGCAGCTGCTCACCGACGCCGAGTGCGCCCGGAAGTACGCGGTCGGCATCGACGTCAACACCGCCTTCCTCGCCGCCGCGAACCGGCTGTCCGTCGGCCTCGGCGAGCCCGTCCACCTCACCTCGCCCGACTTCGACAAGAGCGTGCCCGGCAGCTGGCTGATCGACCTGTCGGGCATCGAGATGGACCCCCGCCTGCCCTCCCCGTTCACTCCGCGCGGCAGCCGCCCCACCGGACCGGCCTGGTACGCCACGCCGACGGTCGCGTACGCGCACGAACTGGTCACCACGTACGGGCTGCCCGTCATTCCGCGCCCCCTCGAAGCGTGGGTGCGCCCGGAGTGCGGCCCGTATCTGGACCCCTGGTACAAGCGCCTCGCCGACGCCTACCGGACGACGATGGCCGAACTCGGCGTCACCACCGACCTGGACGAGCACGGCTTCCTCGCCGCGATGGAGCACCACAAGCGGTCCGACCCCGGCGCGGCCGCCGTACTCGCCGCGATCAAGTCGACCGTCAAGGGCGGGATCGGCAAGCTCCGCGAGCGCCCCCAGGGCGCCGCGTACCGCCCGGGTGAGCGCTGGCCCGCCCTCAAGCGCCCCACCTGGCGGCCCGACATCCGCGCCGCGGTGATCGCCACCGCCCGCGTCAACATGCACCGCAAACTCGTCAGGACCGCCGTCGCCACCCAGTCCGCGCCGCCGCCGGCCGGCCGTCTGCACTTCGAGGACGACGCGCTCCTGCCGGTCGCGCTGCTCTCCGACGGCGTCGTCTTCCTCTCCGACAGCCCGAGCCCGCTCGACCTGCTGCCGCGCACCGCCGACGGCAGACCGGCCCCCGGGACGTTCCGGCTCGGCGTCAGCCCCGGCATGGTCAAGCACGAAGGCACCCAATCGCTGCTCTGGGCGGCCCAGTTGCTGGACGAGGGCCTCAACCCGGCCCGGCACATCAAGGACGGCGTCGACGCCGTCGCCGAAGGGGAGTGAGCGCCGTGGGCATCATCGGCGACAGCATCACCAAGGCCGCGGAGAACACCGCGACCCGCCCGATCCCGAAGTCCGCCGGCGCGCGGATGCGGTTCCTCGTGAAGAAGGAGAAGGGCTCGACGCGCGCGGTCGCGCGCCGGCTCGGCTGCACCCAGCGCACAGTCGAGCGCTATCTCAAGGGTGACCTCAAGCGCCCCAGGGCGGCGCTCGCCGAGCGGCTGGCGGCGGAGGTGCGGAAGGACTGGCAGCCCCGCATCCGTAAGGAGGCGATGACGAAGGCCGCCACGAGTACGGGCATCGTGGTGGAGACCCGCGCCCGCTTCGGCTTCACGGCGGCCGTCGGCTCCACCGACGACCCCCGGATGCGGCGCATCACCGAACTGCTCCCTCCCCAGGTCGCGGCCCGCCTCCTGACCGCGCACGAGACCGGCGCCGACGAGGGCGAACTGCGGGGCATCGTCGCCGAAGGACTCCAGGAGCAGTACTTCAAGGACAACGGCCGTCGCGCGACCGGCCTGGAGGTGGAGTTCACCGACCTGGACTATGTCGAGATGGGCCTCTGAGACCGGGAGTGGGCGTGAGCAGTGGGGCGACCCGGCCGGCGACCCGTGAACCGGCCTTCGACGCGGTGCTGTGCGACATCGACGGCGTCATCCGCTTCTTCGACCTGTCCGAGGTGAGCCGTCTGGAGCGGGCGGCGGGACTGCCGGAAGGCACCACGGCGTCCGTCGGATTCGCGCCCGAGAACGATCTGCCGTTGCTGCTGGGGCGGATCACCCGCGAGGAGTGGGCGGACTCGATCGTCCGGGGCCTGCTTCCGCGCGTGACGCCGTACGAGGCCGAGGCTCTGGCACGGGCCTTCAGCACGGCCGGCTTCCGGGCAGACGAGGCGGTCGTGGACCTGCTGCGGTACGTCCGAGAGCACTGCCCGCTGGTGCTCGTCAGCAACGCCACCCGGTGGCTGGACGACGATCTGGCCCTGCTCGGGCTGACCGGCCTCGCGCACAGTGTCGTCAACAGCTCGCTCGTGGGCGTGGCCAAGCCGGACCGCCGTATCTACGAGATCGCGGCCGAACGCGCGGGGGTGGCCCCGGACCGCTGCCTCTTCGTGGACGACCGGCAGGAGAACGTGGACGCCGCCGTCGCGCTCGGTATGACCGGGGTGCTGCACCGAGACGCCACCGATCTGCGCACGGCGCTGCTCCCGGTCGCCGGGCGGGCCGGGGCGGGCCCGCCCGGCGGCTGAGAACGATCCCGGTTTGCGCGGCGTATCAGACGGCGCGGCGGCGGAGCTTGAGGGCGTTGTCGGTACGCGTGCCCGGCTGCCCGTCGGGCCGGGTCTGGATCCGCTCGTGCTCGTCGCTCAGCAGCACCTCCCACTCCCCGTCGGGCAGTTCGAGCGATTCGAGTACCTCGGCGGGCGTCGGGAGGTGCACCTCGGGGTGGGGGTTGGCCTCCCAGGACGGGAGCCCGGCGTGCCCCACGATCAGGAGCACCCCGCCGGGCGCGACCGCCGCCGCGGCGTTCCGCAGGATCCGCTCGCGCGGCATGTCGCCCGGTGAGTGCAGGAACTGCGCCGAGACCAGGTCGAACGTCCCGGCGGGGAAGGAGACCGCGAGATCGTGCCGCTGCCAGTCGATACGGTCCGCGACGCCCGCGTCCGTCGTGGCGGCGTGCCGCTCGGCCCTGGCGAGGGCGACCCCGGAGATGTCGACGGCGGTCACCCGCCACCCCCGGCCGGCCAGCCAGATCGAATCGGCGCCTTCACCGCAGCCCAGATCCAGAGCCCGGCCGGGCTTCAGCTCGGTGACCTCTCTGACCAGGACCGTGTTCGGATCACCGCTCCAGATCCGGTCACTCTCGCCGTAACGGGAGTCCCAGAACTCCTGATTCGTACCGCCGTCGGGACCGCCGCCGGCGCTGCGTCCCGTACCGCTGTCCGTCTCGTCGTCGGTGCGGACGTCCGCCGGGCTCTGACCGTGGGTCATTGACACGTCTCCCTCGTCATTTCGCTCTCGATGATCCGCTTCATGCGAAGCACCTCCACCTGCCGCAGATGCTCCGGCCGGGGCTCGCGGTTTGACAAACCTTCTTGCCGAGGTGGCAAATGGAGGGATGGCTGACGACGACCTCTCGACCGTCCTGAACGGTGTGGGACCGCGCCTGCGCGCCCTGCGCCGCGAGCGCGGCACGACCCTCGCCCAGCTCGGCGAGTCGACCGGGATCTCGGTCAGCACCCTGTCCCGGCTGGAGTCCGGCGGACGCAAACCGACCCTTGAGCTGCTCCTGCCGCTCGCCAAGGCGTACGGCGTGCCGCTCGACGAACTCGTGGACGCGCCCGCCACCGGCGACCCCCGCGTCCACATGCGCTCCTATCAGCGGCACGGCATGACCATCGTGCCCCTGACCCGCCATCTCGGCGGTCTCCACGCGTACAAACAGATCATGCCCGCCGGCCCGCCGCAGACCGGCGAACTGGAACAGCGGGTGCACGAGGGCTACGAATGGCTCTACGTCCTCGCCGGGAGGCTCCGGCTGCGTCTCGGCGAGCACGACCTGGTGCTGGGAGCCGGGGAGGCCGCGGAGTTCGACACCCGCACGCCGCACGGCTGGGCCAACGCCGGCCCGGAAGCCGTGGAGTTCCTCAGTATCTTCGGTCAGCAGGGGGAGCGGATGCACGTACGCGCCCGGCCCTCCGGGCAGTGAACAGCGGCCCGGCCAGGGGCGGTACGAGGTGCCGGACGAGCCAGAGCAGGTGCCGCGCCGCGGAGGCGACGCGCTCGTGCGGCGGATCCGCGGCGGGGACCGCCGCCCCCGGACCCGGCGCGGCGCCGCCGCGTGCGCGCAGGACATCGCCGGCGAGGGCGGCGAGATAGCGGTGCCCCCGCCGGTTGGGATGCAGGCGGTCCACGCAGACGATCCCGGCCCCGTCCGAACGGGCCGCCGCACCCGCGTCGAGCAGCCAGGCCCCGTGGCGCCGGGACACCCGCTCGATCACCTCGTTCGCCTCGGCGATCCGGTGCCGCAACCGCGCCCGCCGCGCCCGCGACAGGGGCAGCGCGGCGGCGACGTCGTGCAGCGTCATCGTCAGGACGCCGACGGTCGCCGCCGCGCTCAACTCGGCGAGTACATGGGCGTAGTCCTCCTCGAAGGACGCGACGTCGAAGCGGGCGGCGATCACGTCGTTGACCCCGATCACGCACGTGATGTACGAGGGCGCGAGCGCGACGGCCGGTCCCAGTTGATCGCGGCGCAGGGTGGCGACGGTGGTGCCGCTGCGCGCCAGATTGGCGACGAGCACCGGGCCCGGAACCGGTACGGCGACGGTGCCGGGGCGCCCCGGAGGCTCCGACGTCAGGTAGTGGATCCAGCCCCGCAGCGCGCCGCCCCGGCACGGATCGCCGACTCCCTCGCTGAGGCTGTCGCCGACCGCGACGAGACTCTCCGCCTGCATAGTCAGATCCATGACTAATAATGTAGATGAGTAATCACGCTTCGGAAAGCCCGGGACGGCCCGGATAGGGTGACGCCATGTCTCTGCGGCACGCCGTGCTGGCAGCCCTGATCCAGGGCGAGGCCAGTGGCTACGAACTCACCAAGCGTTTCGACGTCGGGGTGGCCAACTTCTGGCACTCCCGGCCCCAGCAGCTCTACGCGGAGCTGACCCGGCTGCACGGGGAGGGGCTTGTCCGGGCCACCGAGGTGGTGCAGGAGTCACGGCCGAACAAGCGGCTGTACTCGCTCACCGACACGGGTACCCAAGCGCTGGTCGACTTCGCCGCCGGGCCGCTGCGGCCGACGAACCTGCGGGACGAGCTGACCGTGGCGGTGCAGTGCGCCGACGTGGTCGAGCCCGACGCGCTGCTCGCGCACCTCGGGCGCCGCGCGGACGAGGCCCGGGAGAAGCTGGCCGCGCTCCGCCGTACCGAGACCTCGATCCTGTCGGGCCGCGACGAGGAGGAATTCGTCCGGACCACGGGCCACCTCGGGCCCTACCTCACCTGCCGGCGCGGTATCCGCCACGAGGCCGACACGCAGGAGTGGTGCGAGTGGGCGGCCGGTCTGATCCGTGCCAGACAGCGGGCCGCGCGCGCCTCGTGAGATCCGGTCGGGCCGTCAGTCCTCGGCGGGCGCGATGGACGCCAGCAGCGCCGACACCACACGCTCCGTCGACGCCGCCATGTTCACCGAATCGGGCGACAGCAGCCACTGCACCTGGAGCCCGTCCATCACCGCGATGATCGCGTTCGCCACGTTCTCGACGTCCAGGTCCTCGCGGGCCTCGCCCAGTTCGGCCGCCTCGCGCAGCGCGTCCACCACGAAGGCCCGCAGCCCGGTGTACCGGTTGCGGAAGTAGTCCTGCGCGGGGTGCCGGTCGGTGACACTCTCCGCCGAGAGCACCGCGTACAGCCGCACGATGCCCTCGCGTTCGGCGTTGCGCCGTGTGGTGTCGATCAGATGGCGCAGGAAGGCGAGACCGCGGGGGCGGTCGGGGCCGAGCTGTTCTATGTCGGTCTGGTCCCGCAGTTCGAGGACGCTCGTCAGAAGCAGTTCCTTGGAACGGAAGTAGTGCAGCACCCCCGCCTGGGTGAGTCCCGCGCGATCCGCGATCTCCGCGAGTGACGCGTTGTTGTAGCCGCGCGCCGCGAACGTCTCCATGGCGATGCGCAGGATCTCCTCGCGCCGCTGCCGCGCCCCGGGGCTGCGCGGTGTACGCGGCCGGGCGGACCCGGCCGGGGCGCCGGCCCGTTCCCCCGCTCGTCTGTTGCTCACCGGGCGAGTCTACGGCTCTCCGGATCACCGTCAGGGCTCGGTGGGTGGTGGGGAGCGCCGCCTGAAACAAGTTCGGCACGACGACTTACTAAGTACTTAGTAAGCGTGCTTTCATGTCGCCGATGCGCCACCCCGGCCACGGCGCGGGACGCCCCGGGCCGCAGGTGATCCGTTCGACACACGAACCGGCAGGAGCCCCCACGTATGCGAAGAACCCTGCACAGAAACGTCGTTCGCAAAGCCGTCGTCGCGCTCAGCGTGCTCACGCTGGGCGCCAGCCTCGGACTCACCACGTCCGGGACCGCGCAGGCCGCCGATCCCACCGCCCAGGTGTGGATCTCCACGGCCGACGGGAGCCGCAAGCTGGCCTCGGCGGGCCAGATCACCTTCAACTCCTCGCCGCAGGCCATCGACATCAACGTCAACCCGGCCCAGCGGGAACAGCAGTTCACCGGGGCGGGCGCCTCGGTCACCGGCGCGGCCGGCCATCTGATCAACCAGCTTCCGGCCGCCCAGAAGAACGCGCTGATGACCTCGCTCTTCTCCTCCCAGGGCGACGGCATCGGCATCAACTACCTGCGCCAGCCGCTCGGCGGCACCGACTTCAACCAGGGCGCCGCCTACACCTACGAGGACAACCAGGGGGACTTCAACCTCGGCCGTGACCACGAGGCGATCATCCCCGTCCTCAAGCAGGCCGTCTCGATCAACCCCGCGATCCGCTTCATGGGCAGTCCCTGGACACCGCCCGCCTGGATGAAGACGAACAACAGCCTCAACGGCGGCAGTCTGCGCACCGACCGCTACCAGAACTACGCCGACTACCTGGTGAAGGCCATCCAGGGCTACCAGCAGCAGGGCCTCAAGCTCACCGACCTCACGGTGCAGAACGAGCCCGAGTTCGCGACGAGTTACCCGTCGATGAGCATGACCGCCTCCGAGCAGGCGGCGTTCTTCAAGGTGCTCGACCGCACCCTCACGGCGGCCAACCTGCCCACCAACCTCCTCGCGTACGACCACAACTGGGACCACCCGAACTACCCGCTCCAGGTCTTCTCCGAGACGCCGGGCATGAACCGCGTCATCGGCGCGGCGTTCCACTGCTACGGCGGCCAGCCCACCAGCCAGTCACAGATCCGACAGGCCGGCAAGCGGGTCTTCTTCACCGAGTGCTCGGGCACCGACAGCGACAACCCGGCCAACACCTTCGCCGACACACTCAAGTGGCACGCCGAGAACCTCGTCGTGGCCAACATGCGCAACGGCGGCGAGACCACCATCATGTGGAACCTCGCCCTGAACCAGAACGGCGGCCCCCACCAGGGCCACTGCACCACCCGCTGCAACGGCGTCGTCGAGATCAACGGCAACACGGTCACGCGCAACGCCGAGTACTACGTCCTCGGCCATCTGACCAAGTTCGTCAAGCCCGGCGCCACCCGCATCGGCTCCACCAGCCAGGGCGCGGGCGGCGTGCAGAACGTCGTCTGGCAGAACCCGGACGGCGGCAAGGCGGCGTACGTCGTGAACGGCGCGAGCGCGGCCAGGACCTTCTCGATCACGGACGCCGGACGCTCGGCCACCTACACCATTCCGGCCGGCGCCGTCGCCACCCTCGTCTGGTCCGGCACCGACACCGGCAACCCGGGCAACGGCACCATCGACCCCGCCACCTGGTACCAGGTGGTCAACACCGGCAGCAACGCGTGCCTCGACGCGACCGGTTGGGGTACGGCGGACGGCACCGGGCTCCAGCAGTGGTCCTGTTCCGCCCCAGCGGCGAACAACCAGACCTGGCAGTTCAGACCCACCAGCAACGGCTACTACCAGGTCGTCAACCGGCACGCGAACAAGGTGTGGGACATCGACGGAGGTGTCACCGCCACCGGCGACGGAGTGCGTGCGCATCTGTGGAGCTACACCGGCGCCACCAACCAGCAGTGGCAGCCGCAGCGGATCGGGACCACCGACCGCTACCGGTTCGCCGCCAGACACAGCAACAAGTGCCTGACCGTGAGCGGCGGTACGGTGAACGGCGCCACGCTCACGCAGCAGCCGTGCACCGAGGCGGCCAACCAGACCTTCCGGCTCACGGCGCAGCCCTAGGTTTCGAACCTGCTCGGCGCGGGAGCCGGTGAGACCCGTCCGGCGTCTCACCGGCTCCCGTTCAGAGGTCGAGCACGGCGCGCAGGGCCTGGCTGACGCGGTCCATCACCGCCGTGTCGACCAGACCGCGCGGCTTCGCACCGTCGAACCGCGTGACCCTCAGCTGCTGGAGGTTGACCGCGACGGCCGTGGACGGCAGCGGGTCGTCGATCACCACGGACATCGCGGTGTCGGGATAGCGCCCGGCGTCGTGCAGCACGACGGTCAGGACCGCCCCGTACGCCTCCTCCAGACCGTCCAGCGAGACGATCAGGACGTCGCGCCCGTCGCCGAGCGTCCAGATCTCACCGCGTTTCACAGGGCGTCGCCCTCGCCGCCGAGGTCCTCGCCGAGTCCGAGCGAGGCGAGGCGGCGGGCGGAGTCGAGCACGGCCTGCCGCTGGGCGGCGCGCACGATGTAGGCGTTCAGGGAGAGACCGGCCGCCGCCGCCCCCGCTTTGATCGATGCGTTGATCTCGTCCGGGATACGGAGCGTCATTGCGGTCATGCGACCGACCATAGCAACCGGGCAGTGGTTGCACCATGTGGTGTCACACGACGGGACCGTGGAACGAATCACCGACGAGGCGTCCTACGGTGCGGGCGGCAGGGCCGCGCACAGGGCGTCGAGCGCGTCGTTGAACGCGTGATCGGGCGGGGCTCCGAAGCCGATCACCAGCCCCTCGCGCGGTGGCATCCCGCTCAGCGGGTGCCGGAAGGTGTCGAGCCCCGCCAGCGCGAGACCGTGGCGCCCGGCCGCGCGCACGGTCTCCTGCTCGGTGCCCGGCGGCAGGTCGAGCACCGCGTGCAGCCCGGCGGCGATGCCACTGACCGCGATGTGCGGAGCCCGCTCGGCGAGGACGGCCACGAGCCGGTCGCGCCGCCGCCGGTAGGTGCGCCGCATCAGGCGTACATGCCGGTCGTACGCGCCGCGGGCGATGAAGTCGGCGAGGGTGAGCTGGTCGAAGACCCCGGTCCACAGCTCTCGGACGCCCTTCACGGCGACCACCTCGTCCACGAGCCCGTCGGGCAGGACCAGCCAGCCCAGTCGCAGGGCGGGGGAGAGGCTCTTGCTCGTGGAGCCCAGATAGATCACCCGGTCGGGGTCGAGCCCCTGCACGGCGCCGACCGGCTCCCGGTCGTAACGGAACTCGCCGTCGTAGTCGTCCTCCAGCACCACCGACCCCGTGGCACGCGCCCAGTCGACGGCCGCCGTCCGCCGCCGCGCCGACAGCGGACCCCCGGTCGGGAACTGATGCGCGGGCGTGAGCAGTACGGCGCCGGCGTCGACGGAGTCCAGCTCCGCGGTCCGCGCGCCGTCCGCGTCCACGGTCAGCGGTACGGTGCGCAGCCCGGCGCCGGTCAGCAGCGAACGGTGGAAGGCGAGCCCGTACGACTCGACGGCGACCGCGCCGTCGAGCACCTCGCCGAGAATGCGCAGCGCATGGGCGAAACCGGCGCAGACGACGATCCGGTGGGGCGCGGTCCGTACGCCCCTGGCGCGGGCGAGGTACTCGGCGAGCGCCGTGCGCAGTTCGACACGGCCCCGGGGGTCGCCCACCCCCAGCGCGTCGCTCGGCGCGCCGTTGAGCGCGCGGCGCGAGGAGGCCAGCCACGCGGACCGGGGGAACGCCGAGGCGTCCGGCGAGGTCGGCATGAAGTCGTACACGGGTCGCGGCGCCGGCGCCGCGACCCGGCGGACGGGGTCCTTGGCGGGCAGCGGTGTGGCGCGCGGCGCCACCCGGGTGCCGGAACCCTGGCGTGCGGTGAGCCAGCCCTCGGCGACGAGTTCGGCGTACGCCTCGCCGACGGTGTTGCGGGCGAGGCCCAGATCCACGGCGAGCGTGCGGTACGGGGGCAGGCGCGTGCCGGGCGCCAGCCGGCCCGACGTGATGGCCTCCCGCAGGGCGGTCATCAACTGCTCACGGCGCGATCCCCGCCCGCTCAACTCCAGATGGAGATCCGTCCCTAGGGGGTGTCCGCTGAGTCCCGCCTGGCCCGCGGCGTCTGGCACGGCACCTCGCCGCGTTGTCGGAACCGGCCGGGTACGCCCAGTACGAGCCCGATCCTCCGCCTTGCGATGCACCGCACCAGCCGCCGCGGGCCCCGCCCTACGGGCGGACGGCGCTACTTCGCGGACACCCCCTTCGGAGTCCCCGGGGCCGGGCGCGGACCCGGGAGGAGGGGCCTCGGCCGAGGAATTGACCCGTCGATTCGACATGGAAACGCACCTTACAGGCGGGTCCATCCGTCCCCTCGCCCGGACGGTCGCACCAGAACACTGCGCCCGGCCGGGCGGCGATTTGCCGACCCGGCAAGTTCTCTTGGCCGGGGCGTGACGGTCGCCGAATGATGGTCAGCGGAAACGATCACCCCGAGGAGGACCACATGCCGGAGCCCACCACGCCGTCCACGGCAGCCCCCACCGTCACCCCGCCCGGTGCCGCGCACCGTCTGGTGGACGTCCCCGGTGGCCGTATCCACCTCGTGGAACAGGGCACCGGCCCCCTCGTCCTCCTGGTCCACGGCTTCCCCGAGTCCTGGTACTCCTGGCGCCATCAGCTCCCCGCGCTCGCCGCGGCGGGCTACCGCGCGGTGGCCGTCGACGTACGCGGCTACGGCCGCTCCTCGAAGCCCCCGGCCGTCGAGGACTACCGGATGCTCGCCCATGTCGCCGACAACGTCGGAGTCGTCCACGCCCTCGGCGAGGAGACCGCCGCGATCGTCGGCCACGACTGGGGATCGAACATCGCCGCCGGCTCGGCGCTCCTGCGTCCCGACGTCTTCACCGCGGCGGCGTTCCTCAGCGTCCCGTACGCGCCGCGCGGCGGCCCCCGCCCGACCGAGGCGTTCGCGCACATCGGCGGCGACGAGGAGTTCTACGTCAGCTACTTCCAGACGCCCGGCCGCGCCGAGGCGGAGATCGAGCCCGACGTCCGGGGATGGCTCGCCGGGTTCTACGCCGGGATCTCGGGCGACACCATGCCGCCGGAGGGCGAGGGAAGCCTCTTCTTCGTGGCGCCCGGCGGCAGACTCCGCGACCGGTTCCCCGCCGGGCGGCTGCCCGCCTGGCTCTCGGAGGCCGATCTCGACCACTACGCGGGCGAGTTCGAGCGCACGGGAACCACCGGAGCGCTCAACCGCTACCGCAACGTCGACAGGGACTGGGAGGACATGGCCGCCTGGGACGGCGCCCCGCTCACCCAGCCCTCCCTGTTCATCGGCGGCGCCCTCGACGCCTCCCTCGCGTGGATGTCCGACGCCGTGCGGAACTTCCCCACCACCCTCCCCGGCCTGGTCTCCTCGCACATCATCGAAGACTGCGGGCACTGGGTGCAGCAGGAGCGCGCGGAGGAGGTCAACGGGCTCCTGACGCGCTGGCTGGACGCGCTGCCGGCGCGCTGACCCCCGCGCGGGGCGGCCGGTCACCCGAACGGCCGCACCCCGCGCCCACCTCTGGACCAAGGGGCCGGGCTCGCCCCGCGAGCCGGGAAGAGCGGGCACCGGCGGCGGTCGCGAGGCGCCACCGGCCGTTACCCACGGTCCGCCCGTCGTCACCGACGCTCTTCGCGCGAAAGGGGACAGATCGCACGGAACGGCGAGAATGGTCGAACCGAGCACGCTGATCGGTTCGATCAGGCCAAGGAGTGAACTCAGTGGTGAACGCCGACGTCCGGCCGACCGGGCCAGCTCTGCCGACGGGCCGTGGCGACCTCAGCTACGGAGTCGTACGTGCCCTGCGCGGCCGCCCCGGTTCCAGGACCCCCCTTCCGCCGACCGGTACGGCGGACGCCGACCCGTACGGCGAGGACCTCCACCTCGCGCTCTACCTCTGCTACGAACTGCACTACCGCGGCTTCTGCGGCGTCGACCCCGCCTGGGAGTGGGACCCCGCACTGCTCGCCGTCCGCGCCGACCTCGAACGCCGCTTCCTGGACGCGCTGCGCGCGGACACCAAACGCCGCACCGATGTCCGTGAGGCGCTCGCCGACCTCCTGGTCGAACCGCCCGACGGCACGAGCACGTCCCACTACCTCAAGGACGAGGGCGAGCTGTGGCACCTGCGTGAGTACGCGGCCCAGCGTTCCGTCTACCACCTCAAAGAGGCCGATCCGCACGCCTGGGTCATCCCGCGTCTGCGCGGCAGGGCCAAGGCGGCGATGGCCGCGGCCGAGTTCGACGAGTTCGGCGGCGGGCGGGCGGAGCGGATGCACTCGCGGCTCTTCGCGGATCTCATGACGGACCTCGGTCTGGACACGACGTACGGCCGGTACGTCGACGTGGCCACGGGGGAGATGCTGGCGAGCGTCAACCTCATGTCGATGTTCGGCCTGCACCGCGCGCTGCGCGGCGCCCTGGTGGGGCACTTCGCCGCCGCCGAGGCGGTGTCGTCGCCCACGTCCCGCAGGCTGGCGGAGGCCATGCGCCGCACGGAGGCCGGAGAGGCGGCCGTGCACTTCTACGTCGTCCATGTGGCGGGCGACGCCTCCCACGAGCGGCTCGTGGGCCACGACGTCGTCGGCGGGCTGCTGGAGGACGAGCCGTGGCTGGAGACGGACGTGGCCTTCGGTATCGACGCCACCGGCGTACTGGAGGCACGCCTGGCCGACAAGCTGCTCCCCGCCTGGCGCGACGGTCTCTC
>NZ_JAAPBF010000201.1 GCF_022695985.1 Streptomyces sp. NP-1717 | reverse complement strand
CAGAGCCATCAGGTACTTCAGGGCGCAGGTCACGGCACCTCGTTGCTGAACGAACGAATGATTTCCGCCAGACGGTGATCCGCCTGCCACGCGGGTTGGTGCGAGCCCTCCGCGAACGAGGTCGATGACACACGAGCGGTGACGGCATCGGCATCGGCATCGGCAGCGCGCAGGGTACCGGCGGCCTCGTCGGCGCCGCGTTCGTCAGCGCGGATGTTGAAGCCGTGGAGGTCCTTGGGCAGGCCGCCGGCGAAACCAAAGCGAGCCGCGTGCTTCGGCGTCCGATGCAGAATTCTTGGCCAAGATGTCGGCGACCTCGGCGTTGGCACGCTACCAACGCAACGTGACGAGGGCCACTCTGTATTACTCGCTGGTTCAGCCGAGCACCCTTCGGATCGTGTGTCAAAGTGCGCAAGAGCTGCTCTATCTGACACATGGTGCAGGGGACCGATCTTGTGGCTTCATGGATTAGCGGGGGCACGTTAGTGAGCCAGGACAACCCGAAAGCCGGAATGTACCTGCGGCAACTCGGTATTAGGAATTTCCGGTCGTGCTATGACATCGAGGTCGACTTCCAACCCGGCATCACGTTGCTCGTGGGTGAGAACAACTCCGGTAAGTCCAACGTCATCGAAGCGCTCCGGTTAGCCACTACACCGCTGAACCGACGGGCCACGCGCTGGTTCGATGAGGTCGACCTGTCCCACGGCCGCGAAGGCCAGGAGGCTCAGTTCCGCGCGACGTACGACGGCCTGTCGGCGGCTCAGCGTGCTCACTACATCACCGCGCTCGACATGGATTCGAACCAGGCCGCGTACACGACGACGTACAAGCGGGACGAGGTCCGGCAACAGATGCGTCCGACTGTGACTGCTGGTCCGGTGGACGGGCCAGACGCCGAGCCCGATAAGCGCGACCAGATTGCGCACGTCTACCTGGCGCCGCTTAGAGACGCGCAGCGCGAGCTGGACTCTTCGGACGGCAACCGGCTCCTACGGATCATCCGCTACCTCACCGAGGAAGACGAGCAGGAAGAGTTCCGAGCACAGGCCAACGACTCGTTCACGGAGCTCAAGAAACATCCCGTCCTGACCGCTACGACCAAGGAGATCCAGGGCCACCTGGGGGAGCTGACCGACTCGGTCCGCGGGCAGACGGTTGAGGTCACCTTCGCCGAGTATGAGCTGCACCGCCTGGCGCGCAGCCTACGGGTAAAGATGGCTGAGGCCGGAATCCCGCCAGCTGACCTCACCGAGTCGGGCCTGGGCTATGCCAACCTGCTGTTCATCGCGACGGTCATCTTGGAACTGCGCAACGCCCAGCATATGGAGCTGACCCTCTTCCTCGTCGAGGAGCCTGAGGCCCACCTTCACCCGCAACTCCAGGCCGTACTGCTGGACTACCTTCAGGAACAGGCCGAGGCTTCCCTCAAGGACGACACCCAAGGTCCGGCTGGCCGCATCCAGGTCATCGCCAGCACCCACTCGCCCAACCTGGCCAGCAGCGTCGGAATCCAGAACGTCGTGGCGCTGCGCACGCGGGTGGACCAGGAAACCGTCCAGGACAAGGAGGGCACGGAGAAGGAGGCCCTGCGCCGAAAGACCCAGGCGCTCCCGCTGGCCAAACTCGCCCTGACCGACAACGAGCGACGGAAAATCAACCAGTACCTCGATGCCACTCGGGCCGGCCTGCTCTTCGCCCGCCGGGTCATCCTCGTCGAAGGCATCGCTGAGGCGGTCTTGCTGCCAGCAATCGCCCGCCACTGCGTCTTCGGCGGCGAGGACCAGGCCAAACAGCGCCGGGACTTCCACGGCGTCACGATCATCAACGTCGGCAGTGTCGACTTCGCCCCCTACATCACGCTTCTGCTATCAGAGGTCGACGGGTGCCGACTGCTGGACAAGCTGACCGTCATCACCGACTGCGACCCGGACATCCCCAAGGAGAAGAAGACCGAGAATCGAGAGTCCGAGGACGGCCAAGGCGGGTCTCAGGAGCCGACGGCCGCCGCCCCAACTGTGAATGAGCCTGAAGCGGACACTGAAGCTGGCGAGGACGAGGCGGAAGACGACGATGACGACACCACGGTGAACAACCGTAAGGACCGGCTGACTGCCCACGCTGAGTCAATCGGGGCCGCCGAGCACCTCCTCGTCGCTGAAGCCCCTCACACGCTTGAGGCCGATCTCCTCGGTCCGGAGGCCAATGAGCCGCTACTCAGGGCAGCCTTCCTAAAGCAGAAACCCAAGTCCAAGAAGAAGTGGCAGGAGATCCTCGATAACGATCGGGGCGGGCCGTGGGGCTTCTACCTCAAGCTCCGCAAGCACAAGAAGTTCATCGGCAAGGGCGAGTTCGCGCACGACGTGGCCCTGGCAATTGCCAACGAGGGGATCTTCGAGGCCCCTCAGTACCTGGACGACGCTATCCGGGGCGTCCTTGCGGACGTGTCAGGTGAGGCACGTTGAACGAGGTAAAGCTTACCGAGGACCAGCAGGCGCTCGTCCACGCCGAAGACAGCCTATTCACAGCGGCCTGTCCCGGGGCTGGCAAGACCCGTGCCATGGTCGCCCGCTTCCTCAAACGGACCGCCGAGGAACCCCGACGCGGAATCGCCCTGCTCTCCTTCACCAACGCCGCGGTGGACGAGGTCCGACGTCGCTGCGGCAGCCGGGCGGAGGCCTTGCGGGTGCCCAACTTCGTGGGCACGTTTGACACCTTCATCCACCGATTCATCGTCACCCCACTGTACGTGAAGGCCTACAAACGGAAACCGAACTACGTGCAGTCCTGGCATGACGTGGCCAGTAGCAGCTTTCGCCTGCGGGACATGGGACGGACGAAGAATCTAGAGCTGAAGTGGTTCGACTTTGATCCAGATGGTCGGGCTCACCTGAACTTGAACCGGGTCCCGCAGGACTTCGGGGACGCTGGGGCGCACCGCATGGTGGCGCAGCGCAAGCAGGAAGCGGAAGCCAACGCTTCGCACATCTTTGGCCGGCTCCTCAGAGCCGGAACAATCACCTGTGAGGCGGCCCGCGTTTTGGCCGCTTTCTGGCTCCACAGCGCCGAAGAGCGGGCCTTGCTCGCAGGCCTGCTACCGGCTCGCTTCGCCGAGGTCATCGTGGACGAGGCTCAGGACTGCGGCCGGGAAGAGCTTCAAATCCTGGAGTTTCTCCGTGACTGCGGCGTCCGTGTGGTCATGGTCGGCGACGTCGACCAGTCGATCTACGAATTCCGGAACGTGACGCCGGCTGCCGTCCAGGAGTTCGTTGCCACCTTGCCCGTCAAGCTCAAGCTCGAAGATAACTGGCGCAGCTCTCCGGCCATCGTCGCCTTCAACAGCGGGCTGAGGTCAAGCCAACTCATCGAGACGGCTCGCGGAGAGCACTCCATAGTGCAGACCCCCGTCCACCTGATCGAGTTCTCGGCGTCCGACCAGATCGTGTCAGCAGCGCTGGACGTCGCCGAGCAGTACAAGCTGGTCGCGGATGACCTTGTTGTCCTGTCGCATGCCGAGGCCCACGGGATGAAGGCGGCTGGCGTGGTAAGCCTGGAAGGCGGCGGGAACAACCGGGTGCTGGCTATCGCCAACGCCGGATCCAAACTGCGGTCACGGGAGACCGACCCCAAGACTCGTAAGAAGGTCGTCGACCAGGTCCAGCGGGCCATCCTGGCGGCGCTGACCGTCGGACGGGAGACACAACACCACAGCTTTGCTGCCGTTTGCGAAGAGGTCGGTGTCGATCCTAGGTGGCTGGAGAACTTCGCAGTGCGACTGGCCCTGGGCCTCGACGCTGAAGGAAAGACCCGGGGTGACTTTGCTGCCTCGGTGCGCGACTCCTTGAAGACGGCCGACTGGGGCAACATGTCGGCCCCGGCCTCCAGCGACCTGGGTAACCTGTTCAAAGCACCAGCTGAGGCGGCATGGGCCAGCGTCGCCAGTTTCGGCAACAGCCCCTCGATCCGCTACTCCACGGTCCACGGCGTCAAGGGCATGGAGTTCCCTGGAGTCGTGCTCGTGTTGCCGGACAGGCTGCGGGTGGACCGGATAACCGAGCGGACGGTCCTGGACGACTGGGAAGGCGACCACAACACCGAGGCACGACGTGTTCTCTATGTCGCTGGCTCACGTGCCCAGCAACTCCTTGTGTGCGCAGTTCACCGCAAGCACATTGCCCGAGTTGCCTCGCTGCTCAACGCCAAGGGCGTTCCGTGCATAACGGCTTAAATCAGAAGCTTCTTAACTTGACCTGGAGCGGCCACGGTCCGTGGACATCCTCGCCCGCGTCCAGTCCTGCCGAGCCAAGGACTGCGTCCGCGAGTTTCAAGAAGCCCACGGCCCATGGCGGCGCGAGCCAGCCATCTGCGGCTTCCTCCACCGCACCCGCACCGAACTCGGCATACATCACCGCCTGAAACGAGCGACAGCGAGATCGGCGACATCTCCTCCGAGCAGCTCAGGTTCCTCTCGAATGACGTGGACACGGAGTTCTGTGTCAACAGCAACACCCTTCTCCCGGCTCGTCGACGCCCTCGCCGCAGCTGGACCGAAGGCCCTCACCGCGATCCGCACGGCCCGAGCCGAAGTACGCGCGCGAGTCTGGGAGTTGGCCGGGACGAACAGCCCGGCCGCCGACGGCAGCGTGATCGTGGACATCGACGGCGTGCTCGTCCGCGCACTCCGACAAGCAGGACGCCACCGCGACCTGGAAGAAGACCTTCGGCCATCACCCGCTCGTCGCGTTCGTCGACCACGGCCAGGCCGGGTCCGGAGAGCCGGTGGCTGCCCTGCTGCGGCCCGGCAACGCCGGCTCCAACACCGCCGCCGACCACATCGAAACCGCCCGACTCGCCCTGACCCAACTCCCCAGACACTTGCGGCGGGGCCGCCAGACGCTGATCCGCACCGACTCCGCCGGCGGCACCCACGCCTTCCTCGACTGGCTCTCCAGGCCGGGCCGGTGGCTGTCGTATTCCGTCGGAATGACCATCACAGACGCCATCCACCAAGCCGTGCTGAAGATCCCGAAGAAGGCATGGACGCCGGCCTACGATGCGGGCGGCACGGAACGACCCGGCGCCTGGGTCGCCGAGATCACCGACATGCCCGACCTGAGCACCTGGCCCAAGGGGATGCGGTTGGTCGTCCGCAAGGAACGGCCGCACCCCGGCGCCCCGTTGCGGTTCACCGACCACGACGGGCTGCGGCTGACCTGCTTCGCCACCAATACCAAAGGCGGCCAGCTCGCCAACCTCGAACTGCGTCACCGCAGACGGGCACGCTGCGAGGATCGCATCCGAGGCGCCCGCGACACCGGTCTGCGGAATCTGCCCCTGCACGACACCGCGCAGAACCGGATCTGGCTGGAGATCGTCTCCCTCGCACTCGACCTCCTCGCCTGGATGCCCATGCTCGCCTTGACCGGCGACACTCGCCGCTGGGAACCCAAGAAGCTCCGCCTGCGGCTGTTCTCCGCCGCCGCTCAATTCGTGCACAGCGGACGCCGCCACTGGCTGCGCTTCACGGCCCGATGGCCCTGGACCGACGTCATCACCCACGCGATCGACAGGCTCCACATCCTCCCGAACCCCGGCTGACCATCCCCTTCGACCATCCCGACAACCCCCACCACACCGGCGAAGTGGAACCCGGCGCCCACCCGACGCGACAGCCGGGCCACCGGCCCGCCCGGCATCAGCTCCGGAAAGCAAAAGGGTCCACCGACTCCGTCGGCGGACCCTCAAGAAAGATCGAGGTTAGTGACGGCAAACTGCCGGTAGCCTTACGGCCCTGCCAGGGAGTATGCGTGGGGAGGGTGGCACGGGCATGAGGTCAGGACCGAGTTCGGCCTCCGAGGATGGACGGCGCTTCTTCCGGTTGTTGTCCGACCGGCCGATCGAAAATGACCGTGCGGATCATCTCGGTTATGGCGTAACAGCGGACGCGCTGGCCGACCTCATCGACCACGGTGAGACCGAGACCCCGTTGACAGTTGCTATTACCGGCCCCTGGGGGTCGGGAAAAACATCTCTGGCCCGTCTCGTGGAGCAGCGCCTGACCGTCCTCCATCACGATTGGCCTGAGCCACACCTGATCTGCCGGTTCAACGCGTGGCTGCACGATGACGCACCTAGTCCCGGCGTGGCCCTGGCGTCTGCGGTCACGCGCCTGGTCAACCGGCATCGCCCACTGTGGCGGCGCATGTTTCAGCCGGTGGCGGTCTCGATGGTCTCTCCCCGGCAGCGATGGCGCCAGCAGGTGTGGACCGGCGTCGCGGCGGCAGTTGGCGCCCTCGTTGTGATGCTCTGGACACAGGCCCGGGACGTCGCCGACGTCGTGGCCGGTGGCAAGGGCGCGCTGAAGGACTTGGGAGAGATTACGCGGCCTGGTTTCGTGGTGACCACGGCGATAGTGGCGGTGCTGTTCTGGATAGTAGCCAGCAAACTGTTCATAGCGACAACCGCAGTCTCCAGGTTCTTGAGCAGTCCTCAGGAGGAGGCATCCAAGGGATCCATGGAGGCCGTCCACAGCGAACTTGGCAGGCTGGTGGCCCAGGCACTCGGCGGTCGGCGACGGCTCATCATCGTCGTTGACGATCTGGACCGATGTAGTGGCGAACGAGCCCTGGAAATCTGCCAAGTTGCGGCCAAGCTACTGAGCCACCCCCAGGTGGTGACCGTCTTGATCGGCGAGCTCGATGCGCTCGGGTCCGCGGCCGCCGCCCAATTCGTCCCCGAGACCGAGCCAGCGGACACACCGCAGGATCTGCAGCAGGGCCGCGAGTACCTCCGAAAGCTGATCCAGGTCAGCCTGGACCTCCCGGCTCTGGACGCACCAGAGATCCAGGCAATGGTCCGCGCAGGCAATCCTTCCAGGATCACCCCCGCTCCACTCTTGGCGCACCGGGCACGCAACTGGATACGTCGACTGCCTGCTTGCCTGAAGCAGGCACTGGATGATGTGGACCGTGAACGATTCAAGCGGGCGGCACTGGTGGCCCCACTCGTCGGCGTGGCTGTGTTGTTCCTGCTCCCCATCACTTCCGCCGTCGTCACGCAACCGGACCAGCCCCACTCCACAACAACACCCGGGAGACATGATGCGCCTCCGGGGCCTCCAGGACCTGCAGCGTTCTGGGGCCGGTCGCAATCCTCCGCAACTCCGTCAGACCCAGCCGTGCGGACAGAGCGCCGGGTAACAGCAGTTACCCTCCAAGTCGCCACCTCGTCAACCACCGGCGAGGACATCACTGGTGACGACTTCTCCTCTGAACTCAAGGGATTCGTCGCGTCGATCGGCGCCTTGCTTATCGGCCTCATTGGGGTGAGGTTCCTCTTCGGCGAACAAAAGAGTCTCGCAGGATTCCTCGGATTCATGATGCTTGCCGGCGCCGTCTACTTCTTCATCATGTACGGGCAAGAGATCCTCGGCTGGCTCGGCGGCATGATTAAGGCATGGCTCAACCCGAACGACACAGACGGCCGCCCACTGGACGTAGAGTTTTTCCGTGTAATCGACTTCCTGTGGGCGGCTATGGGTTCGTTCCTCACTTTGGCCGCGGGCGTCCGAGTCAGTCCGGGTTACGGCGCCCGGCGCCGGGGCGTAGACCTCGATGAGGCAATCCGCCAAACCGCACTGCCCGGAACGCCACTCGACGAAGTAGCTGCCCAGGTACACAGTCGTGTTCCCACCCAGCTATCGCTGGAAGAGATGAAAACACGGGTCAGAACCTACCTACTTCAACACCCTATGATGGAGCGCGCCAGCCAAGCACTCCTTCCACTGCTGCCAAACAATCCCCGGGCAGCGAAGCGCACTATGACCCAGCTCCGGATTGCTGTGCCCATCGCCTTCGCGCGAGGGGTACTCGATGAGGACTCACCTATCACTCCCGCACATATGGCCAAATGGGTCGCGTTCACCGAGCGGTGGCCGCTCGCCGCCGAATCGCTGCGCCGCGCACCCGAACAGCTCGAACAATGGGAATGCTCCGAGCTTGCCTTCATCACCGACCTGCGAGACAGGATAGCTCCCGGTCAGTCGGCAACAGAGCTGCATGAATTCTTGCACGCAAGCCCACCCCTGGCTCCATTTCTATGGCAGCTCCAGCATCTCAACCGTGAAATTAGCACAACGCCAACGGGTACCCACACATAAAAAGCTATTCTCTGCAACACTTAAAGGCTGTCTCAGCGCGGCAAGTTTCGCAAGCTTCTTGGAGCAGGTCAGGGTGGCCGCCAGGCCGAGGAAGGCGAGGAAGTGCGAGCTCTTTCGTTAGCCTCGAAGTTTCGTGACGGTCCGCCGACGGAGTCGGTGGACCGTTTTCGTGCCGTGGGCTGAGGGTGGGCAGGCCGAGGGCCCGAGTGTCGTCTCGGGGTGGCGCCGGGTCCACTGCTCCGGTGTTGGGCTGTTGTCGTAGGGGTGGGAAGGTTGCTGGTCAGCCGGGTTTCGGCAGGAGTGCGAGCCGGTCGAGTGCGGTGGTGATGTGGCGGGTCCAGGGCCAGTGCCGGGCCAGGCGGAGGATCCGTCGGCGGCCGGTGGTGACGAGCTGTCCGGCCGCGGTGAACAGCCGGAGCCGCAGGCGGCGGGGTTCCCAGAGCCGGGCCTTGCCGGTCAGCGCGAGCATGGGCATCCAGGCCAGCAGGTCGAGTGCGAGCTGCACGATCTCCAGCCAGATCCGGTTCTGGGCGGTGCGGTGCAGGGGCAGGTTGCGCAGGCCGGTGGCCCGGGCGGCGCGGATGCGGTCCTCGGCGCGGGCCCGCAGTCGGTGGCGGAGCTCGAGTTCGGCGATCGGCCGGTTGACGGTGTTGGTGGCGAAACAGGTCAGCCGCATGCCGTCCGTGTCCGTGAGCCGCAACTGGGCTCCGGGGTGCGGCCGTTCCTTGCGGACGATCAGCCGCATGCCCTTGGGCCAGCCGTCCAGGACATCGCCGGTGAGCTCGGCGACCCAGGCGCCGTCCCGGACCTCGCCGTCCGCCTCGACGGCCGGCGTCCAAGCCGAGGCCGAGGCCGGAATCTGCAGCACGCGGCTGTGGATCGCGTCAGTGATCCCCATGCCGACCGAGTAGGACAGCCACCGCCCTGGCTGGGCGAGCCAGGCGACGAAGTCGTGGGTGCCGCCCGCGGAGTCGGTACGGAGCAGGGTCCGGCGCCCGCGCCGGTACTTCTTCGGCAGCTGGACCAGCGCCAGTTGGGCGGCGGTGATGTGGTCGGCGGCCGTGTTGGATCCCGCGTTCCCCGGCCTGAGCAGGGCGGCTACGGGTTCCCCAGTGCCGCCCGGGCCATGGTCGACGAAGCCCATCAGCGGGTGATGGCCGTAGGTCCGCTTCCAGGTGGGTGCGGCGTCCTCCTTGTCGGAGTGCGCGATCACCAGTACCCCGTCGAGGTCGACGGTCACCTGCCCGCCCGCATTAGGCTCCTGCCGGTCGGCCAACCGCCAGACACGCTCGCGGACCTCAGCCCGCGCGGCACGGATCGCCCGCAGGGCTTTCTCCCCGGAGGCGGCGAGGGTGTCGATGAGGCGGGAGACCGTCGGGTCGGAGGCCACCGGCCCGAACACGGCCGGCTCGGCCCGCAGCGTGCCGACGTCCGCGAGGCAGTCCCCGCCCAACGCGACCGCCAGGGCCACGTCCAGCAGGATCTTGCCCGGATCGTGCACTTGCCCGGGCCTTCCGCCACGGCGTCAGTGCCGCGGATATCGCGGTGTCCAGGCCCGCCTTGCGGACGGTCTCGACCAGCAGTACGCCCCCGGCCTGCGAGACCACCGTCCGGCCACCGCCCTCGATGCGGACACACGGGTAGGACCCGAGACGCTTCTTCACCTGGAGAGTGCTTCTTTTCTTGCGGCGACATGGACCCTAGACAAGTCCCATCGTTGCAGGTCAGGAGCACTCTCCGCTTATTTGATCAAGACTCGGACAGCCCACCTCGTGAAAGCGCGAGGTTAGCGTGGCCTGCATGACTCTTGTGACGGCAACTCACTCGACCCGCCGCTGCTGGCTGATCCGCAGCTACGACCATGACCTGAGCGAGAGCCTGGTGCCCTACTGGTTGAAGGGCGGATTCTGTTCCGTGTCATGGAGTGAGGTCCCCGAGGTGCCTACCGATACCTCACGGACGGAGGCACGGGAGATCGTCACCGCGGCGATGCCCGGGAGGGCAAAGGAACGCATTGATCATGTAGCCGGTGCCCTCTATCGGTTCGTCTCCGTCATGGATATCGGGGATGTAGTGGTCACTGCGAAGCGAGGGCAGCCCGTACATGTCGGTATCGTGCAGGGCCCGCACTACTACGACGCCGATGGCGAGAAGCGTCTTGCCCGGCGTCACAACGTCAGCTGGCTCACCGCGACCGCGCCCCTACAGCTCGGCTCTTTGCCCGAGGTCGTGCGCGAGAGGCTGATGGCCGGCCAGGCGACGCTGACCAAGTTGGACAACGAAGCGGCGAAGTACTTCGGCGCATTCAGCGCGCGGGATGGCGGCTCATCGTGGTCCCCAACAAGCGACCCGACGGCCCTCCCGGCCGCCGACCCTGCGTCCCGCTATGCCCGACTGTGCAGCGAACTCGCGGAGACCAAACACGACACATACGGGATGCGGAGGGCTCTTACAGTCACCACTCCGGTCCGCCGTGCCAAGGCGCGGGACGCAGTGCTGACGCGCTGTGACGGCGCCTGCGAGAACCCCGAGTGCGAGGGCGCTCCAAGCGACGTGAAGGACTCTGGGCGGCCAATCCTGGAGGTTGACCACATCCACGACATTGCCAAGGGCGGCGAGGACACCCCCGAGCAGATGATCGCTCTGTGTCCGAACTGCCATGCGGTGAAGACGTACGGGACGACACGGGAAAGGCTGCGTGACCGGCTCCTCGGTGTAGCGCAGGCAGCCCATGCGGACTGGCTGAGCCGAATCCCCGGCGGCGGCGAGCGCTGACCGGGCATGTGCGTCTCCCTGGACCTTTAGCCGTGGAACACCGGATCTGATCCGAGGGATACAACGGCCCCAGAGCTGAGCGGTTCAGCGTCCTGAGCTCGTTCTTTAACCTCCGGCTGCCCCGTGACGACGCAGGTTCTCCAGTTCAGCCCTGGTGCGAGGTGTCGTTGGTGCTCGGCGCATGATGACCGTCATGGAGAGCGTGGTCGACAAGATCAAGGTCGGGTTCCGGTTCCTCCCTCGCGAGGGGTGGTTGCCGCAGGACACCGAGGGTCTGTGGGCGACGAAGCTGAGCGACGACACAGCCCGTGTCGAGAATGCCCCATTCCTTCAAGACGGGGTGGCCGAAAGCGACGTGGTGAAGTACCAGACCGACTCCGACGGGCTCCACTGGGCTGTCGGACAGGTCAGCTCCTCCGGTAACTGCACGATCCGTGTTGTGCCCATACCCACTGGTCCCCTGGGCGACAACCCACAGGCGGTCCATCAGCGCCTTTCGCCGTTCGGGCTTGGAGGCGAGGTCTTCAGTGAAAGCTTTCCCATGGTCGCTTTCACCGTGCCAGCAGGCTCGGACTTCGCTGGCATCAAGGCTCTCTTGGCACGGGGGCAGACGGAGGAGTGGTGGCACTACGAGGTCGGGTGCGGCACCGGCGAATGGTGGAGCGCCTGATTTCTGCGGGAGCCCGCCGTCCCTGCGCTTCGAGCCTTGCCTCCCAGACGATCAGTGACGACTCATCACCCCAACCGAAACGGCGAGGCTAGGCGTCCTGATAGCGGCGTACGAAAACGAGATGGGCTGGTGCTTCCGGCGCCCCCGCAAGGGGAAGCAGGTGACCCACTTCGGCGAGATCGCGAGCGACGAGGGCTAATCCCTCTGTACGCCAGCCGGGAGTGCGTCCACGAGCTGCTGGCCATGCACGACCACCAAATGGAGTGGATCGACACCCGACTCCGAATCGTCCAACTTCCCAGAGCCCCTCGCGGAGCCGAGGCCACCTGATCCAGGAGGCTCGCCCGCCCGTGAGGTAGAGAAGCCCCAACCGATTCAGATCGGTTGGGGGCTCTACGCACTGCCGGATACGTATCTACGCTTTTGGGATGGATCATTGAGAGTGAAAACAGCCAAAGACTGTCCCGATTCGTTTGTCGGGGGCCCGACCTCCTCGTCGTCCGGCCCCACGGGTACGTACCGCACGGCGTACCCGTGGCGCAGTGCCACCTGGTCCGCCCAGGCGCGGAACTCCGCGCGGGTCCACTCGAAACGGTGGTCCCGGTGGCGTACGTGTCCGGCGGGCAGCGTCTCCCAGCGGACGTTGTACTCGACGTTCGGCGTCGTCACGACGACGGTCGCCGGACGGGCGGTACCGAACACCGCGTACTCCAGTGCGGGCAGCCTCGGCAGGTCCAGGTGCTCGATCACCTCGCTGAGTACGGCGGCGTCGTGGCCCTTGAGACGCTTGTCCGTGTACGTGAGCGAACTCTGCATCAGCGTGACGCGCTCGGCCTGCCGCTCGCTCATCCGCTCCAGCTTGAGGCGGCGGGCGGCGACGGTGAGCGCGCGTACGGACACGTCGACACCCACCACCCTGGTGAAGCGCACGTCCTTCAACAGGGCCTGTACGAGCTGGCCCTGGCCGCATCCGAGGTCGAGCACGCTGGCCGCACCCGCGTCACGCAGGGCGGCCAGGATCGCGTCGCGGCGCTGCTCGGCGAGCGAGACGGTCTTCTCCGGCGTCTCGGCTGCCCCGGCTGCCGCTGCCTGGACGTCGTCGGCCTCGGGCGCCGGGTCCTCGACCGCGTTGTCGATCGCCTCGACGTCGATGTCGTCGGCCTCGGCGAGCCGGACCAGTTCGAGCCGGTCCGTGGCCTCCCTGGTCAGGCCCCAACGGCGGGACAGATAGCGGCTGGTGATGAGTTGGCGCTCCGGGTGGTCGGCCAGCCAGCCCTCGCCGGCCCGCAGCAGTTTCTCCACCTCGTCGGGCGCGACCCAGTAGTGCTTGGCGTCGTCGAGGACCGGCAGGAGCACGTACAACTGCCGCAGTGCGTCGGCGAGTCGCAGCTCCCCCTCCAGTACGAGCTGTACGTAGCGCGACTCGCCCCACGCGGGGAACGCCTCGTCCAGCGCCACCGGCCGCACGTCCACAGCCGTCCAGCCCAGCGGCCCGAAGAGGCTGCCGACCAGCTCGGCACCACCGCGCGCAGGCAGGGCGGGCACCTCGATCCGCAGCGGCAGCGGCTCGGCCGCGCGCTCGGGCAGGGCCTTGCACACCCCGCGCAGCGCGCTCTTGAAGACGGTGCTCAGGGCGACGGCGAGCAGCGAGGACGCCGCGTACGGACGGTCGTTGACGTACTGCGCGAGCGCGGCGTCGGGCGCACCGCCACGCCCCTTGCCCTTCCCGCGCCGCACGAGGGCCACCGGGTCGACCTCCAGCAGCAGGGCCGCCGTGCAGCGCTCGACGGACGCCTCGGGGTAGAGGACGTGCGCGGTGCCGTGGGAGGTGGGAAACGTCTGCGCTTTGTCGGGATGCTTGTGCAACAGAAACCCGAGGTCGGTCGCGG
>NZ_JAAPBF010000200.1 GCF_022695985.1 Streptomyces sp. NP-1717 | reverse complement strand
CGTGACCACACCGTCTACGCGTGCGTCATGGGCTCCCGTGCCTTCGGGCTGGCGACCGAGGACAGCGACACCGACCGCCGGGGTGTGTTCCTGGCGCCCACGCCGCTGTACTGGCGCTTCGAGAAGCCCCCGACGCATGTCGACGGACCGGCCGAGGAGCAGTTCTCCTGGGAACTGGAGCGGTTCTGTCTGCTGGCGCTGCGCAGCAACCCCAACGTGCTCGAATGTCTGCACTCGCCACTGGTCGAGCACGTGGACGACACGGGCCGCGAACTCCTCGCCCTGCGCGAGGCGTTCCTCTCCCGGCAGGCGCACGAGACCTTCGTCCGCTACGCGATCGGCCAGCGCAGGAAGCTGGAGGCGGACGTCCGGCGGCACGGCGAGCCCCGCTGGAAGCACGCCATGCATCTGCTGCGACTGCTCGGCAGCTGCCGCGACCTGCTGCGTACGGGGCGGCTGGTCGTCGACGCGGGCGAGGAGCGGGAGCCGCTCCTCGCGGTCAAGCGCGGTGAGGTCCCGTGGCCCGAGGTGGAGCGGCGGATGAACCGCCTCGGTGAGGAGGCCGACGGGGCGCTCGCCGGCTCCGCGCTGCCCGCCGAGCCCGACCGGGCGCGGGTCGAGGACTTCGTGATCCGCGCCCGGCGGGCGTCAGCGCTGCAGGCGGGTGCGGACGACCAGGTCGTGGAGGGCCTCGTAACCGGCCGGTGAGTCGGGCAGCCGGGTCCGGTCCCTGGCGTCCGCCAGGACCTCGTGGAGCGCGTCCACGTCGCTCTGGAGCCGCGTCGGGGAGAGACCGGTCGCCGCGCCGTGTTCGGCCTCGGCCTTGGCCTCGATCAGATCGGGCAGATAGCCGGGCGCGCTCACCTCGGCGATCAGTGTGGGCAGATGGGCCTGCACCTCGCCGCTGCGCATCAGATGGACGCCGGTGAGCAGCGCGCGGAAGGTGTAGAGCAGCGGCTTGAGTTCGCCCGTCTTCTCGAAGAGCCGCCACTGGGTGGCGGCGAATCCCCGGTAGTGGTGGGCGTGGTGGCCGGTCAGCACGCCCGGCGCGAGCGACAGCAGTTCCCGGTGCGCCTCCGTGGAGTGCACGATCAGCGGCGAGTGCAGTTGTTCCAGTACGTAGCCGTTGCGCCGCATCATCATGCGGACGAACTTCCGCAGGTCATGGCTGACGAGGTCCATCTCCACACCGTCGCTGTCCCACATCCGCGACCGGGTCTCGTCCGGCTCGTGCAGTCCGATGAGTTCGGCCACCGGCAGCAGGTGGGCGCCGCGCAGGTCGACGTCCGAGTCGGTGGAGGGGAAGCCGTAGAGGTGGGCGCCGGAGACGGTGGCGAACAGCAGCGGATCGGTCTCCTCGGCGAGGGCCGTGCCGAGGTCGGCCGTCGGCAGCCCGGCCCTCAGGAGGCGCCGCGCCCGTATCGCCGGGGGTTCGTCGATCGGATCGCCGAAGGGGGCGCCGTCCGCAACGTGTTCGTCATCCATACGCATGGATCAAGCGTCCCAGAGTGCTCCGAGTTCCAGCAGCTCCTCGCGGTACTCGATGCGGTCCGCCCACTCCCCGGGCCAGGCGTCCGCCCCGAGATGGGCACCGGCGAACGCGCCCGTCAGGCAGGCGATCGAGTCCGAGTCGCCCTTGGTGCAGGCGGCCCGGCGCAGCGCCGTGACCGGCTCCTCGGGGAAGAGCAGGAAGCACAGGAGTCCGGTGGCGAACGCCTCCTCGGCGATCCAGCCCTCGCCGGTCGCCAGGCACGGGTCGGTCTCGGGGGACGGTGCGCGCAGGGCCCGTCCGAGCCGTTCGAGCACGGCCAGGCACTCGTCCCAGCCCCGCTCGATGAAGTGCTCGGGCGTCGGGTCCTGGCTGTGGGTCCACAGGTCGCCGAGCCACGCGTGGTGGTAGCGGGACCGGTTCTCGTACGCGTGACTGCGCAGCAGACCCACCAGGCCCAGCGGTTCGGTTCCCCGCGCCAGCAGGTGCACCGCGTGCGCCGTGAGGTCGGAGGCGGCCAGTGCCGTGGGGTGGCCGTGGGTCAGTCCGGACTGCAACTGGGCCGCGCCGGAGCGCTGTTCGGCGCTGAGGCCGGGGGCGAGCCCGATCGGGGCGACCCGCATGTTGGCGCCGCAGCCCTTGGAGCCGATCCGGCTCGCCTGCTGCCAGGGACGGTCGCTGTCGAGGAGCTGACAGGCCGTCATGCAGGTGTTGCCGGGGGCCCGGTTGTTCTGCGGGTCGTGGAACCAATTCACGAACTCCTCTCGCACCGGCCGGGTCAGGCGCAGCGGTCCGAGCGGGCCGCGGCCCATGGCGGTGCGCAGTCCGCGGCCGAGCGCGAGCGTCATCTGGGTGTCGTCGCTGACGACGGCGGGATCGAGCAGCGGTATCTCGCGCCACGGGCCGAACTTGGCGAGGATCGAGGGCACGTCGTTGAACTCGGTGGGGAAGCCGAGGGCGTCGCCGAGCGCCAGCCCGGTCATGGCGCCCGTGGCGGCCCTCTTCGCGCTGTTCTCCGATGTCACGGTGGGCTCGGAGGAGGTCGAGGAGGTCGAGGAGGTCATGGTGTGGTGGTCCGTCCTTCCGGTCGAAGCAGCGGCGGGTGGAGTGCGGTGGCGCCACCGGCGCGGTAGAGGGCGGCCGGTTTGCCCCGGCCGCCGGTGCGGCGCGGGGGGCCGTCGACCGGTTCGACGAAGCCGGGTGACGTGAGTACCTTGCGGCGGAAGTTGGGGCGGTCGAGCACCACCCCCCAGACCGTCTCGTACACCCGCTGAAGCTCGCCGAGGGTGAACTCGGGCGGGCAGAACTCCGTGGCGAGGCAGGTGTATTCGAGCTTGGCCCCGATGCGGCGCCGGCCGTCGGCCAGGATCCGGCCGTGGTCGAAGGCGAGCCGGCCGGGTCCGCCGTCGTCGCAGCGGGTCCAGCGGGCCTGGGCGGCGTCGCCCCCGCCGCGCGGTTCGGGCGGGTCGGGCACGAGCGCGGTGTACGCGACGGACACGACCCGCATCCGGGGGTCGCGGTCAGGGTCGCTGTAGGTGCGCAGTTGCTCGAGCCGCAGTCCGGCGACGGTGTCCTGCGACAGGCCGGTCTCCTCGGCGAGTTCACGCCTGGCCGCCTGCCCGGCGGACTCGCGGGGCCGTACGAAGCCGCCGGGCAGCGCCCAGTGGCCCAGGTAGGGCTCCTCGCCGCGTTCGACGAGCAGGACGTGGAGGCTGGTCTCGCGGACCGTGAAGACGGCGAGGTCGACGGTGACGGCGAACGGTTCGAAGTCGGCGGGGTCGTAGTCCTCGGGCGCGCGTGGCCGCGGTTCCGGAGACGCGGACGGGGACGGGGGCGGCTGTCGGGGTGTCATCTGTTCTCCGGCAGGGGTGCGGCGAAGTACCAGCCCCGGTCCAGCAGGGCGTCGACGGCGGCGACCGCGTCGGCGAGCCGCTTCTCGCGCGGCCCGTCGAGCGCGATGAACGACCGCCCCGTGCGGGTCAGTTCGTCTCTGAACCGGCCGGTCATCCAGGGCCGCAGCTCCTCGCCGTCGCGCAGTCCGTCGTCCTCGAAGTCGACGCCCTCGTGACCGGTGAGCAGCCACAGATGGTGCGGCACCCGGTCGGCGATCTCCTCGACGAGCGGGTTGCGTCCGCCCACGTACCGCTCGTGCCAGACGGTGGTGGCGAAGGAGTCGGTGTCGCAGAACAGGACGGGTGAGCCGGCGCGGGCCGCCGACTCCTCCCACTCGTTCTGCCGCTCGGCGATCAACGGGAAGTCCCCGGTGGTGAATTCGGCGTCCTCCCACTGCGCGCCGGGCCACCGCTCGCGCAGCGCGGCGAGCTTCCGTTCGCTGAACTCCCGTCCGTACTCGGCGACACACAGGGTGCGGGCCCATACGCCGCCGCGCGCCCGGAAGTGCTCGGTGAGGTCGCGCGCCAGGGTCGTGGTGCCGGTGGATTCGGCGCCGAGCACCACGACGCGGCGGGTGAGCGCGGCCCGGACGGGCGGGGCGAGGTGGTCCCAGCAGCCGACCGGGTCCTTGCGGACGGCGGTTCCCGAGACGGGGTGGAGCGTGCGGTCCGGGTCCACGAGGACGGACTCGGCGCCGAATCGGCGGGCGAGTTCGTCCCCGTAGGACTCGGAGGTGAAGACGGCGTCCACGGGTTCGGGGACGGCCTCGCGGAAGACCGCCATGTGCGCCTCCCAGATCGCCGGGTCACGCAGATCCATGCGGGTGTCGTCGACGGCGCCGAGGACGCGGACGTCCGGGTGGACCTCGCGCATCCAGGCGACGCGGTCGGCCAGCGGCACCGACTCGACCGAGGCGGCGCAGACGAGCACCGTGAGCCGTTCGCAGCGCTCCCGGGCGGTCCGCACCAGATGGTGGTGGCCCGCGTGCGGAGGGTAGAACTTGCCGAGGACCAGGCCGTGTTCGTACCTCCCGCTCACGCCGCGACCTCCAGCGGCTCGGCCGGCCGGGTACGCAGGTCGCGCGACCAGTTGCGCAGTCCGACGACGCACAGGGTCATGAAGCCGACGTAGAGGATCGATGTCAGATAGAGGTCCTTGTGCGCGTAGAGCGGGATGTAGACGATGTCGGCCGCGATCCACAGCCACCACGACTCCAGGCGCTTGCGGCACTGCCCGTAGGTGGCCATCAGCGACAGCGCGGTGGTGACGGCGTCCCAGAACGGCACCGTCGACGAGGTCTGGTGGTCCAGGAGCAGCGTCAGGGCGAGAGTGCCCATCGCCCCCGCCGCGAGCAGCCAGCCCCACTCGGTGCGCGAGGTGCGCCGCACCGGGAGGTACGCGGAGCCTGGTCCACCCCCGTGGGTCCAGGTCCACCAGCCGTACGCGGCGAGGGCGATGAAGACGACCTGCAGTCCGGCGTCGGCGTAGAGGCCGGCCTGGGTGAACAGCAGGATGAAGAACAGGTTGTTGGCGATGCCGATCGGCCAGTTGGCGAGGTGCTGGCGGGCGACGAGCCAGACACAGAGCGCTCCGCTGCCGAAGCCGAGCACCTCGGTCCAGCTCACCGGGGTGTCGAGAACGGTCACGAGCGGCCGCTGCAGGGGTTCGAGGAAATCCGCGAGACTCACGCCCGCCTCCTTAATGGTCATGTTGACTATAAAGGTGCACGGGCGCGCCACACAAGCGGAAAAGCCCGCGGCCTCGGGCCACGGGCTTTCGTCACTCGGTGCGGGATCGGTGCGGCTACAGACCGACTTCCTTCATCAGCATGCCGACCTCCGTGTTGGTGAGGCGGCGCAGCCAGCCGGACTTCTGGTCACCCAGCGGGATCGGGCCGAACGACGTCCGGACCAGCCGCTCGACGGGGAAGCCCGCCTCGGAGAGCATGCGGCGCACGATGTGCTTGCGGCCCTCGTGGAGCGTGACCTCGACCAGGTAGTTCTTGCCGGTGTTCTCCACGACGCGGAAGTGGTCGGCGCGCGCGTAGCCGTCCTCCAGCTGGATACCGTCCTTGAGCCGCTTGCCCAGCTCACGCGGCAACGGGCCCTGGACCGCGGCGAGATACGTCTTCTTGACGCCGTACCTGGGGTGCGTGAGGCGGTGGGCCAGCTCACCGTGGTTGGTGAGCAGGATGATGCCCTCGGTCTCGGTGTCCAGCCGGCCCACGTGGAACAGACGCGTCTCGCGATTGGTGACGTAGTCGCCCAGGTTCTGCCTGCCGTCGGGGTCACCCATCGTCGAGACGACACCGGCCGGCTTGTTCAGCGCGAAGAAAAGGTACGACTGGGTGGCGACGGTCAGCCCGTCGACCTTGATCTCGTCGTGCTGCGGATCGACGCGCATGCCCTGCTCGACGACGATCTCACCGTTGACCTCGACGCGGGACTGCTCGATCAGCTCCTCGCAGGCGCGGCGCGAACCCATGCCCGCGCGCGCCAAAACCTTCTGGAGCCGCTCGCCCTCCTGCTCGGCGCCCGGGTTCGTCCTGGGGGTCCTGATCTCCGGCTTGTCGGCGTACCGGTCACGGTTGCGCTGCTCGATCTTGGCGTCCAGCTCACGCGGGCGGGCGGGCTTGCCCTGGGCCCGGCGCTTGGCCGCGACGCTCGGGGCCTTGGGGCCGCCCTTGGCGCCGCCGCGCGCCGCGGCGCCACGGCTGCCTCCGGAGCCGCCCTGACCGCCACCCTGGCCGCCGCCGGGGCCACCGGAGCGCCCGACGTCGTAACGGCGCTCCTCGGGACGCGGGGTGCCCTCACGCTTCTGCTGCTTGTCGCCGCGCGCACCGCCGCCGCCGCTCCCCCGGCCACCGGTCCCCCCGCTGCCACCGCGACCGCCACCGGCCCTCGACTGCGGTTTGCCGCCGGCGGCTCCCCGGCCGCCGCCGCTCCGATTCCCGCTGCCGCTGCCGCTTCCGCTGTTCCTGCCGTTGCTTCGCATCAAATGTCCGTCTTGTCGTCTGCGTGAGTTTCCGGGGCGTACGGTGCGTCCGGATCGAACGACGGAACGCCTTCCAGGGTGTCGGCCTCGATCGCGTCCGCCTCCGGAAGGAAGGGCGCGAGTTCCGGAAGCTCGTCCAGACCGCGCAGGCCCATCCGCTCCAGGAAATAGTTCGTCGTCCTGTACAGGATCGCACCTGTTTCGGGTTCCGCTCCCGCCTCCTCGACGAGACCTCGCTGGAGGAGGGTCCGCATGACCCCGTCACAGTTCACTCCGCGGACGGCCGAGACCCGGGACCTGCTGACCGGCTGGCGGTAGGCGACGACCGCCAGGGTCTCCAGGGCGGCCTGGGTGAGGCGGGCCTGCTGGCCGTCGAGCACGAAGCCCTCGACGGCCTCCGCGTACTCGGGGCGCGAGTAGAAACGCCAGCCGCCGGCGACGAGGCGCAGCTCGAATCCGCGCCCCTGGACGGTGTACTCGTCGGCCAGTTCGCGCAGCGCGTCGGCGACGGCCCGGCGCGGCCTGTCCAGGACCTTGGCCAGGTGATCCTCGGTCGCGGGCTCGTCGACGACCATGAGGACCGCCTCCAGGGCGGGCTTGATCTCGAGGTCGGCGACCGTACGGTCCTCGCTCACGCCTTCTCCTCGCTCGCGTCCTTCGGTTCCTTCGGGTCGGTCACGGTGTCGGGCGGGCGGTCGAACTCGTCCGTCACCCTCGGCGACTCGTCGTCGTCCCCGCCCGTCCAGCGCACCATGAGCGGCCCCAGGGCCTCGTCCTGGTCCAGGGCGACGGCCTTCTCCCGGTAGAGCTCCAGCAGGGCGAGGAAGCGCGCCACGACGGTGAGTGTGTCCGGGGCGTCCTCGGCGAGTGTCAGGAAACTCACCTCGCCGGCCGCCCGCAGCAGCGCGACGACGATCCCCGCCTGCTCCCGCACGGAGACGAGCGGCGCGTGGATGTGGTCGACGTAGACCTGCGGCTTGGGCTTGGGCTGCATCGCCTTGACCGCGAGACGGGCGAACCCCTCGGCGCCGATGCTGATGACGACCTCGGGGAGCAGCGCGGCGTGGTGCGGCTCCAGGCCGACCGTACGGGGGTAGCGCCGGGACTCGGAGTCCAGCCGGGCGCTGAGGATGTCGGCGATCCGCTTGTACGCGCGGTACTGCAGCAGCCGGGCGAAGAGCAGGTCCCTGGCCTCCAGCAGCGCCAGGTCGCCCTCGTCCTCCACCTCGGCGGACGGCAGCAGGCGCGCGGCCTTGAGGTCGAGGAGCGTGGCGGCGACGACCAGGAACTCAGTGGTCTGGTCGAGGTCCCAGTCGGGGCCCATGGCGCGGATGTGCACCATGAACTCGTCGGTGACCTTGGAGAGGGCGACCTCGGTGACGTCCATCTTGTGCTTCGAGATCAGCTGGAGGAGCAGGTCGAAGGGCCCCTCGAAGTTCGCGAGCCGTACGGTGAACCGCCCGTCGTCGGGCTCGGGTTCGGACTCCGCGTCGGCGTCCGCTACGGGACCGGTGTCCGCGTCGGGCACCGGTACGGGCTCGGGGTCGGGGTCGGGCGCAGGTACGGGCTCGGGGTCCGGCTCCGCGGCGGGCTCCGGTACACGCACCGGCACGGCCTCGCGTACGACGGCGGGATCGGGCTCCGGATGCGGTACGGGCTCCGGCTCGGGCTTCGCCGGCTCGGGAACCACGGGCTCCGGCGCCACCGGCTCCGGCACCGCGGGCCGCGCCGCCGCGCCGGCCGCCCCCGGCCCGCGCCCCAGCGCACGGCGGGACGAGCGGGCTGCGGAGTCGTCGGTCGGCGGCATGGCGGTCCTGGAGGCGGAAGGAGGGGGCTCGGCCCGCCGAGGCTACCTTCAGCGCCCGCGCAGGCGCCGGACGAGAATGCTCGCGTCGCCGCGCGACTCCAGGTCGGCGAGGACCACGGCGACCGCCTCGCGGACGATCCGCCCCCGGTCCACGGCGAGTCCGTGCTCGCCCCGCAGCACCAGACGCGCGTGCTCCAGGTCCATCAGCTCCTCGGCGGAGACGTAGACCGTGATCTTCTCGTCGTGCCGTTCGCGGCCGCTGGGGCGGCGGTTGGCCCCGCGGCCCCCTCTGCGGCGCTGACCGCCCTGCGGGCCGCCCTGCTGGCCGACGGTGGGCGTTCCCGCGCCGCCGCCGGCGCCGCCGTCCCGCGCCGCCTGCGGCCGGCGCTGCTGTTCCTGCTCGGGGGCGCGGCTGCGGGAGGTGGCCGACGAGTCCGCGTCGGTCGCCGAGTGCTCCTGGGCCGGTGCCGGTGCCGCCGGCTGCGCGGCCCCCGACTGGTCGGCGCCCTGGTCGCTCTCCCCTGCCGGTGCCGGGACCCGCGGCTCACCGTTCGCGGTACGCCGCCGGTCCCCCGGTGAGGAAGCCTGGAGCGCCATGCCCCCGGTCGTACGGAACAGCTCGTCGGCCCCGGGCAGACTCACTCGGCGTGACACCGGGCGAGCACCTCCCTGGCGAGCTGGCGGTAGGCGGCGGCGCCCACGGAGTTGGAGGCGTAGGTGGTGATGGGCTCACCGGCGACCGTGGTCTCCGGGAAGCGCACGGTCCGGCCGATCACCGTGTGGTACACGTGATCGTCGAAGGCCTCGACGACCCGCGCCAGGACCTCGCGGCTGTGCACCGTGCGGGAGTCGTACATCGTGGCGAGGATGCCGTCGAGCTCCAGCTCCGGGTTGAGCCGCTCCTGGACCTTCTCGATGGTCTCGGTGAGCAGGGCCACACCGCGCAGCGCGAAGAACTCGCACTCCAGCGGGACGATCACCTTGTGCGCGGCGGTCAGCGCGTTCACGGTCAGCAGACCGAGCGAGGGCTGACAGTCGATCACGATGTAGTCGTAGTCCTGCATCAGGGGCTTGAGCGCCCGCTGGAGCGTCGACTCCCTGGCGACCTCGCTCACCAGCTGCACCTCGGCGGCCGAGAGGTCGATGTTGCTCGGGAGCAGGTCCATGTTGGGCACGGCGGTCTTCAGGAGCACCTCGTCCGCCGACATGCCCCGCTCCATGAGCAGGTTGTAGACCGTGAGGTCGAGCTCCATCGGGTTGACGCCGAGACCGACGGACAGGGCGCCCTGCGGGTCGAAGTCGACGAGCAGCACGCGCCGGCCGTACTCCGCGAGCGCGGCGCCCAGGTTGATGGTCGACGTGGTCTTGCCCACGCCGCCCTTCTGGTTGCACATGGCGATGATCTTCGCGGGGCCGTGGTCGGTGACCGGGCCCGGGATCGGGAAGTACGGCAGCGGACGACCGGTCGGGCCGATTCGCTCGCGGCGCTGGCGTGCGGCGTCGGGCGCGAGGGTGGCCGCGTACTCGGGGTCGGGCTCGTACTCTGCGTCGGGGTCGTAGAAGTGCCCCTGGGGCACGTCGTCGAAGTCGGCGAGGTGGGTGGACTCTCGGCCACTCTCGTTGCCGGCCATGGCGTTCACGTGTAGGCCGTCCATCGTCTGGTGGGCTGTCGTCATGTGCTGATGGGTGGTGAAGGTGCGGACAGCGACGGAGCCGACGGCCTCTAGCCCGGACGACGGGCTCTGGTGGCTCAGCGCAGGCATTCCTGGTTGACCACCCCCGGGAGTAAATGTCGACTCATTCACAAGTCGTCTTACCTCCTTGGACGTGACCAGGAAACTTATCGATAGGTCAGCGTGGCACCATGCCGACGGTTGGCGACTCTATGGCGTGTCACCACTCCGCAGCAACACAATCCGCCGGACCCGGCCCGATGTGTCGGCAACCGAACACCCTTGTGTCAAGGGCGCACGGCCCCCCGTCGACGCGATTCACACGGGTGGATAAGGGTTAAAGGGTTACGTTCGAGGCGAGTTGAACGAAGGTCCGGAAGTGGCGGGACACACAACCGGCCGGACCTTGCCTGGCAAGATCCGGCCGGGGGCGCGAGGTTGACGGACGCCGTTGACGGGTCAGGCCAGTACGGCGGCCAGTTCGGTGTACGGAAGACCGTGGGCCTCGGCCACGGAACCGTAAGTGACCTGCCCGTCATGGGTGTTCAGCCCCTTGGCGAGCGCCGGGTCCCGGCGCAGTGCCTCGGTCCAGCCCAGGTTGGCGAGCGCCACGATGTAGGGAAGCGTGGCGTTGGTCAGCGCGTAGGTGGAGGTGTTGGGTACGGCGCCCGGCATGTTGGCGACGCAGTAGAACACCGAGTCATGGATCCGGAAGGTCGGCTCGGCGTGGGTGGTGGGGTGCGAATCCTCGAAGCAGCCACCCTGATCGATTGCAATGTCGACAAGTACACTTCCGGGCTTCATCTTGGCGACGAGCGCGTTGGTGACGAGCTTCGGCGCCTTCGCCCCGGGGATGAGAACGGCGCCGATGACGAGGTCGGCCTCGACGACCGCGCGCTCCAGTTCGTACGCGTTGGAGACAATGGTCTGCACCTTGGTGCCGAAGATTCTGTCGGCCTCGCGCAGCTTGTCGATGTCCCGGTCGAGCAGCGTCACGTGGCAGCCCATGCCGACCGCGATCTGGGTCGCGTTCCAGCCGGAGACACCGCCGCCGATGACGACGGCGCGGCCCGGAGCCGTGCCGGGGACGCCGCCGGGCAGCACGCCACGGCCGCCGACCGAGCGCATCAGGTGGTACGCGCCGACCTGCGGGGCCAGCCGGCCGGCCACCTCGGACATCGGGGCGAGCAGCGGCAGCCGCCGGTTCGCGGTCTCGACGGTCTCGTACGCGATGGCGGTGGTACGGGACTTCAGCAGCGCGTCGGTGCACTCGCGGGAGGCGGCGAGATGCAGATAGGTGAAGAGGGTCTGGTCCTTGCGGAGGCGGTGGTACTCCTCGGCGATCGGCTCCTTGACCTTCAGCACGAGGTCGGCGGTGGCCCAGACCTCGTCGGCGGTGGGCAGGATCCGGGCGCCGGCCGCCACGAACTCGGCGTCCGCGATCGAGGAGCCGGCTCCGGCGTCCCGCTCGATGACGACCTGATGACCGTGGCGCACGAGCTCGTGCACTCCGGCGGGGGTGATGGCCACCCGGAACTCGTTGTTCTTGACCTCGCGGGGGATGCCGACGAGCACGGTGATCACGGTCCTTGGCTCAGGGGTATTCGGGCAATGCCCTACAAACCCATACGCCGAGGGCGCATCGGAAGGCATCGCTGACTTACGACAAAGCCAGTTTTAATGAAGGACTTCCCGCTGTCTAGCCTTGCAAAGCATCAATCTTCTGCCGAGGTGCTACGGATTTCGTAGGCGGAGGAGTCGGTGGCGAGCAGACGTTCCGAGGCTTTGCGATGCAGTCGGGCCGCCGTCGGGTCGCCGAGGCGCTCCAGCGTGTCCGCGAGCCTCAGCTCCAACTCGGCCTGGAGAGGGACGTCCCCGGCCAGCCGGGCCCATTCCACGGCCTCCTGACAGGTGTGCAGCGACTCCTCGGGGCGGCCCGCGTACTCCTGGACCCCGGCCGCCTCGCTGAGCGCGCGGGCCTGGCCGCCGTGGTCCCGGAGCCTGCGGAAGCCCGCGGCGGCGGCCCGCCAGTGGCGCAGCGCTTCGCCGTAGTGTCCGGCGCAGGTGAGGACGGTGCCGAGCCGGCCGTAGAGCCGCGCCTCGTCGGCCCGCTCGCCGCGGCTGAGCCGCTGCGCGAGGGCGCGGCCGTACCAGTCGGAGGCGCGGTGCCAGTCCTGGAGCTCCTGGTAGGCGGCCCCTACGGATTCCATCGCGCGGCCGGTGGCGTAGTGGTCGTTCGCGGCCTTTCCGGCGTCGAGGGCGGACCGGTAGCGGGCCAGCGCGTCGTGCGTACGGCCCGTCCGGGCGTCCAGATCGCCGATGTTCAGCAGGGCGGCGGCCTCCTCACGGTGCAGGCCCTGACGCTCGGCGACACCGAGGACGAGCTGGTGCAGCCCGTACAGGTCCGGCGCCGCCGCGTCCGTGCCCCGGTGCGCGGCGAGCGCCCTGACCAGCGCGGAGACCAGCCTGCGGGCGAGGGTGTCCAGTCCGCCGTCGGCCACCGCGAGCCGGGCGGACGCCAGCAGGGCGGGCCTGCGGGACGACAGCCAGTCGGCGGCGGCCTCCGCGGTCGGGAAGCGCACCGAGCGCGGCAGCGTGGCCAGCCTCGTACGCGCCGGTGAGCCCTCGGGCTCGGTGACGGCCCGGCAGGACTGCAGGAGCCGTACGGTCCGCTCCAGCATCCGGGCCCTGGCGAGCTGGATCTCGGCGGGGCGGTCGTGCGACTCCATCAGCGCGTGCATCAGCGGGGCGAGGGAGCCGGGGATCTCGAACTGGTCCCCCGCCGGGCGCAGCATGTTCAGCGCGGCCAGGTCGTCCAGCGTCGCCTCGGCGTCGGCGACGGAACAGCCCGCCAGCGCGGAGGCGGTGTGGGCGTCGGCGAATCCGGCGGGGGCGAGTGCGAGCAGCCGCAGCATCGCGGCGGTGGTGGGCGGCAGCCCCTCGTACACGAACCGGAAGGCGCGCGCCGACGGGCGGGCGTCCCGCGGGAGCCGGTCTTCCTCGGGCACGGTGCGCAGCCGCTTGGTGACGTCGGCGACCGAGACCCTCGGATGGGTTTCAAGCCAGCCGCCGACGAGGCAGAGCGCGACGGGCTGGCCGCCGCACTCCTCCGCCAGGGACTCTGCGGCCTGCGGATCGACGGTGATCCGTACGGATCCGGTGAAGGTGCCGAGGAGTTCGATCGCGGACTTGGTGTCCAGGCCGCCGATGGTGCACGGACGGATGTCCGGGATACCGGTGAGCGGGCCGCGCGCGACGGCGACGACGAGGCAGTCCGGGTTCTCGGGGAGCAGCAGGTCGACCTGCTCGGCGTCGTGGGCGTCGTCGAGGAGCAGCAGGACACGGCGCTCGGCCAGCGCCGCGCGCACCATCTCGGAGAGTTCGTCCTCACCGGCGCCGGGCGGTGCGGGGATGCCGAACTCGCCGAGCAGGTCGCGGGCGGTGCGTTCGACGGGGACGGGCTCACCGCCCGGCTCGGTGAGCCGGATGTGCAGCACCCCGTCCGGGTAGCGCCGCCCGATCTGGCGCGCCAGCTCCCGTGCGAGCGCGGTCCGCCCGGCGCCGCGCTGCCCGGTGATGAGCAGGACCCGGGTGTGGGCGGCCCGGCGCCCGGCGATGGTGTTGAGCCCGGCCCGCTCGAT
>NZ_JAAPBF010000020.1 GCF_022695985.1 Streptomyces sp. NP-1717 | reverse complement strand
GGCACCAGCCCCAGATGCCGCGACGGCGTCTCGATCTCCGCCGCTCGTCGCAGCACCCCGAGCACCGGCACCCCCGACTCGTCCAGCGCCTCGCGCAGCAGCTCCTCGTGCCGGTGGGAGCCGACCTTGTTGAGGATCACCCCGCCGATCCGCACCTCCGGGTCCCACGACGCGAAGCCGTGCACCAGGGCCGCCACCGACCGGGACTGCGACGACGCGTCCACGACGAGCACCACCGGCGCCCGCAGCAGCTTCGCCACCTGGGCGGTGGACGCGAGTTCGCCCTGCCCGGCGGCGCCGTCGTACAGCCCCATCACGCCCTCGACCACGGCCACGTCGCAGCCCGCCGCGCCGTGCGCGAAGAGCGGGCCGATCAGCTCCGTACCGCACAGATACGCGTCGAGGTTCCGGCCCGGGCGCCCCGTCGCGAGCGTGTGGTAGCCCGCGTCGATGTAGTCGGGCCCGACCTTGTGCGGCGACACGGCGAGACCGCGCGCCGCGAGGAGCGCCATCAGTCCGGTGGCGACCGTGGTCTTGCCGCTGCCGGACGCCGGTGCGGCGATGACGAGCCTCGGTACCGACACCACGCCCGTCCGCGAGGGGGTGTTCACCACTCGATGCCCCTCTGCCCCTTCTGCCCCGCGTCCATCGGGTGCTTGACCTTCGTCATGTCGGTGACCAGATCGGCGAGTTCGACCAGCGCCTGCGGCGCGTTCCGCCCCGTGATCACGACATGCTGTGTCCCCGGCCGCTCCCGCAGCACCCGCACGACCTCGTCGGTGTCGACCCAGCCCCAGTGCATCGGGTACGCGAACTCGTCGAGCACGTACAGCCGGTACGTCTGCGCCGCCAGGTCCCGTTTGACCTGCTCCCAGCCCTCACGTGCCGCGTCCTCGTTGGAAAGCTGCCGGTCGCGCTGCACCCAGGACCAGCCCTCGCCCATCTTGTGCCAGGCGACCGGACCGCCCTCGCCGCTCGCCCCCAGCACCTTCAGCGCGTGCTCCTCGCCGACCTTCCACTTCGCCGACTTGACGAACTGGAACACCCCGATCGGCCACCCCTGCGTCCAGCCGCGCAGCGCGAGCCCGAAGGCCGCCGTCGACTTGCCCTTGCCGGTGCCCGTGTGGACCACGACCAGGGGGCGGTTGCGGCGCTGCCGGGTGGTGAGCCCGTCGTCCGGCACCACGGCCGGCTGTCCCTGCGGCATCAGGCAACCCTCCTGTGTGCGCCCCGTACGGCGCCCTGCACGTCCCTGACCAACCCGGCGACGCTGTCGGCCCGCAGCTCGTCCAGCGTGACGGCGGTGCCGCCCAGGTCGCCCGCGAGCGCCACCGCCAGCCCGAGCCGCACCGGCCCCGACTCGCAGTCCACGACCACCGACGCCGTGCCCTCGGCCGCGTGCAGCCGCGCCGCGCGAGCGCCGAGCGCCACCGGGTCCGGCCCGCCCGTCGCCCGCCCGTCCGTGACCACGACGAGCAGCGGGCGCCGCGCGGGATCGCGCATCCGCTCCACCCGCAGGACCTCGTGCGCCTTCATGAGTCCGGCGGACAGCGGGGTGCGCCCGCCCGTGGGCAGCGTCTCCAGCCGTACGGCCGCCGCGTCGACCGACGAGGTCGGCGGCAGCGCCACCGTGGCCTCCCTCCCACGGAAGGTGACCAGACCGACCTTGTCGCGCCGCTGGTAGGCGTCCAGGAGCAGCGACAGCACCGCGCCCTTCACCGCCGACATGCGCTGCCGCGCGGCCATCGACCCGGAGGCGTCGACCACGAACAGCACCAGATTTCCCTCGCGTCCCTCGCGGGTCGCCTGCCGCAGATCGTCGCGCCGCACCACCAGCCCCTGCCCCGAACGCCCGCGCGCCCGCTGGTGCGGGGCGGCGGCCAGGACGGTGGCGGCCAGGTGCAGCTTGGTGAGCGTCGCCCGGGGCCGCCGGGCCCCGGTCGTACGGCCGTGGTCGGTACGGGCCCGCGAACGGCGCCCCGCCGCGCCCTCGCCGAGACCGGGCACGCTGAGCGTCTTCGTACGGAAGGGCTCGGCGGACCCCACGGCGGAGCGCTCACCGCCGCCGGATCCCGGCGGCGGTCCCGCCTCGTCGCCCGCCTCGTCGCCCTCGGCCGGCTCCGGCCGGTCCGGAGTCCCCCGGGGAGCCTCGGGCGGCCCCTCCTGCGGCGGCTGTCCGCCGCCCCCGGGCCCGTCCGGGTCCGGGTCGTCGTCGGGGGAGTCGTCACGCCCGCCGTCGTCGTCCCCGCCGCCGAACTCCTCCAGCGTGTCGTCCAGCTTCTCCTCGTCCAGGCCCGGCGCGTCGAAGGGGTTGCGGCGCCTGCGGTGGGGGAGCGCCAGCAGGGCCGCCTGCCGCACGTCCTCGGCCAGTACGACCGTGCGGCCCGCCCACGCGGCGAGCGTCGTCGCCGTCCGCGCCATCACGATGTCGGCCCGCATGCCGTCCACCTCGAACGCGGCGCACGTCGCCGCGATCTGCCGCAGCGCGGCGTCCCCGAGGCGCACCTCGGGCAGCAGCGCCCGCGCGGCCACGATGCGCGCCCGCAGCTCGTTCTCCTCGCCGGCCCAGCGCGCGGCGAACGCGGCGGGATCGTCGTCGTACGCGAGCCGCCGCCGTACGACCTCGACCCGCAGATCCGGTTCGCGCGACGCGGCCACCTCGACGGTCAGCCCGAACCGGTCGAGCAACTGCGGCCGCAGCTCGCCCTCCTCGGGGTTCATCGTCCCGACGAGCAGGAACCGGGAGGCGTGCCGTACGGAGACACCCTCACGCTCCACGTAGGAGGCGCCCATCGCGGCGGCGTCCAGCAGAAGGTCCACCAGGTGGTCGTGGAGGAGGTTGACCTCGTCCACGTACAGCACGCCCCGGTGCGCGTCGGCGAGGAGCCCCGGCTCGAACGCCTTCACGCCCTCCGCCAGCGCGCGCTCGATGTCGAGCGCGCCGACGAGCCGGTCCTCGGAGGCGCCGACGGGGAGTTCGACCATCCGCGCGGGCCGCGCCGCGCCGCCCCCGCCCTCGTGCGGCCCGTCGGGACACGCGGGGTCGGGCGCCCCCGGATCGCACGAGAACCGGCACCCGGCGACGACGGGCACCTCCGGTATCAGGACCGAGAGGGCGCGCACGGCCGTGCTCTTCGCGGTGCCCTTCTCGCCGCGCACCAGAACCCCGCCCACGGCGGGTGAGACGGCGTTGAGCAGCAGCGCGAGCCGCAGATCGTCCTGCCCGACGATCGCGGTGAAGGGGTATGGCGTACTCACAGTGCCTCCATGGCATGGGTCGGCGTGTTCGGCGCGTGGGGCGTCCGGAGACCGGCTCCCGCGGCGCCCGGGACCGTTCTCATTCGCCGCCGCCCTCCAGATCGCCCTCCAGCTCCAGATACGTCGCCCGCAGCCGCTCCAGCGTCCGCTCGTCCGGCTCCGCCCACAGCCCGCGCTCCGCCGCCTCCAGCAGCCGCTCCGTGATCCCGCGCAGCGCCCACGGGTTGGACCGCCGCATGAACTCCCGGTTCTCCGGCGCGAAGACGTACTCCGCCGACAACTTCTCGTACATCCAGTCGTCCACGACCCCGGCCGTCGCGTCGTACCCGAACAGGTAGTCCACGGTCGCCGCCATCTCGAACGCGCCCTTGTAGCCGTGCCGCCGCATGGCGCTCATCCAGCGCGGGTTGACCACCCGCGCCCGGAACACCCGGTGCGTCTCCTCGCCCAGCGTGCGCGTCCTGATCTGGTCCGGGGTCGCGCTGTCACCCACGTACGCCTCGGGCGACTCGCCCGTCAGATGCCGCACCATCGCGACCATGCCGCCGTGGTACTGGAAGTAGTCGTCGGCGTCGACCAGATCGTGCTCGCGCGTGTCGACGTTCTTCGCCGCCACCTTGATCCGCCGGAACGCGGTCTCCATGTCCCCGCGCGCCGCCCGCCCGTCGAGCCCGCGCCCGTACGCGTAACCGCCCCACACCGCGTACACCTCGGCCAGGTCGGCGTCCGACCGCCAGTTGCGCGCGTCGATCAGCGGCAGCAGACCCGCCCCGTACGCGCCCGGCTTCGACCCGAAGATCCGCGCCGTCGCCCGGCGCCGGTCGCCGTGCTCGGCCGTGTCCTGATCCGCGTGCGCCCGTACGTAGTTGGCCTCGGCCGGCTCGTCCAGCTCGGCCACCGCCCGTACGGCGTCGTCGATCAGCCCCACCACATGAGGGAAGGCGTCCCGGAAGAAGCCGGAGATCCGCACCGTCACATCGATCCGGGGCCGTCCCAGCTCCGCCACGGGCACGATCTCGAACCCGCTGACCCGCCGCGACGCGTCGTCCCACACCGGCCGGCACCCCAGCAGCGCCAGGATCTCGGCGATGTCGTCGCCCTGGGTGCGCATCGCGGAGGTGCCCCAGACGGTCAGCCCCACCGACGCCGGATAGCCGCCCGTGTCGGCCAGATACCGGGCCACCAGCGAGTCGGCGAGCGACTGGCCGACCTCCCAGGACAGCCGCGACGGGATGGCCTTGGGGTCGACGGAGTAGAAGTTGCGGCCCGTCGGCAGCACGTTCACCAGCCCGCGCGTCGGCGACCCGGACGGACCCGCCGGGACGAAACCGCCGTCCAGCGCGCGCAGGATGTTGCCGATCTCGTTCGTCGTACGGGCCAGCCTCGGCACCACCTCTTCACAGGCGAAGCCCAGCACGGCCACCGCCGACGGCAGCTCCTGCCCCAGGACCTCCCCGACCAGCGGCGCCGCCGCCGTCAGCTCCCAGCCGCGCTCCTCCATGCCCTCCGCGAGACGCCGGCACAGCTGCTCCAGGAGATCGATCGCGTCGGCCGCCGACCTGGCCGGACCCGTGACCAGGTCCGTCAGCTCCACCGGCACCTTCACCGGCGCGCCGGGCTCGCCCAGCAACTCCTTCTCGACCAGACCGAAGTGCTCGGCGAGCGCCGCCCGCAGACCCGGCAGCGCGTTCGCCTCGCCTCCCCACACCTGCGAGGCACGCAACACGGCGAGCACCAGGTTGACCCGCGCCTCGCCCTCGGGGCCGCCACCGAGGATGTGCAGACCGTCCCTGATCTGGACGTCCTTGATCTCGCACAGATAGCCGTCGACATGCATGACGAACGAGTCGAAGTCGTCGTCGTCCGGCTGCTCGTCGACATGCAGGTCGTGGTGCAGCTCGGCGGCCTTGACGAGCGTCCAGATCTGCGCGCGCACCGTCGGAGCCTTCGCCGGGTCGAGATCGCTGACCAGCGCGTACTCGTCGAGCAGTTGCTCCAGCTTGGCCAGGTCCCCGTAGGTGTCGGCGCGCGCCATCGGCGGCACCAGATGGTCCACGACGGTGGCGTGGCCGCGCCGCTTGGCCTGGGTGCCCTCGCCGGGGTCGTTGACGATGAACGGGTAGATCAGCGGCAGTTCGCCGAGCACCGCGTCCGGGCCGCAGCCCGCCGAGAGACCGAGCCCCTTGCCGGGCAGCCACTCCATCGTGCCGTGCTTGCCCATGTGGACGATCGCGTCCGCGCCGAAACCGTTCTCCGCGGCCGCCGTCTCCAGCCAGCGGTACGCCGCCATGTAGTGGTGCGACGGCGGCATGTCCGGGTCGTGGTAGATCGCGATCGGGTTCTCGCCGAAGCCGCGCGGCGGCTGGATCATCACCACGACGTTCCCGAACCGCAGCGACGCCAGCACGATGTCGTCGCCGTCCACGTACAGCGAGCCCGGCGGCTCGCCCCAGTGCTCCAGCATGCTCGCGCGCAGTTCCGGCTCCAGCGTGCCGAACCAGGCGCGGTAGTCGGCCAGCGGCACCCGGGCGGGCGCCACGGCCAGCTGCTCCTCCGTCAGCCACTCCACGTCGTGGCCACCGGCGTTGATGAGCCGGTGGATCAGCTCGTCACCGTTGTCGGGGTGCGCGTCCGCGCCGTCGCCCACCAGGTAACCGGCGTCGCGCAGGGCGTCCAGCACCCGTACCGCCGACGCGGGGGTGTCGAGACCGACCGCGTTGCCGACGCGTGAGTGCTTCGTCGGGTACGCGGTGAAGACCACGGCCAGCTTCTTCTCCGCGTTCGGCTTGTACGCCAGGCGGGCGTGCCGCACCGCGATCCCGGCGACCCGGCCGGCCCGCCCGTGGTCGGCGACGTACACCGGGACACCGTCCGGGCCCTCCTCCTTAAAGGAGAACGGGACCGTGATCAGCCGCCCGTCGAACTCCGGGATCGCGACCTGCATCGCCGCGTCCATGGGCGAGAGCGCGGCGTCCGACGCGTCCCAGGAGGCCCGCGACGACGTCAGACAGAGCCCCTGGAGGACCGGCACGTCGAGATCGGCCAGCGCCCCGATGTCCCACGCCTCGTCGTCGCCGCCCGCCGACGCGTCCGACGCGCGCGTGCCGCCGGCGGCGAGGACGGTCGCGATCAGCGCGTCCGCCGCGCCGAGCCGTTCGTACAGGGCGGGATCGGCGCCGCGCAGTGAACCGCAGTAGACGGGCAGGGCGTTGGCGCCCCGTTCCTCGACGCGGTCGCACAGCACGTCCACGAAGGAGGTGTTCCCGGAGAGGTGGTGAGCGCGGTAGAAGAGGACCGCGACGGTCGGGCGTCCTTCCACGAAGGGCCGCTCGCCGTGCACGCCCCACTCGGGCATCGTGCGCGGCGCCTCGAACCCCTCACCGGTCAGCAGCACGGTGTCGGAGAGGAACCGCGCCAGCTCCGCAAGATTCTCCGGCCCGCCCCCGACCAGATAGCGCAGCGCCTCGGCCACCACACCGGCGGGCACCGACGAGTCGGCCATCAGCTCCGCGTCCGGTACGGACTCGCCGCCCAGCAGCACGGTCGGGATGCCGGACGCGGCGAGCGCCGCCAGACCGTCCTCCCAGGCGCGCTTGCCGCCGAGCAGGCGCACGACGGCGATCCGCGCGCCGGCGATCAGCGCGGGCAGCTCGCCGACCGCGTCGACGCGGGTCGGGTTGGCGATGAGATACGGGGCGCCCGAGGCACGGGCCGCCAGCAGATCCGTATCGGCGGTGGACAGCAGCAGAACGGTCGGGGAGGGGCTGTTGACAGGCGCGGTGGTCATGGCGCTCCAGGTGCGATGAAGGGAAGTCCTGACGGGGCGCCCGACTCGATCAGCCGCAGCAGCGCGTCCGTGTCCGCGTGTTCTTCGATCAGATCGCCGAGGAGGTCGAGCTGCTCCTCGCGCAGAGTGGCGAACGAGGTGTCGGGGGCGGGTACGAAACGGCGCTCCGCCGCCGTGGCCACGGCGCGCAGGAAGGCGCGCCGGAAGCCGTCGCTCTCCAGCGAGCCGTGCCAGTGCGTACCCCACACCTGGCCCGACCGGCACCCGTCGAGGCGGCGTCCGCCGCCGTCGACGAGGAACGGGTCGCCGCCTTCCACGGAGGCGACGCCGTGGTGGATCTCGTACCCCTCGACGCGCTCGCCCAGCGCCTCGCCGACCGGCCGCGCCAGGGTCTTCTCACGGGCGAACTCGACGCGTACGGGCAGCAGTCCCAGCCCGGCGACGGAGCCCGCGCGGGACTCGACGTCGTCCTCGATGTGCTCGCCGAGGAGCTGGTAGCCGCCGCAGATACCGAGGACGGGGCGGCCCCCGGCGGCGCGCCGCGCCAGCGCGTCGGCGAGACCGCGCTCACGCAGCCAGGCGAGTGCGCGGACCGTGCCGCGCGTACCGGGCACGATCACCAGGTCCGCGTCCGCGATCTCGTCGGGGCGGTCCACGAAGCGGACCACGACGCCCGGTTCGGCCGCCAGCGCGTCCACGTCGGTGAAGTTCGACATCAGCGGCACCGCGCAGACCGCGACCCGCAGGACGTCCTCTCCGTACGGAGGCGCCACCACCGACTCGCGTACGGGGCCGCGCAGCGAGACCCGCAGACCGTCCTCCTCGTCGATGCCCAGACCGTGCCGGAAGGGCAGCACGCCGTACGTGGCGCGGCCGGTCAGTCCGCGCAGCATCTCCAGACCCGGCTCCAGCAACGACACGTCGCCGCGGAACTTGTTGACGAGATAACCGGCGACCAGCGACTGGTCCTCGGCGCTCAGCAGCGCCGTCGTACCGAAGAAGGACGCGAAGACGCCGCCCCTGTCGATGTCGCCGACCACGACGACCGGCAGCCGGGCCGCGCGCGCGACGCCCATGTTGACGATGTCGGTACGCCGCAGATTGATCTCGGCCGGACTGCCGGCGCCCTCGCAGATCACCGCGTCGTACGTGCTCCGCAGCTCCTCCAGGCACTCCACGACGGTGCCGAGCAGCGTCTCCTGGCGGCCGGGGCCCGCGCCGTCCCCGTGGTAGCCGCGGGCGCTCAGTTCGCCCACCGGCCGTCCCATCAGCACCACTTGACTGCTGCGGTCACTGCCCGGTTTGAGCAGGACGGGATTCATCAGCGCCGTCGGCTCGACGCGCGCCGCCTGTGCCTGCATCGCCTGCGCCCGGCCGATCTCGGCGCCCTCGCGCGTCACGAACGAGTTCAGCGACATGTTCTGTCCCTTGAAGGGCGCCACCTTCACGCCCCGGCGTACGAGCCAGCGGCAGATGCCCGCCGTGACGACGCTCTTCCCGGCGTCGGACGTGGTGCCCGCGACGAGCAGCCCGCCGCCGCGCCCTCTGCCTCCGCCCATCGGCGCCCCGCTCATCGGGCCCTCCTCCTACAGAGGTGGCCGGCCAGCAGCCGGCCGGCCACGCAGACGCCGAGCGCGAGCGCGCCGACGCGGCGCGACAGCCGGACCGCCCGCTCGATGTCGGCCAACTCCACCGGCCGCCCGCCGCCGCCCAGAACCGGCCGGTGCTCGACCCGTCCGCCGTACGCGAGGGTGCCGCCCAGCCGCACGCCCAGCGCGCCCGCGAACGCCGCTTCCACGGGGCCCGCGTTGGGGCTCGGATGGCGGCCAGCGTCGCGCCGTACCGCGCCCAGCGCCCGCGCGGGCGCGCCGCCCGCCACCGCCGCCAGCACCGCCGTCAGCCGGGCCCCCGGCCAGCCGGCCACGTCGTCCAGCCGCGCCGACGCCCAGCCGAAGCGCAGATGGCGCGGCGAGCGGTGCCCGACCATGGCGTCCAGCGTGTTGACGGCGCGGAACGCGACCAGCCCCGGCACCCCGCCGAACGCGCCCCAGACCAGGGCTCCCACGACGGCGTCCGAGGTGTTCTCGGCGACGGACTCCACGACGGCGCGGGCGATCTGCCGCTCGTCCAGACCCTGCGGGTCCCGCCCGCACAGCCGCGGCAGCCACTCCCGCGCGACCTCCACGTCTCCGGCCGCCAGCGCCCCGCCGACGGCGCGCGCCTCACGCCCCAGCGACGTACCGCCCAGCACGGTCCAGGTGACGGCGGCGGTCAGGGCGACGGAGGCGGCCGTACGGTCCCGCAGCCCACGCGAGACGAGGGCGGCCACCCCGGCCGTACCCCCGGCGCACACGACGGCGTACAGCGCGCCCCAGCCCCGGTGGTCACGCCACAGCAGACGTTCGACGGCGCCCGCGGCCCGCCCGAAGCCGGCGACCGGATGGCCGCGCCGGGGGTCGCCGAGGAGCCGGTCGGCGAGCAGTCCGGCGGCGGCGCCGTACGCGAAAACGCTTCCCGGGGCCGGTACGTGGCGCCCCGCCGAAGACTCGGCACGCATCGCTCAGCCCGCCGATACGCCTCGCCACGCTCGTGGGGGTCTAGGGCCTGTCTTTCGGATCTTGCCGGGCTCGCGGTCCCTGGCACGCACGTTCGCCGCGTTGTCGTCGGTCGGCATGGCTCCGCCATGCCTCCCTCCTCCGCCTTGCGACCGCACGCACCAGACCCCGCTCCCTGATCCGGCCTGATCCAAAAGACAGGCCCTAGGGCGTGTTTTGAAAGTAGCGTCGTCCACCCGAAGGGTGGGGCTCACGGCGTCTGGTGCGTGCGATCGCAAGGCGGAGGATCGCCCTCGTACCGGGCGTACTCGGGCGACTCCGACAACGCGGCGAGCGTGCGTGCCAGGGGCCGTGAGCCAGACGGGACTTTCAAAACACGCACTAGTACTCACAGCACTGGACGCGACAGCTGTACCGCAGCCGGGCATGGCGACATGTCCTCACTCAGGGTCCGCGCCCTGGTTCGACGTGATGCGGCGACAAGAGTTCCTGGCTCCGGGAGACAAGGCTGTCTCCCGTCACAGTGGCGGGACCGCGCCGGATTCGCACCGGCTTCCTCTTCGCTGTCGCCGTATTGGCCTCGGCAGTCCACCACGCGTGCGAATCCGCGTCAACCGGGCTTTGACCTGCGGCAGGGCAGTGTGCTGAGGCCCACACGGCGCGGGCCGCCGGCAAGGACGGAAACACGGCCGAGGGGGGCAACCCGTAACGGGCCACCCCCCTCGGCCGTGCTCGTTCGCCGCGCGTCGCTCCGCGTCAGGCGACGATGATGTAGATCCCGTACGACACAGCCGCCAGGCACAGGCCGAAGCAGACGTACGCGCCGGTGCGGGCCAGCGCCCCGGAGCCGGAGCCGGTGGCGCCGGAGGCCGTGGCCGCCCCGCCCTTCGAGAGCCCCACGATGCCCAGGGTGAACAGACCCACCAGAGCGACGGTGGCCACGAGACTGACGCCGAAGACGGAGCCGAGCGCCGCCCAGTCGATGTTCATGCGGAAAGTGTCCTTCGCTTCGTCAGACCTTCGCGGTCCGGGCCGGTTCGGCGGTGGGTTCCCCGGGACCCGGGGCCGGGATGGTGGCGGCGATCTCCGACGCCGGGCCGCCCACGGGGGGCGGGGTGACGGCGGCGATGGCGGCGGTCACGACACCCACGGGCTCCTCGGCGGCCCCGTCCGTCTCGTTGACGTTGGTGTGGTCGACCGGCTGACGGCGCGACGCCAGCCAGATGACCGCCGACAGTCCGACGAGCAGCACGGCCGTGACCGCGATGCCCCAGGCGCCCTGGGCGGTCAGGAACTCGGCGCCCGCGGCGACCAGACCGGCGGCCGGCAGTGTGAGCCCCCAGGCGATGAACATCCGGGTGGCGGTCGACCAGCGGACGACCCCGCCCTTGCGGCCGAGACCGGCACCCATCACCGCGCCGGAGCAGGACTGGGTCGTGGAGAGCGAGAAGCCGAGGTGGGAGGAGGCGAGGATGACGGTCGCCGCGCTGGTCTGGGCGGCGAAGCCCTGCTGCGGCTGGAGGTCGGTGAGGCCCTTGCCCATGGTGCGGATGATGCGCCAGCCGCCGAGGTAGGTACCGAGCGCGATCGCGACACCGGCGGAGACGATGACCCACATCGGGGGGTTGGAGCCGGGGGCGAGGACGCCGCCGGTGACCAGCGCCAGGGTGATGACACCCATGGTCTTCTGCGCGTCGTTGGTGCCGTGGGCGAGGGAGACGAGGCCGGCCGACGCGATCTGGCCCGCGCGGTAGCCCTTCGCCGTGTCCTTCTCGGCCGTGTTGCGGCCGATGCGGTAGGTGAGCCGGGTGGCCAGCATCGCGGCCAGACCGGCCACCAGCGGCGCGGCGATCGCCGGGAGCAGGACCTTGGTGACGACGACTCCGCCGTTGACGCCGGAGGTGCCGACGGACATCAGCGTGGCGCCGATGAGTCCGCCGAACAGAGCGTGGGAGGAGCTCGACGGAAGGCCGAGCAGCCAGGTGAACAGGTTCCAGAGGATGGCGCCGACGAGCGCCGCGAAGATGACTTCCGTCTGGATGCCCTGTTCGTTGATGAGCCCGCCGGAGATGGTCTTGGCGACCTCGACGGACAGGAAAGCGCCGACGAGGTTGAGCACGGCGGACATCGCCACCGCCGTCTTGGGTTTCATGGCGCCGGTCGAGATGGTCGTCGCCATCGCGTTGGCGGTGTCGTGGAAACCGTTCGTGAAATCGAACACGAGAGCCGTCACGATCACGATCGCGAGCAGCAGCGTGATGTGTTCCATTTACCCAGGCAATCGTTTGACGTCAGTGGCCGTTCAGGAACGTAGGGATGTTGAGTGAACGGAAGATGAACTGAGGCAGGCGTTGCGGTGACTCCCAACAGAGGGTGGACGCTCCGTTTGTGAACGGGTGTGCCGGCTCCCCCCACCGGAGGCGTCGCGCGGATTCCGCTCGACCCGTGCGGCGCCCGGCCCCTGCCCCGTTCCCGGCCCTCCGCGGGCCTCTCCCCGACGCCCGGCGCGGCCCGCCCCGGCCCGCACGCCGAGGCCCGAGCCGGAGAGAGATTCACCTCACCGAGGGACCCCGCGGACCCCGCGAACTCCCCTGGAGCGCCTGGCAAAATCGCCGCATGACGGAAACCGGACACACGCACGGGCACGACCGCGGGAGCGAGCACGGGCACGGACACGGGCACCCGGACGGGCCGGAGATCGAACAGGCATGGCGGGACCTCGTCGCCACCGCCCGCCGCAGCGCGGCCGACGGACTGGTCGTCGGCACCTCGGGCAACGTGTCCGTACGCGTCGGGGAACTCGTCCTCGTCACGCCGAGCGGCGTGCCCTACGACCGGCTGACACCCGGGGACACCGTCGCCGTCGAACTGGACGGCCGGCAGGTACTCGGCCGCCTCAGGCCCACCAGCGAGCTGCCGATGCACCTGGAGGTCTACCGGAACTCCACCGCGGGCGCCGTCGTGCACACCCACGCCGTCCACGCCACCGCCGTCTCCACCCTCGTCCCCGAACTCCCGCTGATCCACTACATGGCGGCGGACTTCGGCGGACCGGTCCGGGTCGCCCCGTACGCGATGTACGGCACCGACGCCCTGGCCGGGCACATGGTGGACGCGCTGCGCGACCGCACGGGCTGTCTCCTCCAGAACCACGGCACCGTCACCTACGCCGACACCCTGGACAAGGCCTACGACCGCACGGCCCAGCTGGAGTGGATGTGCCGCCTGTGGCTCACCGCCACCTCCGTCCCCGGGCGTACACCGAGCCTGCTCTCCTCGCAGCAGGTACGGGACGTCGGGGAGCGGCTCAAGGGCTACGGCCAGCGGAGCTGACCGCACCGCCGCCCCCTCGCCTCACGGGGCCCCGGCCCTCACCCCGGACGCCCGCTCCACTGGCCGTACCGGCCGTCCGTACCGACACTGGGGGAATGCGCCCGGCCAGAGCGACGGCAGCAGCCGTCACCACAGTGATCGGTGTCGGTACGGCCGCGGTGGCGGCCGGCCGGTACGCCAGCGACGCGGCGCTCAAGGCGCCGCCCGGACGGCCACTGCCGGGCGACCCACGGCTCGCCGTGCACGCCACGGCCGCAGGCCGCGTCACCCTGACCCGCTGCCTCGCCTCCCTGCGCCCCGGCACCTACGGCCTGGAATCCGCGGACGTCCAGGCGGTCGTCGGCCCGGTCATCGACGACGTACCGCACCCTCCCGACACGGTCGTGCGCCGACTGGAGCGCGTCCAGCGGGGCACCCTCGGCGCCGGCAGCCGCGTCCGGCTCACGCCCCAGCTCCACCACGGCGACCCCACCACCGCGCTGGGCATCGACCACGACCTGGTGGAGATCCCCGGCGAACTCGGCGCGCTGCCCGGCTGGTTCGTCCCCGGCAGCCGCGACACCTGGGTGATCACCGCGCACGGACTCGGCACCACCTTGGAGCACCCCATGAACGTCATGGAGTTCCTGGTGGACCAGCAGTTCCCGGTGCTGAACCTGGCCTACCGGGGCGACCGCGGCGCACCGCCCTCCCCGGACGGCCTCGGACACCTCGGCGACTCCGAATGGCGCGACCTGGACGCGGCGATCCGCTACGCCGTCCGGGACGGCGCCGAACACGTCATCCTGTACGGCTGGTCCGTCGGAGCCACGATGGCCCTGCACGCCGCCGGGAAATCCGGCCAGCGCGACCGGATCACCGGACTCGTCCTCGACAGCCCCGTGCTCGACTGGGAGGCCACGCTGCGCGCCCTGGCCACCGCGCGCCGCACCCCGGGGCCCCTCCTGCCGCTCGCCGTCCGCGCGGCGCAGGGCCGCACCGGACTGCGCGGCGGCAGACTGCCCGTGGTCGCCGATCCGGGGAAGCTCCACGTCCCGACGCTGATCGTGCACGGCCCCGACGACGCCCTGGCGCCCTGGTACCCGTCCCGTGAACTCGCCGCGCGCCGCCCCGAACTGGTCAGCCTGCACACGGTCTCCGACGCCCCGCACGGCGCGATGTGGAACGCCGACCCCGTCGGCTACGAGGAGACGCTCCGCCGCTTTCTCACGCCCCTCATGTAGCCCCGCGCCTCCAGGGCCCCACGTGGCCCGACTTCCGTACGGAGGCGGCCCGGAGCACGCCTCGGCCACCCTCCGGTCCGGTGTCTTCCCGGGCGGGTGACCGGCCGTTGGAGGCCCGGCCGGGAGGTTCCGTTTGGGCTTTCGGGCAATCAGCGGGAAGACTGCACCCGTGACGTCCCGAAAGCCTGATGAGCAATTGGCGCGCAACTCCAGACTCCGACTCGTCCGCCCGCGAGCCCTGTCCACGGCCCGACGGGCCGTGACCACCGGACGAACACGTCCGGCGCCCCGTCCGCCGGAGGGCACACCGCCCCCCGCGGAGCTGGCCCGTCAGGCGAGGGCCGTCCTCGCCGACGCCGTACGGATCGCCCGCTGGGCGGCGGCCGACCGGGACCCCGGCGCGGGCCCGCTCGCCCCGAAGGCACGCGAACGTGCCGCCACCGCACTTGAGTTGACCGCGGACCAGGTGAGCGCGGGCTGGGACCGCGCCCGGCTCGCCGGTCTCGTCGAACTGCACGGCACCACCGCACGCCCCGGCTGGCGTCTGCGCGCCTGGGACCGGGACGACTCCGCCGTCCTGCGCGGCTGGGTCGCCCTCTTCGACGCCTGGTCGCTCGTCCACGCCGCCCCCGACGACGTCGCCCCGGCGACGGTCGCCGAGGTCGTCGAAGCCGTCCCCCAGGTGCTCTCCCTCCTCCAGCTCTCGGCGGGCCCCGTGCCCGTACCGGCCCTGCTGGACCTGCTCCAGCAGCGCGTCGCGGAGCTGCGCGACGAGCGCTGCGAGGTGCCGTACGACCCCCGGGCCGCGTCCGGTCCCACGGCGGCCCCGACAGCGTCCGCGCCGGAGCCCGAACCCGCGCCGGCCACCGCCGCCGTCCCGCTGCCGCCGCTCCTCGACTGGGCCCTGGAGGGCCTGGCCGCCGTCGGCGCGCTGACGCTCGGCGCGGGGCAGGCGACCCTCACCCCGCTCGGCAACTGGGCGGTCTGGGTCAAGCTGGAGCAGATCTGCGTCGCCGCGCAGAGCCCGGCGGGCAACATCGAGCAGTCCGCCGACAACATGCTGCGCGGCTGCGCCCGGCTCACCCCCGGACCGGCCCGCGCGGAGTACCGCGCCTGGCTCGCCGCCCGCACCGTCGGCAGCGCCGTCGCCGAACTCCTCGCCGTGGCACGCGGCGAGGACGCGCTCCTGCGCGGACTGGCCTTCGAGGCCCTGCGCGTCGTCGGCGCCCCCGCCGAGCCCGAGGTGCGCACCGCCTCCGCCGAACCCTCCCTGCGCCCCTACGCGCTGCTCTGGCTCGCCGAGCACGACGGCACCGACCCCGAGGACGCGCCCGACGTCCTCACCCGTGAGGAGTCGACCTGGCTCTGGGTCGACACCGCGGCGGCCGTCGCCGACCACGGCGAGACCGCGCTGCTCGTCCGCCATCTCGACTCGGCCGTCCAGGGCACCGTCCCCGCCCTGCTCGACGAGGTCAGGGCCGTCGGCCACCCCCGCACCGTGCAGGTGCTGGTCGCCCTGGCCGCCGCGCACCCGGACCCGGCCCTCGCGAAGGCCGTACGCCGCGCCGCCTTCCAGGTCCACACCGGCGGAGCCTGACCGGTCCGCGCGGACGGGGCCGTCCGCGCGGACCCCGGCCGCTCCCGCACCGCGCGGCGGTCAGCCGCCGGCACCCGGCGCGTACGTCCCGAAGCTCCACACGTTGCCCTCCGCGTCGCGCGCCATGTAGTCCCGCGAGCCGTAGTCCTGGTCGGTGGGCGGCATCAGGATCTCCACGCCCTGCTCCACGGCGCGCGCGTGGTGCGCGTCGACGTCCTCGACGACCACATAGATCCCGGCGGGCCCGCCGCCCGCCATCGCCTCGGCGAAGACGCCCTCGCCCTTCCGGGACCCCAGCATCACCATGCCGCTCCCATGGGCCAGTTCGGCATGGAGCACGCTGCCGTCCTCGCCCTCGTACACACTCACCTCCCTGAAGCCGAAGGCGTCCTTCAGCGTCCTGATGGCAGCCTTCGCGTCCTCGTACACGAGCGTCGGACAGACAGTGGGCACACCGGCCATGCTGATCACCCTTCTCCGCGTTCGGCTGTGACCTGCGTCTCAGTTCTCCCAGTCTGGCATCGGTCACCGACAACGCAGCCCGGCCGGCCGTCCCGGCGGGACCCCGCCGGGCGAAAACCAGTTGTCCGGCCCCGGTAGACTCGGCCGTATGGCATTTCTCCTTGTGCATTAGCCGGCGTCGAAGAATCCCCTCCGCCCGCCCTTCCGCCGTCCATACCGCCCTGGAGTTTTTCCGTGATCACCGCCACCGGTGTCGAGTTGCGCGCCGGCGCTCGCATCCTCATCGAGTCAGCCTCCTTCCGCATCGCCAAGGGCGACCGCGTCGGCCTCGTGGGCCGCAACGGAGCGGGCAAGACCACCCTCACCAAATGCCTCGCGGGTGAAGGCACCCCCGCCGCCGGCACGATCACCCGCTCGGGCGACGTCGGCTATCTGCCGCAGGACCCGCGCACCGGTGACCTCGACACCCTCGCCCGCGACCGCATCCTCTCGGCCCGCGACCTCGACTCCGTCCTGAAGAAGATGCGCGAGAACGAGGACCGGATGGCGAACGGCAAGGGCGCCACCCGCGAGAAGGCGATGAAGAAGTACGAGCGCCTGGAGACGGAGTTCCTCACCAAGGGCGGTTACGCCGCCGAGTCCGAGGCCGCCACCATCGCCGCCGCGCTCGGCCTGCCCGACCGGGTCCTCGGCCAGCCCCTCCACACGCTCTCCGGCGGTCAGCGCCGGCGCGTCGAACTCGCCCGCATCCTCTTCTCGGACGCCGACACCCTGCTCCTGGACGAGCCGACGAACCACCTCGACGCCGACTCCATCGTCTGGCTGCGGGACTACCTCAAGACGTACCGCGGCGGCTTCATCGTCATCTCCCACGACGTCGACCTCGTCGAGACGGTCGTCAACAAGGTCTTCTACCTGGACGCCAACCGCTCCCAGATCGACGTCTACAACATGGGCTGGAAGCTCTACCAGCAGCAGCGCGAGTCGGACGAGAAGCGGCGCAAGCGCGAGCGGGCCAACGCGGAGAAGAAGGCCGCCACGCTCAACTCGCAGGCCGACAAGATGCGCGCCAAGGCCACCAAGACCGTCGCCGCCCAGAACATGGCGCGCCGCGCGGAGCGCCTGCTGTCGGGCCTGGAGGCGGTACGCCAGTCCGACAAGGTCGCCAAGCTGCGCTTCCCCGACCCCGCGCCGTGCGGCAAGACGCCGCTGACGGCCGAGGGCCTGTCGAAGTCGTACGGCTCCCTGGAGATCTTCACGGACGTCGACCTGGCCATCGACAAGGGCTCACGCGTCGTCATCCTCGGCCTCAACGGCGCGGGCAAGACCACGCTGCTGCGGCTGCTCGCCGGAGTGGAGAAGCCCGACACCGGTGAGGTGACGCCGGGCCACGGCCTCAAGCTCGGCTACTACGCGCAGGAGCACGAGACGCTCGACCCCGACCGCTCGGTCCTGGAGAACATGCGCTCCTCCGCCCCCGACCTCGACCTGGTCGACGTCCGCAAGACCCTCGGCTCCTTCCTCTTCTCCGGGGACGACGTCGAGAAGCCCGCCCGCGTCCTGTCCGGCGGCGAGAAGACCCGCCTCGCCCTCGCGACCCTGGTCGTCTCGTCGGCCAACGTGCTGCTCCTCGACGAGCCCACGAACAACCTCGACCCGGCCAGCCGCGAGGAGATCCTCGGCGCGCTGCGCACGTACAAGGGCGCGGTCATCCTCGTCACGCACGACGAGGGCGCCGTCCAGGCCCTCGAACCGGAGCGGATCATCCTGCTGCCCGACGGTGTCGAGGACCTCTGGGGCGCGGACTACGCGGACCTGGTGGCCCTGGCCTGACGGCACGGGCGTGATCCACCGCGTATGGATCATTCGGCTCAGCGGTGATCCATCATCTGAGTGAGTGCCTCTCGTACTTTGGCGTGGCGCGCCGACTATCAGGCCGTTCCGGGACCAGTTCACCCAGCGTCCCGGCGTACGGCGTCTGACCTGCTGTTTCCCCTGTGTGTCCGTCGGCGGCCCTGCCCGCGCCGGTCTGGAATTCGTCATTCCGTTCGTGTTCGGTTGCGGGGCTCCCTCGAAGCTTGTGACGGGAACCTTGCTGAATGGGTGGCCAGGAGCGCCCCGAGGGGTGATCATGAGAAGTCCAGAGCGCATTTTCATGAGGAGGCACGGGTGGCCGAGACTCTGAAGAAGGGCAGCCGGGTAACCGGCCCCGCGCGCGACAAGCTCGCGGCAGACCTGAAGAAGAAGTACGACTCCGGTGCGAGTATCCGTGCGCTGGCCGAGGAAACGGGCCGGTCCTACGGATTCGTCCACCGGATGCTCAGCGAGTCCGGAGTCACACTCCGGGGACGCGGTGGAGCGACGCGCGGCAAGAAGGCCTCGGCCTGACGGCCGCGCACAGCTTCTCCGGCCACCGGTTCCGCCGGTGACCACCCGGCCGGTCGTCGCGGTCGACCGGGTGGTTACTGTGCAGTCACTTAGCTAGGCGTGCTGACTGCACCGAACCGGAGGCGTCCCATGACTTCGCTCGATCACGTGCTCGACAAGGACGGCGTACGGCTCACCGTCGAGGACGCGGTTGCCACGGTGACCCTGACCAACCCGGCCAAGCGCAACGCTCAGTCTCCCGCTCTGTGGCGGGCGTTGACGGAAGCCGGGCAGTCACTGCCAGGCAGCGTGCGGGTCGTCGTGCTGCGCGGCGAAGGCAAGTCCTTCTCCGCGGGCCTCGACCGGCAGGCGTTCAGTCCCGAGGGCTTCGACGGTGAACCCTCCTTCCCGGAGCTGGCGCGCCGTTCCGACACGGAGCTGGACGCGGTAATCGCCGAGTACCAGTCCGCCTTCACCTGGTGGCGCCGGAGCGACATCGTGTCGATCGCCGCCGTCCAGGGGCACGCCATCGGCGCCGGATTCCAGCTCGCGCTGGGCTGCGATCTGCGGGTCGTCGCGTCGGACGTGCAGTTCGCCATGCGCGAGACCAGCCTCGGGCTGGTCCCCGACCTCGCCGGTACGCACCCCCTCGTCGGTCTCGTCGGCTACGCCCGCGCGCTGGAGATCTGCGCGACGGGCCGCTTCGTCCTGGCCGACGAGGCCGAGCGCACCGGCCTCGCCAATCTCGTCGTACCGCCGGCCGAACTCGACGCGGCGGTGGGCGACCTGACGGCCGCGCTCCTCGCCGCGCCGCGCGACGCGACGATCGAGACGAAGGCGCTGCTGCTGGGCGCGTCGTCGCGTACGTACGACGAGCAGCGCGCCGCCGAACGCGCGTCCCAGGCACGCCGCCTGCGCGACCTGGCGGGCCTGGGGGACTAGGGCCTGTCCGCGAAGTGGCGTCGTCCGCCCGTAGGGCGGGGCCCGCGGCGTCTGGTGCGGTGCATCGCAAGGCGGAGGACCAGCCTCGTACCGGGCGTACTCGGCCGGGTCCGACAACGCGGCGAGGTGCCGTGCCAGGCGTCGCGGGCCCGGGCGCGACTTGGCGGACACGCCCCAGGGCCTTCTCCCGGATCCCGCCGGACGGGTGTCAGGCCGGCGCGAAACGGGTCACGTACTCGTCGAACGGCTCGATGCCCACCTCTGCGCGGAGTTCGTTCACGCGTTCGGGCTCCTCGCAGGGCCACGGAACCGGCGATCCGTCCTTCACGCCCGCGATCTGCGTGCCGTAGATCTGCTCGCGGCCGTCGTTGACCAGCGTGCGGTCGCGCAGAAAGGCCAGCTCGCGCGGGCCGGCCGAGCCCTCCGACACCGCCCGCTCCAGGTGCTTCAGCGCGCGACGCTGGACGTCGAGCTGCCGGTCGGAGTGCTGGGCCACCAGCCACGCCGCGTGTGCGGCCTCCTCGCCGACCAGTTCCGCCGTCGGCCAGCCGTACTCGTCCATGATCTCGCCGAGCCGGTCGCCGTGCCGTGCGGTCAGCCGGTGCCACACCAGCCGCTCGGCCGGATCGTCGCTGTTCGCGAGCGCGGCGGACCGGTGGTCGGCCGCGGCCATGTCCATGAGTTCCGCCGTCAGCGCGGCGATGTCGTGCGCCAATCTCAACTCCAATGATGCGTAGGTGCGTTGTGCTCGACTCCCGCAACCCTAAAGGCGCATATCAGGCGGAAAGATCATTCCGGAGAACGGTGACAGGGGGCCGCGCGCACCGGGACAATGGATTCAGGGACGATCGCCGGACGGGCCTTTCCGGCCCCCGCCGGGGACATCCACCGAGGTGATCAGGACCGCCACCGTCGGGTGGCTCGGCAGTGACGCCGAGACCTGCCGCCTCACCGCGCGCGCCACCTCGGACGGGCGGTGGCCCTCCGCCGTCGCCAGCTCGACGCGGACATGGCCCCTCGTGACGAGCACCGGCGCGCCGAGCGCCCCGGACAGATGGGCGACACCGGGGACGTTCGCCGCGACGACCGCCGCCGTGCCCCTCGGAGCGACCGCGACTGCCCCGACTGGCGCAGTGGTACCCGAGGAGTCCGAACCCGGCTTCTCCAGCAGCGCCGTCACCCGCAGGTCCACCTCCGACACCCGCAGCCCCAGCCGCTCCACCGCGTGCTGGTACAGGGCCGTGCGCAGCCGTTCCGCCACGGCGGGCAGGGGCTCGCCCCCGACCGTCGCGAAGTCGCCCTCGATACGGAGCGCCCCCGGCGGCAGCGCGCTCGGCGGCGGCCTCACGGCGGGCCGGTCCGCCGAGCCGGGGTCCGCCAGACAGAGCCTCAGCCGGCCCAGCGCGGTGCCGGGCACTTCCGCCGTGCTCCGCCTCAGCGCGGTCGCCGCCGCCCGTTCGGCCAGCCACACCCCGTCCGCCGCTTCGCCCAGCGGGAGCAGCCGGCCGAGGCCGAGCCGTTCGTGCACCGCCGCGCTCCAACCGTCCGCACCGTTCCCACCGTGACCAGTCGTCATGGACCCCAGACTGCCGCATTCCCGGCGCGAGACCGGGCAAGACGCCCTAATGTGGGCAACGAGTCCACCAGCGCCCGGAAAGGGGCGAATCGCCATGTCCGAGACCACGCAGCGCAACCAGTCCGAGCCATCGGCCAAGTCGTCGTCCAGCGAGGACCAGCGCAAGCCCTCAGGCGGCAGGAAGGGTGGCGGCGACCCGGCCGTCCGCGGGCGGACCACCATCGCCGACGGAGTGGTGGAGAAGATCGCCGGCCTCGCCGCGCGTGATGTGCTCGGCGTCCACGCGATGGGCAGCGGCATGTCCCGCACCTTCGGCGCCGTACGCGACCGGGTCCCCGGGGGCACCAAGTCCGTCTCGCGAGGTGTGAAGGCCGAGGTGGGCGAGGTACAGACGGCCCTGGACCTGGAGATCGTCGTCGACTACGGCGTGTCGATCGCCGACGTCGCCCGAGACGTACGGGAGAACGTGATCTCCGCCGTCGAACGGATGACGGGCCTTGAGGTCGTCGAGGTCAACATCGCGGTCAGCGATGTGAAGCTGCCGGACGAAGAGGACGACGAGCCCGAGTCACGGCTCCAGTAACGGCCCGATCCGCGAGACCGATGAGGAGTCACCAGATGAGCATGGCGGTGGTCGGCCTGCTGGCCGGCATGGCCCTGGCGTTCGCCGGATTTTTCGGGGGTTTCGGAGCCTTCCTGCTGGTTGCCGCGCTGGGCGCGGTCGGGTTCGTGGTCGGCCGGTTCCTCGACGGTGACCTGGAACCGGGCGACCTCTTCCGTGGCCGCGAACGCGACGAACGTCGGCGGTGACGGTCCGTGGCCGATGAGCGGGTGACGGCCGCGGAGCGCGGGGCGACCACCATCGCCGACCGTGTCGTCGCGAAGATCGCCGCGCAGGCGGCGCGGGAGGCGCTCCACCGCGTACTGGAGGGGGGCGAGCCGCCGCATGCCAGCGTGCTGGTCCACCACGACGTGGCGCGCGTACGGATCGGTGTCGAGCTCGACTACCCCTCCGACATCGGCGCCCAGTGCGGCGCGGTGCGTCACCAAGTGGCCCGGCGGGTAAGTGCTCTGGCGGGGATGGAGGTGCCGGAAGTGGTCGTCATGGTCGAACGGCTCCACTCCGCCCAGTCGCGCGCCGCGCAGGGGAGGATCCGATGAGCGAACCGGTGGGTGAGGGGACCGAACGTACGCCGGGGGACACGGGCGCGCACGGAGCCGTCCGCGCGGACCTGCTCGAACTCGACCAGTCCGCCTCCGCGGCCCGGTACGAACCGCGGCCCACGCTGGACGGGGACGAGGGGGACGGCAAGTCCCACCGCTTCTGGTCCTGGCGCCGGATCCCGGCCGCGGTGGTCGCCGCCGTACTGCTCGGTGCGTCGGCGCTGACCCTGTACGACGTCGCGGCCGTACGGGCCGAGCACCCGGCCATGTACTGGCGCCGCTGGCTCGCCGCCCGGCTCGCCACCGAGCCGCTGGACAACACCTGGGTCCTGGTCGGCTCGGGCGTCGCGGCGGCCGTCGGTCTCTGGCTGATCGTCCTCGCCCTCACCCCGGGGCTGCGCCAGGTGCTGCCGATGCGGCGCACTCCCACGCGGGTGCGGGCCGGGCTCGACCGGGAGGCCGCGGCGCTGACGCTGCGCGACCGGGCGCTGGAGGTCTCCGGTGTCCGCTCCGTCCGCGTACGGGCCCGCCGCTCCAAGGTCCGGGTGCGGGCCGTCTCCCACTTCCGCGAACTCGACGACGTGCGCGCCGATCTGGACACCGCGCTGGCCGCCGGCATCGGCGATCTGGGTCTGGACAGGCCGCCCGCGCTCTCCGTGCACGTCCGCCGGCCGAAGAAGGGGTGACGGGATGCTCAGGGTCGTCAACCGTGTCCTGCTGGGCCTCGTCGGCCTGGTGCTGCTGTGCGTGGGCGGCGGGGTGCTGGCGACGGGGCTGGGCGTGTCCGTCCCGTCCTGGTGGCCGTACACCGGCGAGAAGGACGTGCTGCTCAGCCAGGCCGACCGCGACCGCTGGAGCGCGCAGAGCTGGTGGTGGCCGGTCGTCATCGCGGTACTCGCGGTCCTGGTGCTGCTGACGCTGTGGTGGCTGCTGTCCCAACTGCGGCGCGCGCGGCTGGCGGAGGTGCTGGTCGACAGCGGCGACGGGCAGGGCGCGCTGCTGAGGGGCCGGGCGCTGGAGAACGTCCTGGAGAGCGAGGCGCAGTCGCTGGACGGTGTGTCCCGGGCGCGGGTCCGGCTGACCGGGCGGCGGAGCGCGCCGGAGGCGCGGGTGCGGCTGCTGCTGGAGCCGCACGTGGCGCCGGGGCAGGCGCTGGAGGGGCTCACGCGGGAGGCGGTGGCGCATGCGCGGGACTCGGCGGGGCTGGAGAAGCTGCCGACGGAGGCGAGGCTGCGCGCGGCCAAGCACCGGGCGCAGCGGGTGACGTGACCCAGGCGCCGCCCCGGGCCCCGGTGCGCCCCGGGCCCCGCTCGTCAAGCGCCGGAGGGGCCGTCAGTACCCGTGGCGGTTGCCGCCGTCCACCGGCAGCATCACACCCGTCAGATAGGACGCCGCCGGGGAGAGCATGAACGCGGCCGTGCGGCCGAACTCCTCCGGTGTGCCGTAGCGGCGCAGCGGGATGCGGGACTCGTGGCCCGCGCGCGCCGCCGCCGGGTCGTCCGAGAGCGAGTCCAGCTCGCGGACGCGGTCCGTGTCGATCCGGGCCGGCAGCAGACCGATCACGCGTATGCCGCGCGGTCCCACCTCGTCCGCGAGTGATTTCGCGAAGCCCGCGAGTCCCGGCCGCAGCCCGTTGGAGATCGCGAGGCCGCGGATCGGCTCGTGGACCGAGCCGGACAGGACGAGACCGATCACCCCGCCGTCGCCCAGCTCCGCCGCGGCCGTGCGCGCCAGCCGTACCGCGCCGAGGAAGACCGAGTCGAACGCCGACCGCCACTGCTCGTCCGTGGTGTCCGCGGTGAGCCCCGGCGGCGGGCCGCCGACGCTGATCAGGATCCCGTCGAAGCCGCCGAACCGCTCCCGTGCCGCGGCTATCAGCCGGTCGGCGACGGCGGGATCGGCGTTGTCCGCGGCGACGCCGAACGCGTTCGGGCCGATCGAGTCCGCCGCCCCGGCGACCGACTCCTTGTCGCGCCCGGTGACGACCACCTTCGCGCCGTCCGCCGCCAGCGCCTCGGCGGACGCGCGTCCGAGCCCCCGGGACGCGCCGGTGACGACGTAGACACGGTCCTTCAGTCCAAGATCCATGCCCCTTATTCTGCCTCGTCCTCCACGGCCAGGGCGAGGGCCGTCCCCACCAGACCGATATGACTGAACGCCTGCGGGAAGTTGCCCAGTTGCCGCCCGATCGCCGCGTCGTACTCCTCGGCGAGCAGACCGACGTCGTTGCGCAGAGCCAGCAGGCGCTCGAAGAGTTCCGTCGCCTCCTTCCTGCGGCCGGTCATCAGCAGCGCGTCTGCCAGCCAGAACGAGCAGACGAGAAACGTTCCTTCGCCGCCCGGCAGTCCGTCGACCGACGTGCCCTCCGTGCTGTAGCGGCGGACCAGCCCCTCCTGGCCCAGCTCGGCCCGTACCGCGTCGACCGTGCCCACGACCCGCGGATCGTCCGGCGGCAGGAAGCCGAAGCGGGGGATCAGGAGCGTCGCCGCGTCCAGTTCCCGGGAGCCGTACGCCTGCGTGAAGGTGTTACGGACCGGGTCGAAGCCCTTCTCGCACACATCGCGGTGCACCTCGTCGCGCATCGTCCGCCACCGGTTCACATCGCCCCGCAGCGACGGATCGGCCTCCAGTGTCTTCACCGCCCGGTCGGCGGCGACCCACGCCATCACCTTGGAGTGCGTGAAGTGCTGCCGGGGACCGCGCACTTCCCACAGCCCCTCGTCCGGCTCGCGCCACTTCGACTCCAGGAAGCCCAGCAGGGCGAGCTGGAGGTCCCACGCGTGCGGCCGGCCGGTGAGACCGACGCCACGCGCCACGTGCAGGGAGTCGATGACCTCGCCGTACACGTCGAGCTGCAGCTGTTCCACCGCCTCGTTCCCGACCCGGACCGGCCGCGCGCCCGCGTAACCGTTCAGCCAGGGCAACTCCGTCTCCGGCAGCCGCCGTTCGCCGCCGACCCCGTACATGATCTGGAGGTCGGAGGGGTCACCGGCGACCGCGCGCAGCAGCCAGTCGCGCCAGGCCTCGGCCTCGTCCACATAGCCCGCGGACAGCAGGGCGTTCAGGACGAGGGCCGAGTCGCGCAGCCAGCAGTAGCGGTAGTCCCAGTTCCGTACGCCGCCCAGCTCCTCGGGGAGCGAGGTCGTGGGGGCCGCGACGATGCCGCCGGTCGGGGCGTAGATGAGCGCCTTCAGCGTGAGCAGGGAGCGCATGACCGCCTCGCGGTACGGCCCCTTGTACGTGCAGCGCGCCGCCCACTCCTCCCAGTCCTCCTTGCTGTGCTCCAGGGCCTCGAACGGGTCGACCAGGTCGGGGCGCGGCAGATGCGAGGGGTGCCAGGTGAGGACGAAGGCGACCTTCTCCCCGGCGCCGACGGTGAACGACGAGCAGGTGCTGAACTCCTGGCCCCAGGTCTTGACCACCGGCTTCTCGTTCGGGGCCAGTTCACCGCCGACGGGCCGCGCCCGCGAGACGCTGCGCAGCCAGACCGAGTCGGGTCCGGCGACGGCGACGCGCTGGCCGTCCGTCCTGCGCATCCACGGCACGATCGAGCCGTAGTCGAAGCGCAGCCGCAGGGTGGCGTTCATCTCCACGGTGCCGCTGACGCCCTCCACGATCCGCACGACGTCCGGCGCGACATCGCGCTGCGGCATGAAGTCGGTGACCTTCACCGTGCCGCTCCTGGTCTCCCAGAGGGTCTCCAGCACCAGCGAGTCGCCCGCGTACCGCCTGCTGGTGCAGCGGTTCGCGCCACGGGGGGCGAGCAGCCAGTGGCCGTTCTCCTTGTTGCCGAGCAGGGAGGCGAAGCAGGCCGCCGAGTCGAAGCGTGGCAGACACAGCCAGTCGATGGAGCCGTCTCTGCCGACGAGGGCCGCGGTCTGCAGGTCGCCGATGAGGGCGTAGTCCTCGATGCGTTGGGTCACCTCAGCCCTGTTCCCGCAGGACAGGCGGGTTATGCGGCGGCCGTCTCGCGCTCGGGTGTGCTCCGGGCGGCGGTCGCCGCGCGGTCGCGCAATTCGCGCCGTACGAGGATGACCCAGCCGACCGGCACGCCGGCGGTGAACAGCCACCACTGCACGGCGTACGCCATGTGGGCGCCGATGGAGCCGGAGTCGGGCTCCGGGATCTGCTGCGGGCTGTCGCCCGGGGCGGCGGGGGCGGTCTGCTCGATGTAGCCGCCGAGGACGGTCCGGCCGAGCGACCGGGCCTGCCGCTCACTGTTGATCAGCATGATCTGGCGGTCCGGGAGGTCGCTCAGCTCCTTGATGCCGCTGGTGCCGGTCGTCTCGTCGGCCTTGAGCCGGCCGGTGACCGTGACCTCGCCCTTCGGCGCCGCCGGGATGTCGGGGAAGGACCGCTGGTCCTCGGCGAAGGGGATCCAGCCGCGGTTGACGAGGACGGCGCGGCCGTCGCCGAGTACGAGCGGGGTCAGCACATGGAAGCCGACCTGCTCGTCACTGTTGGTGCGGCGCCGTACGACGACCTCGTGCGCCGTGTCGTAGGTACCGGTGGCCTCCACCTGCCGCCAGTAGTCGGCACGCGGCACGGTGTGGCCGGGGGAGGTGAGGTCGGTGACCGGGACCGGCTTCGCCTTGAGGTTGTCCGCGATCAGGGTGTTCTGTGCCACCCGGTGTTCATGGCGGTGGAACTGCCAGAAACCCAGCTCGATCATCACGGGGATGAGCACGAGGGCGAACAGGGTGAGGATCACCCACTGCCGCGACAGGAGGAAGCGGTACACGCCTCGACGGTACCCGGCGCCCGCACCGGCCCCGGCAGCGGGTCCGCCCGCCCGCTCGGCAGGCCCGGGACCGGGTCCGGGCCCGCCGGCGGACCTCACACCCGGTCGACGATGCCCGCCCTCCCCTCGGCGCGGGCGCAGTGCGCGCCGCAGAACCACTGGCCCTCGACCTCGACGCCCTGGCCGATGATCTGGACCCGGCAGTGTTCACAGACGGGCGCCATGCGGTGGATGGCGCAGGAGAAGCAGTCGAAGACATGCACGGCGCCCTGCGCGTGCACCTCGAACGACATGCCGTACTCATTTCCGCAGACTTCGCAACGTGCCATGCGCCACAGGGTGTGACGAGGCGGCCTGGTGTGCGAGCGGACGGCAGGCGAGTCGCGGCGCAATCACCCGTCTGCCGGGGGCGGGGCCGGGGACGGTACGGAGGCGGGCCCCGCGCCGGGCCCCGGCGCGGGGACGGTGCCCGGCGCCGGCGCCACGTCACGCAGCAGGTGCGTGAACGCCGCCTCGTCGATGATCGGCGTGCCGTACTCCGCCGCCTTCACCGTCTTCGACGTCGCCGACCCGGGATCGTTCGTCACGAGCACACTCGTCTTCCGGGAGACGCTGGTGGCCACATGCAGCCCCGCCTCGACGGCCCGGTCCTCCAGCAGCTCACGGTCGACCGACGTGTCACCCGAGAAGGCCACCCGCATCCCCTGCGCCAGCGGCTTGTCGCTCTCGTACCGCCCCGGGTTCGGATACGGACAGGCCGGGAGCCGGCGCGACGGGCGCCAGGTCGTCGGACGGTACGCCGGCTGACGGCCGATCAGCGGGGCCGCCGGGCCGTCCGACCACTCCGTGAGCGGCCGGCATTCGAGCAGCGGCAGCCGCACCCCGTCACGCGCCGCCGCGTGCAGGCTCGGCCGGAAGGCCTCCGCGAGCACCCGCGCGTCGTCCAGCGCGTGGTGGGCGCGCCGCTGCGCGACACCGAAGTGCTCGGCGAGCGTGGCCAACTTGTGGTTGGGCAGCGGCAGTCGGAGCTCCTTGGCGAGCGCGATCGTGCACAGCCGCTGGCGCGTGGGCGCGGTCGCCCTCGCGCGGGCGTACTCCCGCGAGATCATCGACCAGTCGAAGAACGCGTTGTGCGCGACGAGCACCCGGTCCGCGAGCCGCTCCGACAACTCCCGCTCGACATCCCTGAACAGCGGTGCGTCCGCCAGGACATCGGTCGTCAGCCCGTGGATCCAGACCGGCCCCGGATCCCGCTCGGGGTTGACCAGGGTGTACCAGTGGTCCTCGACATCGCCCCGCGCGTCCAGCCGGTACACCGCCGCGGACACTATCCGGTCGTCACGGGCGAGTCCGGTGGTCTCCACGTCGACGACCGCGTATCCCCGGGGATACGCGGCCGGCCACATCGCTGAAGTCGTGGGGTCGTCGAGCATGGTCACAGACAATACGGGCCGCGACTGACACTCCGTGACGCGCCTGCCCGGGGCCCGACACGGCCGCGGGTCAAGGGCGTTGACGGACCGTCCGGATCACCCCTTGGTGGAAGTCACCAAATTCGGCTGACAGGATGTCTCACATACTTGTCAGTAACAACATCTAGCCGGGGCCGCGCACCCGGCCCTACGGTGCTGACATGCCGCCGAACCTGCCCGATGTCGTGCTGTGGTCGATCCCCGCGTTCGTCCTGCTCACCCTGGTCGAAGTGGTGAGCTACCGGCTGCATCCCGACGAGGACGCCGCCGGGTACTCCGGCAAGGACGCGGCCACCAGCCTCTCCATGGGTCTCGGCAGCCTCGGCTTCGACCTCCTGTGGAAGATCCCCGTCGTGGCCATCTACACGGCGGCCTACGAGTTGACGCCGCTACGCGTCCCCGTTCTGTGGTGGACCATCCCCCTGATGCTGCTCGCGCAGGACTTCCTCTACTACTGGTCCCACCGCGGCCACCACGTCGTGCGGATCCTGTGGGCCTGCCACGTCGTGCACCACTCCAGCCGGAAGTTCAACCTCAGCACCGCGCTGCGCCAGCCCTGGACCTCGCTCACCGTCTGGCCGTTCTACCTCCCGTTCATCCTGCTCGGGGTGCATCCCGCGGCGCTCGCCTTCTGCTCGTCGGCCAATCTCGTCTACCAGTTCTGGGTGCACACCGAGCGGATCGACAAGCTGCCCCGGCCCTTCGAGTACGTCCTGAACACGCCCTCCCACCACCGGGTGCACCACGCCTCCCAAGGCGGTTACCTGGACCGGAACTTCGGCGGGATCCTGATCGTCTGGGACCGTCTCTTCGGCTCCTTCGCGGCGGAGACCGAACGGCCCGTCTTCGGGCTGACGAAGAACATAGAGACCTACAACCCGCTGCGGGTCGCCACCCACGAGTACGCGGCCATCGCACGCGACGTACGGGCGGCACGCGACTGGCGCGAACGGGCCGGACGGGTCTTCCGGGGACCGGGCTGGCAGCCCGAGTGAGCGCCCCGGTGGGCGGAACGGCGAGCCGCCACGTGACCGGACGGATCGGCGGACGGCTTCCGAAGGCGCTCCTGGTGGCCTTCGCCGTCGCCGTGTTCGCCGAACTCGTCTCGGTCGCCGTGGACTCCCGGACCGGTCAACTCCTCGCCAAGCCCCTGCTGATGCCGCTGCTCGCCGCGTACGTGGCCGCCCGGCGCGGACCCCGGCCGCTCGTCGCCGCGCTGCTCCTCGGCTGGGGCGGTGACGTCTTCCTGCTCTCGTCGGACGACGGGGCGTTCCTCGCCGGCATGGGCTGCTTCGCCGCCGGTCACCTCTGCTATCTGACGATCTTCGGCCGCCGCCGTACCCGCGCCGGCCTCGCCGCGGGATACGGCCTGCTGCTCCTTGTGACGCTCGCTCTGCTGTGGCCCGGCCTCCCGGCCGAACTGCGCGTCCCCGTGGCCGTGTACAGCCTCCTGCTGGCCGCCATGGCCTACCGGGCCAGCGGTCTGGGCCTGCTCGCCGGCGCGGGCGGCGCGCTCTTCCTGCTCTCCGACACGCTCATCGCCACCGGCGTCGCCGAGTGGCCGCAGCCGCCTGCCGCCGATCTGTGGATCATGCTGACCTACATCGCGGCGCAGGCCCTGCTGACGGCCGGAATCCTCACGGCCCCGCCCCGGACATGAGTGGGCGGGCCGCCCGTCCGGACGGCCCGCCCACCCACTCGGTCACACACTCACTCGGTCACACACTCACGCGAACGCTGTTACCAGCGGACGGCGTCCAGCGCGTCGACCACACCGGCTCCGTAGAAGCCGTTCTTGTTCTTGCCGCCCTCGCACACCGCGTCGACGGTGCCGTCACCGTCGATGTCGTACGGGTTGGTGCAGGACGTCGCGTCGGCCTGGGCGCTCAGCAACGTCTTCACCAGCCACGGCGAGGCGTACGGGTGCTTCGACTTGATCAGCGCCGCGACACCCGCCGCGTGCGGGGAAGCCATCGACGTACCGCCGCTGTAGCCGAAGCCACCACCGGGCAGCGTGCTCAGGATCAGGCCGTTGACCGCGGGCGCCTCCGGCGGCTGGTACGCCGTCCGGTCACCGCCGGGAGCGGCGACGTCGATGACCCCGAGACCGTAGTTGGAGTACGACGCCTTCAGGTTCTTCGCACCGGTCGCGGCGACCGTGACGACACCGGGCACCTGGGTCGGTATGTCCAGGCACTCCTTGGGGTCGATCACACGCTCGACGGGAGTGGTGTCGTTCGGGCTGGAGGTGTCCGTCAGTTCGTCGGCGGCCAGATCCATGTCGGAGTTGCCGGCGGCGGCGACGTTCACGACGCCCTTGCCCTCGGCGTACCGGGTCGCCCGCGTGACGGCGTCGGCCAGTGCCTTCTGGTCCGGGTCGTCCTCGCAGTTGAACAGCCACGGGTCGGTGTAATAGCTGTTGTTCGTCACATCGACGCCGTGCTCGGCGGCCCAGACGAAGCCGCAGACGACCGCCTCGGTGTAGAAGAAGCCGTCGGGCTGCGACACCTTGATGCCGGAGACCTTCACGCCCGGAGCGACGCCGGTGACACCGGTGCCGTTCTTGGCCGCGGCGATCGTGCCCGCGACGTGCGTGCCGTGGGTGCTCTCCCCGGCACCGGGACGCCAGGCGCCGTCCGCCGTGTCGGGCGTACCGCCCACACAGCTGACCGAGGCGCGGCGGTCGAAGTTCGGCGCGAGATCGGGGTGGGTGTCGTCGACACCCGTGTCGATCACACCGACCGTGACCTTGCTGCTGCCGAGCGACTTCTGGTGGGCCTTGTCGGCCTTGATGGCCGGCAGGGACCACTGAAGGGGCTCCAGCGCGTCCTGGTCCGCGGTCGCCTTCGCCTCGGCGGCCTTCGCCTCCTTGGCGGACAGCGGCTGCTCGGCCCCGATGTCCGTGGTGGTCTGGGCCGACAGCGGCTTCGTACGGGTGGCTCCCGCCGAAGCGACTCCCCGCACCTCGCGGATCGTCTTCCCGAATTCCGGGTTCTGCGAGTGGACGACGATGACACCTATCTGGTCATAGGCGATCACCACGGTCCCGCCGGCCTTCGCGATGGCCTTCTTCACCGATTTGACGGTGGAGTGCCCGCCGCTGGTGTTCACGACGTACGACAGCTTCGGGCCGTCCGTCGAGACGGTGGCCGCGGTGTCGTCGACGGGCGCCGCCGATGCCGCCCCTGTCGGCAGGAAGCCGAGGGAGGCGATGAGCGCCAGACCGACGGGCAGAGCCAGTGCGTGCCGCCGTCCGGATCTCAGATGAGCCATGGGTTCTCCACATCATCCGTGAGGCCGCCCCTGCGCATGCTGCGCAACGACGGGTACATGACGAGCGAAGCTATCGCTGATCATCCCTGCTCATCAATGATTTCGGTCAGAAAAACGCCACAGTTGAACCACTTCGACGCGCTCTCCGTGCCGTTGTCAGGGGGTGGAACAACATCACCCCCAGTCAGCGCCCGTACCGACCACCCCTACCGCACTCGCGTCACGAGGAGATTCCGTGGCTACCGATGGACCGCCGCCCAAGGGCGATTCGGACACCAGCACCCCCGCCCAGCCCACGACAGCCCAGTACGTCCAGGTCCAGGAGAGCCCGGAATTCGGTGAACTGCGCCGTACCTACCGCTCCTTCGCCTTCCCCCTGACCGTCGCCTTCATCGCCTGGTACCTGCTGTACGTCCTGCTGTCCAACTACGCCGGCGACTTCATGGGCACCAAGCTCTTCGGCAACATCAACGTCGCCTTCGTCTTCGGGCTCGGTCAGTTCGTCACCACCTTCCTCATCGCCTGGTTCTACTCGAAGTTCGCATCGCAGAAGCTCGACCCCAAGGGCGCGGCGATCAAGTCCCGTATGGAGGCCGACCTGTGAGCCCGACCATCCAGCTGAGCGAGGCCGCGGGAATCCATCTCGCCAACTCCGACGCCAGCGAGCACCGGCCCCTGATCATCACGCTCTTCGCCCTGTTCGTCATCGCGACCCTCGTCATCACCGTGTGGGCCGGCCGGCAGACCAAGAGCGCCGCCGACTTCTACGCGGGCGGACGGCAGTTCACCGCCTTCCAGAACGGACTCGCGGTCTCCGGCGACTACATGTCCGCCGCCTCCTTCCTCGGTATCGCCGGCGCCATCGCCCTGTTCGGATACGACGGCTTCCTCTACTCCATCGGCTTCCTCGTCGCCTGGCTCGTCGCGCTGCTGCTGGTCGCCGAACCGCTGCGCAACTCCGGCCGTTACACCATGGGCGACGTCCTCGCCTACCGGATGCGCCAGCGCCCCGTCCGTACGGCCGCCGGCGCCTCCACCATCGTCGTCTCGATCTTCTACCTGCTCGCGCAGATGGCGGGCGCGGGCGTGCTCGTCTCCCTGCTGCTCGGCATCACCAGCGACGCCGGCAAGATCCTGATCGTCGCCCTGGTCGGCATCCTGATGATCGTGTACGTCACCATCGGCGGCATGAAGGGCACCACCTGGGTCCAGATGGTCAAGGCCGTCCTGCTCATCGCGGGCACCCTGCTCATCACCTTCCTGGTGCTGCTCAAGTTCAACTTCAACGTCTCCGACCTGCTCGGATCCGCTGCCTCCAATAGCGGCAAGGGCGCGGCCTTCCTGGAGCCCGGACTCAAGTACGGCCTCACGGAGACCTCGAAGCTCGACTTCATCTCCCTGGGCATCGCGCTCGTCCTCGGCACCGCCGGTCTGCCGCACATCCTGATCCGCTTCTACACCGTGCCCACGGCCAAGGCCGCCCGTAAGTCCGTCAACTGGGCCATCGGCATCATCGGCGGCTTCTACCTGATGACGATCGCCCTCGGCTTCGGCGCCGCGGCGCTGCTCACGCCGAAGGAGATCACCGATTCCAACCCGGCGGGCAACACCGCCGCGCCACTGCTCGCGATGGAGATCGGCGGCGGCGGGGACTCGACCGGCGGCGCCATCCTGCTCGCCATCATCTCCGCGGTCGCCTTCGCCACCATCCTCGCGGTCGTGGCCGGTCTGACACTGGCGTCCTCGTCGTCGTTCGCGCACGACATCTACGCCAACGTCATCCGCCGCGGCAAGGCCACCGAGAAGGAGGAGGTCCGCGCGGCCCGCTACGCGACCGTCGCCATCGGCGTCGTCTCCATCGCGCTCGGCGCCCTCGCCCGTGACCTGAACGTCGCCGGTCTGGTGGCCCTCGCCTTCGCGGTCGCCGCCTCCGCCAACCTGCCGACCCTCCTCTACAGCCTCTTCTGGAAGAGGTTCACGACGACGGGCGCGCTCTGGTCGATCTACGGCGGTCTGTCCTCGTCCGTCCTGCTGGTGCTGTTCTCCCCGGTCGTCTCCAGCAAGCCCAGCTCGATGTTCCCGGGCGTCGATTTCGCGTTCTTCCCGCTGGAGAACCCTGGCCTGATCTCGATCCCGCTGGGCTTCCTGCTCGGCTGGCTGGGATCGCTCCTGTCCAAGGAGGAGCCGGACGTCAAGAAGTACGCCGAACTGGAGGTCAAGTCGCTCACGGGTACCGGAGCGCACTGAGCGTCTTCGCCGGAACGAGTGCCTTTGGCATGGCCGCGTCGTAGAGTCCTACGACGCGGCCATGCCGCTCCTCGTGGCAAACGGCCCCCGTCGTTGTCACAGGTCTGCCGTACGCTCGGAACAGGCATCACGAGGGAAGGGGACTCACAGTGCTCATCGACACCTACGGCCGTGTGGCGACCGATCTGAGAGTCTCGCTCACCGACAAGTGCAACCTGCGGTGCACGTACTGCATGCCGGAGGAGGGCCTGCAGTGGCTCGCGAAGCCCGATCTCCTCACCGACGACGAAATCGTCAGACTCGTCCGTATAGCCGTGACCCGGCTCGGCATCCGCGACGTCCGCTTCACCGGCGGGGAGCCGCTGCTGCGGCCCGGTCTCGTCGGCATCGTCGAGCGCTGCGCGGCCCTCACGCCCCGCCCCAGGATGTCGGTGACGACCAACGGCATCGGGCTGGGGCGCACGGCCGCGGCGCTCAAGGCCGCCGGCCTCGACCGCGTCAACGTCTCCCTCGACACCCTGCGCCGTGACGTCTTCAAGACCCTCACCAGGCGCGACCGTCACCAGGACGTGCTCGACGGCCTCGCCGCCGCGCGCGAGGCGGGGCTGACACCCGTCAAGGTCAACACCGTCCTGATGCCGGGGCTCAACGGCGACGAGGCCCCCGAGCTGCTCGCCTGGGCCGTCGCACACGGCTACGAGCTGCGCTTCATCGAGCAGATGCCGCTCGACGCCCAGCACGGCTGGAAGCGCGACGGGATGATCACCGCCGGCGACATCCTCCAGTCGCTGCGTACCCGCTTCACGCTCACCGAGGAGGGCGCCGGGGAGCGCGGATCCGCCCCGGCCGAGCGCTGGATCGTGGACGGCGGACCGCACCGGGTCGGCGTCATCGCCTCCGTCACCCGCCCGTTCTGCTCCGCCTGCGACCGCACCAGGCTCACCGCCGACGGTCAGGTGCGCACCTGTCTGTTCGCGCGTGAGGAGACCGACCTGCGCGCGGCCCTGCGGTCGGACGCCACGGACGAGTCCCTCGCGACGCTCTGGAAGCTGGCGATGTGGGGCAAGAAGGCGGGCTCCGGCCTGGACGACCCGGCGTTCCTCCAGCCCGACCGGCCCATGTCAGCCATCGGCGGCTGAGTGCTCCCGCTCCCAGTCGGCCAGGGCGACCACGTCCTTGAGGAAACCGCGGACGCCGAGGAACGACGACAGGTGTTCGCGGTGCTCGTCGCAGGCCAGCCAGGTCTTACGGCGCTCGGGCGTGTGCAGCTTGGGATTGTTCCAGGCCAGCACCCACACGGCCGCAGCACGGCAGCCCTTGGCCGAACAGACGGGTCCGTCGGGAGCGGAGCCGGAGTCGGAGCCGGAGAAGTCGAAGAGGTCCACGGCCTCAAGCCTAGGTGGTGACAGGAGTACACCCGCCGCCCGGTGAACTTCGGGGCAAACGGTCCGATCCCAGGAGAAAACGCATAAAAAGGGCGACGCCGAGCAGCCACGGGGGGAGCTGCCCGGCGTCGGTCCGTCGCTCCGACGGGGGATGCGGAGCGCCTACAAAGTATGTCACGGGTAGTGGCCTCAGGTGCACCGGAACTTCATGATTGATCTGAGCTTTTCTTGAGCTTTGATTTCGTGGCGCTTAAGTCCGCTCGCGCGGAGGGGCCGGCTGTTCGTAGTTCGCGGACCGCGCGCCGGATTCCGCTCCACCCGCCGCGGGGGCGGGAGCGATCATCGGCCGGATCTCCGGGCCGAGATGGGCCGACGGCAGCGAACGGGCCCTCTCCCGGCCCCCGTTGGCGATCACGACGGCCACATAGGGCAGCAGGATGCCCAGCACGAGGCCCGCGATCGCCACATAACGCTCAACATTCCACAGAACCACGGCCAGGATGATCCCGAGCGTGCGCACCAGCATGGAGATGACATAGCGCCGCTGTCTGCCGCGCACGTCCTCGTCGAGCCCCCGCCTCGCTCCCGTGATGTGGAAGACCTCGGCGCTGCGCTGCTTCCGCATCACGACCCACCATCCGATTCCCTCGCCGACCGTTCCCCGTGCCGGACCCGTCCAACGGTACGCCCGCCGTGCGCCGCCTACGAGAGGGGGGACCGCCCGACGCGGCGCACCGCGTCCCCGCCCGGCCACGTACGGCCCTGTTCCGCATGCGGCGTACACCGGACACACCCAGACTTGGCCCACATGCGCAGAGTGCGCCGCACGAGGAGGCGATCATGAGCTGGCTGTGGGCAATCATCGTGGGCCTGGTGCTCGGCCTGATCGCCAAAGCGATCATCCCCGGCAAACAGCAGATCCCCCTGTGGCTGACGACCGTGTTCGGAATCCTGGGCAGCATCCTCGGCAACGCGGCGGCGGGCTGGCTCGGAGTCGAGGACACCAAGGGCATCGACTGGACACGGCACGTGCTCCAGCTGATCGGCGCCATCCTCGTCGTGGGGGTGGGGGACATGCTCTGGTCGTCGATCCGGGGCGGCCGGAGCCGGGCCAGAGCCTCCAGATGACGACCGGGCCCCGGCGGCCCGGACACCACAGGCCCGACAGCGGTACGGCCCGGTACGCCATACGCGTACCGGGCCGTACCGCTGTCCTGTGACGGCACTGAGGTCCGCCGTCCGGTCAGGAGACCGGTTCCGCCGTGACCTCGACCGCGGCGAGGTTCTTCTTGCCACGGCGCAGCACCAGCCAGCGCCCGTGCAGCAACTCCCCGGCGTCCGGCACGGCTTCGGAGTCCGTGACCTTGACGTTGTTCACGTAGGCCCCGCCCTCCTTCACCGTGCGACGGGCCGCGGACTTGCTCGGCGCCAGCCCGACCTCCGTCAGCAGATCCACCACCGGCACCAGCTCGGCCACCCGCGCGTGCGGCACCTCGGACAGGGCCGCCGCCAGCGTCGCCGCGTCCAGCCCGGTCAGCTCACCCTGGCCGAACAGCGCCTTCGACGCCGCGACCACACCGGCGCACTGATCGGCGCCGTGGACCAGCGTCGTCAGCTCCTCGGCCAGCGCCCGCTGCGCCGCGCGGGCCTGCGGACGCTCCTCGGTCAGCTTCTCCAGCTCCTCGATCTCCGCACGGGACCTGAAGCTGAAGATCCGCAGGAACTTGGAGACGTCCCGGTCGTCAGCGTTCAGCCAGAACTGGTAGAACGCGTACGGTGTCGTGCGCCCGGCGTCCAGCCAGACCGTGCCGGACTCCGTCTTCCCGAACTTCGTGCCGTCCGCCTTGGTGATCAGCGGAGTCGCCAGCGCGTGCACCGACGCCTCGGGCTCGACCCGGTGGATCAGGTCCGTGCCCGCCGTCAGATTGCCCCACTGGTCACTGCCGCCGGTCTGGAGCGTGCAGCCGTAGCGCCGGTTCAGCTCCAGGAAGTCCATGCCCTGGAGGATCTGGTAGCTGAACTCGGTGTAGCTGATGCCCGCGTCGGAGTTCAGCCGCCGCGCGACCGCCTCCTTCGCGATCATCTTGTTGACCCGGAAGTACTTCCCGACGTCCCGCAGGAAGCCGATCGCCGACAGCCCCGACGTCCAGTCCAGGTTGTTGACCATGGTCGCCGCGTACGGACCCTCGAAGTCCAGGTACCGCTCGATCTGCCCGCGCAGCCGCCCCACCCACTCACCGACGACCTCGGGCTCGTTGAGCGTCCGCTCCGAGTTCGGCTTGGGGTCGCCGATCAGCCCCGTCGCCCCGCCGACCAGACCCAGCGGACGGTTCCCCGCCTGCTGGATCCGGCGCATGGTGAGGATCTGGACCAGATTCCCCAGGTGCAGGCTGGGCGCTGTCGGGTCGAAGCCGCAATAGAACGTGACGGGGCCGTCCGCGAACGCCTTGCGCAGTGCGTCCTCGTCGGTGGACAGGGCGATCAGCCCGCGCCACCTCAGCTCGTCGACGATATCCGTCACGTTTCTCGCGTCTCCTTCGATGAGTCAGGTCACTCCGCCGTCCGTGACGACGGAACGCCCCCGAGGTTATACGCCCCGGCTGACCGAACTCATATTGAAATCGGGCACCCGCAGGGCGGGCATCGCGGCCCGGGTGAAGTAGTCGCCCCACTCACGCGGCAGCGTCTTCTCCGTCCGTCCCGCCTCCGACGCCCGTGCCAGCAGACCGACCGGCGACTCGTTGAAGCGGAAGTTGTTCACCTCGCCGACGACCTCGCCGTCCTCGACCAGATAGACGCCGTCCCGGGTCAGCCCCGTCAGCAGCAGCGTCGCCGGATCGACCTCGCGGATGTACCACAGGCAGGTCAGCAGCAGCCCGCGCGAGGTGCCGGCGACCATCTCCTCCAGCGAACGCTCACCGCCGCCGTCCAGGATCAGATTGTCCACCGGAGGGGCCAGCGGCAGCCCGGTCAGCTCAGCGCTGTGCCGGGTGGTGATCAGCCGGTCCAGCTTGCCGTCCCGTACCCAGTCGGTCGCCAGGAGCGGCAGACCGTTGTCGAACACCGACGCGTCGTCGCCCGACGCGTGCGCGATCACGAACGGCGCGGATTCCAGGCCCGGTTCGTTCGGATCGCTGCGCAGCGACAGCGGCAGCTCGGCGAGGGTGTCGCCGACCCGGGTGCCGCCGCCGGGCTTGGAGAAGACCGTCCGGCCCTCGGCGGCGTCCCGCGCGGACGACGACCACAGCTGGTAGATCAGCAGGTCGGCCACCGCGGTGGGCGGCAGCAGCGTCTCGTACCGGCCCGCCGGCAGCTCGATCCGGCGCTCCGCCCAGGCGAGGCGCCGCGCCAGCTCCGCGTCGAGCGCCGCCGGGTCCACGTCCTTGAAGTCGCGCGTCGCCCGCCCCGCCCAGGCCGACCGCGACCGGTCGGGGGACTTGGCGTTCAGCTCCAGCGTGCCGTTGGGCTGGTCATGCCGGAGCCGTACGCCCGTGGACGTACCGAGATACGTCGACGTGTACTCGTGGTTGGCGAAGCCGTACAGCTCACGGCCGCCGGCCCGGGCACGCGCGAAGGACTCGCCGAGCGCGGGCGCGAAGTCCGCGAAGACCGCGGACGTCGTCTCGGCGGGACCGTCGGTGAAGTCCTCCGACGCCGCACCCGCCTCGACGAGCGGCCTGGCGTCCTCCGCAGGACCCGCGCCACGGGCGGCGGCCTCGGCGGCGCGCACCAGCGGCTCCAGCTCCTCGGCGGTGACGGCGGACCGGGACACCACACCGGAGGCGGTGCCCTCCTTGCCGTCGACGGTCGCGATGACGGTGAGCGTACGGCCCCGGGTCACGCCATTCGTCGTCAGCGCGTTGCCCGCCCAGCGCAGGTTGGCGGTCGACCGCTCCTCCGCGATGACCACGCAGCCGTCGGCGGCCGACAGGGCGAGGGCCCGCTCGACGATCTCGTGCGGCTTGCCACTGCTGCTCGTGTTCATCGTCCGGCCTCCTGCGTCGTGTTGAGGATGTTCACGCGGCGGAACAGGGCCGAGGGGCAGCCGTGGGAGACCGCCGCCACCTGGCCCGGCTGGGCCTTGCCGCAGTTGAAGGCGCCGCCGAGCACATACGTCTGCGGTCCGCCGACCGCCTCCATCGAGCCCCAGAAGTCCGTCGTCGTCGCCTGGTAGGCGACATCCCGCAACTGCCCGGCCAGCTTGCCGTTCTCGATCCGGAAGAACCGCTGCCCGGTGAACTGGAAGTTGTACCGCTGCATGTCGATCGACCACGAACGGTCGCCGACCACATAGATCCCGCGCTCCACACCGCCGATCAGATCCTCCGTGGCGAGCCCGCCAGGATCAGGCTTCAGCGACACGTTCGCCATGCGCTGCACCGGCACATGGCCGGGGGAGTCGCCGAACGCGCAGCCGTTGGAACGGTCGAAGCCCGTGAGCTTCGCGATCCGCCGGTCCAGCTGGTAGCCGACGAGCGTGCCGTCCTTGACGAGGTCCCACGACTGGGCCTCGACGCCCTCGTCGTCGTACCCGATCGTCGCCAGCCCGTGCTCCGCCGTCCGGTCACCCGTCACATTCATGATCGACGAGCCGTACGCCAGCTTCCCCAGCTGGTCGAAGGTGGCGAAGGACGTGCCCGCGTACGCCGCCTCGTACCCCAGCGCCCGGTCCAGCTCCGTCGCGTGCCCGATCGATTCGTGGATCGTCAGCCAGAGGTTCGACGGGTCGACGACCAGGTCGTACGTCCCCGCCTCGACGCTCGGCGCGCGCATCTTCTCGGCGAGCAGCGCCGGGATCCGCTCCAGCTCGGAGTCCCAGTCCCAGCCGGTGCCCGTCAGGTACTCCCAGCCCCGGCCGGCCGGGGGCGCGATCGTGCGCATCGAGTCGAACTCGCCGCTCTCGCCGTCCACGGCGACCGCCGAAAGCTGCGGGTGCAGCCTGACGCGCTGCTGCGTGGTGACGGTGCCCGCCGTGTCCGCGTAGAACTTGTTCTCGTGGACGGTCAGCAGCGAGGCGTCCACGTGCGCGACGCCCTCCCCGCGCAGCAACCGCGCGCTCCACTCCGCGAGAAGACCGGTCTTGTCCTCGTCCGGCACCCCGAACGGGTCGATGTCGTACGCCGACACCCACGTCTTCTCCGCGTGCACCGGCTCGTCTGCCAGCTCCACGCGCTCGTCCGAACCCGCCGCCGCGATCACCTTCGCCGACAACTTGGCCATCGCCACGGCCTGTCCGGCGACCCGGGCCGCCGCGTCCATCGTCAGATCGACCCCGGAGGCGAACCCCCAGGCGCCACCGTGCACGACCCGCACCGCGAACCCGACGTCGGTCGAGTCCGAGGACCCGGCGGGTTTGGCGTCCCGCAGCCGCCAGGCCGCGCTCCGTACCCGCTCGAACCGGAAGTCGGCATGATCGGCACCCAGCGCACGCGCCCTGGCGAGCGCCGCGTCGGCGAGCGCCCTCAGCGGCAGTGCCAGAAACGACTGATCCACCTCATGGGGCACGTCGGCCTCCCTTTCACACGCCTCGGTAAAGGTGTCCGCAGTGAATCATGCGGTACGGAGGGGAATTTCGCCGCGTTTATGTAGAGACCCCACAGTGACCGTCCCGAGGCCCTGTCAATGCCCGAGTCCACGTACCGGCGGATCGACCGATAGGTTCTCCAGGACCAGACAGCTACGAAAGGTGCTCCGTTGAGCCGCTCCGTTCTCGTCACCGGAGGAAACCGGGGCATCGGCCTTGCCATTGCCCTGGCCTTCGTCGGCAACGGCGACAAGGTCGCCATCACCTACCGCACGGGCGAACCGCCCGAGGCCCTCACGGAGGCGGGTGCCCTCGCCGTCCGGTGCGACATCACCGACGCCGAGCAGGTGGAGCAGGCATACAAGGAGATCGAGGAGACGCACGGTCCCGTGGAGGTGCTGGTCGCCAACGCCGGTGTCACCAAGGACCAGTTGCTGATGCGGATGTCGGAGGACGACTTCACCTCCGTCCTCGACACCAACCTCACCGGCACCTTCCGCGTCGTCAAGCGCGCCAACCGCGGCATGCTGCGCGCCAAGCGCGGCCGCGTCGTGCTCATCTCCTCCGTGGTCGGGCTGCTCGGCTCGGCGGGCCAGGCGAACTACGCCGCCTCGAAGGCCGGGCTTGTCGGCTTCGCCCGCTCGCTCGCCCGTGAACTCGGCTCGCGCAACATCACTTTCAACGTCGTCGCGCCCGGTTTCGTCGACACCGACATGACCAAGGTGCTCACCGACGAGCAGCGCGCGAAGATCGTCGCCAATGTCCCCCTCGGCCGTTACGCGCTGCCCGAGGAGGTCGCGGCCGCGGTTCGCTTCCTCGCCTCGGACGACGCCGCGTACATCACTGGAGCCGTCATTCCCGTTGACGGCGGATTGGGCATGGGTCACTGATCACATGAGTGGAATCCTCGCCGGCAAGCGCATTCTCATCACCGGCGTCCTCACCGACTCCTCCATCGCCTTCCACGCCGCCAAGATCGCGCAGGAGGAAGGCGCGGAGGTCATCCTCACCGGCTACGGGCGCCTCTCGCTCGTCGAACGCATCGCCAAGCGGCTGCCCAAGCCCGCCCCCGTCATCGAGGTGGACGTCACCAACCAGGAGCACCTGGACTCCCTCGCGGACAAGATCCGTGAGCACCAGGGCGAGGGCGCGAGCCTCGACGGTGTCGTGCACTCGATCGCCTTCGGTCCGCAGGGCGTCTTCAACTTCCTGGAGGCGGAGTGGGAGGACGTCGGCACGGCGGTGCATGTCTCGGCGTACTCGCTCAAGTCGCTGACCATGGCCTGTCTGCCGCTGATGGAGCGGGGCGGCTCGGTCGTCGGGCTCACCTTCGACGCGCAGTTCGCCTGGCCCAAGTACGACTGGATGGGCGTCGCCAAGGCTGCGCTCGAATCCACCAACCGCTACCTCGCGCGTGACCTGGGCGACCGGAACATCCGCTGCAACCTCATCTCGGCGGGTCCCATCAAGTCGATGGCCGCCAAGTCCATTCCGGGCTTCGAGGACCTGGCCGACGTGTGGAACCACCGCGCGCCGATCGGCTGGGACCTGGCCGACCCGGAGCCGACGGGCCGCGGTGTCGTCGGGCTGCTGTCGGACTTCTTCCCGAAGACGACGGGCGAGATCGTCCACGTCGACGGCGGTGTCCACATGATGGGCGCCTGACCGCGACGGATACGGATCGAGGGAGCCGCGTGACCGCCGGGGGGCGGCACGCGGCTCCCTCGCGTCGTGGGACGTGAGTGCTCACCGTACGTAGCCGTCCGAGTCGATAACAGTGACGACTCCCCGCACACTGATCGGGGAGGAGGTGTCGCTGTGTACCGGAAAGCACGCAAGGTGGCCGCCTCGCTGACCGTGGCGGTCCTGATCGTGCTGGGTCTCGCCGTCACCGCCGTCGTACGGGACGACCCGTCGCCCCCGGTGAGGAACAGGACGTCGGTGGCGGACGCCGGCACTGTCGGGCGGGCGGCGGCGGATGCCGGCGGCGGCCGCGGCGGCCGTGGCCGCGACCCGTTCGGGGCCTCCTGCCGTACGACGATCGAGGGCTCGTCGGTGACCGCGCACTGCCACAACCCGTACCCCGGGACCGACCGCCTCCGGCTGCACGTGGAGTGCGCGCGCTGGTGGGATGTCGACTCCGACAGCGCCCCCACGGAGGCCGGGCCCGCGCGCCACGTCCGGCTCACCGGACGCTGCTGGAAGGAAGTCGACTCGGCCTGGGTCAGCCACGCCCGCGTCGAGCCCTGAGCCCGCCCGGGTGAGGCGGTCGGGCGGGCTCAGGCTGTTTCGCGCAGACACGTGAACGCGTGGCTCGCCGCCTCCGCGCCCGCCGTCTCCTTGTCCCCGGCCCTGATCGCCGCCACCAGCCGCGCGTGGTCCAGATGGAACGCCGGCCGCAGCTCGCGTCCCACATCGGCGCGCAGTCCGTCGCGCATCAGCTCGCTCAGGTCCGCGTAGAGCGCGGTGAGCACCTCGTTGTGCGAGGCCGAGACCACCGCGAGGTGCAGGGTCGCGTCGGCGGCCACGAACAGCTCGGCGTCCCCGCCGGCCCACGCCTCCTCGCGGCGCGCCAGCAGCGTCTCCAGCTGCCGCATCTCCCGCTCCGTACGCCGCTCGGCCGCCAGCCGCGCCGCCGACGCTTCCAGGGTGGAGCGCACCTCCGCGATGTGCCGGGCGTCGGCGTCGGCGAACCGGCGGTGCATCACCCCCGCAAGTTCGCTGGTGGCGACGACATAGGTGCCCGAGCCCTGCCGGATGTCCAGGAGCCCGTTGTGCGCCAGCGCGCGGACCGCCTCGCGGACGGTGTTGCGGGCCACCCCCAGCTGCTCGACCAGCTCGGGCTCGGTCGGGATGCGCGAGCCCACCGGCCACTCGCCCGACGTGATCTGGGTCCGCAGCTCGGTGATCACCTGATCGGAGAGCGCGGATCGCCGGGGGGAGGTCAGGGCCATGGTGCTCCAGGTTCTCGGTGCCGGGACGACGGAGTCGGCTGTCGCGGGATTGGACAACCAATCATCCCATGATTCTATGATGGCTCCATGCTTGACGAGACCACGACCCCGCTCACGCCCCGGGAGGACATCGCGCCCGCGCCCGCCGATTCTCCCGCACCGTCCCCGTCACCCCGGACGACCGTGTGGCTGACCCGGCTGCTCGTCGTCGGACTCGTCCTCGCCGCCGTCAATCTCCGCCCCGCCATCACCAGCCTCGGGGCCCTGCTCGAAGACGTCCGCGCCGGACTCCATATGAGCGGCAGCGTCGCCGGGGTCCTCACCTCCGTCCCGGCCCTCTGTTTCGCCGTCTTCGGCGTCACGGCCCCGCGCCTGGCCCGCCGCTTCGGTCCCGGCGCGGTCGTCTGCGCCGGCATGGTGGCCATCACGGCCGGTCTGCTGATACGCCCCTTCACCAACGGCACTGCCGCCTTCCTCGCGGCGAGCGCGCTCGCGCTGATGGGCATAGCCGTCAGCAACGTGCTGATGCCGGTGATCGTCAAGCGGTACTTCCCCGACCGGGTCGGCACCATGACCGGCCTCTACTCCATGTCGCTGTCCGCCGGAACGGCGGTGGCCGCCGCCGCGACCGTCCCCATGACCGCCGCGCTGGGCGGCAGTTGGCGTCTGGGTCTCGGTCTGTGGGCCGTCGTCGCGGCCGTCGCCGTACTGCCCTGGGCGGCGCTCCTCGTACGCGACCGGAGGAGCGCCGCGACCACGGCCGGCGGCGAGGAGGAGCGGAAGCAGGCGCCGGCCCCCGCGCCGGCCCCGAGGATCGCCCGCAGCCCCACCGCCTGGGCGCTCGGCACGTTCTTCGGCCTCCAGGCCACGGGCGCCTACATCACCATGGGGTGGATGCCGCAGATCTTCCGCGACGCGGGGGTCCCGGCCGGTACGGCGGGGCTGCTGCTCGCGGTCACCATGGTGATGGGTGTCCCGCTCGCCTTCGTGATCCCGCGGCTGGCCACCCGGATGAGGAACCAGGGCCCGATCGTCATCGCCCTCGGCGCCTGCGGTCTGACCGGATACGCGGGCCTCTTCCTCGCGCCCGCCGCCGGGGCCTGGCTGTGGGCGCTCCTGCTGGGCATCTCCAACTGCGCCTTCCCGCTCGCGCTCACGATGATCGGCATGCGCGCGAGGACCGGCCCCGGGGTCGTACGGCTGTCCGCGTTCGCGCAGAGCACCGGCTATCTGATCTCCATTCCCGGGCCGCTGCTGGTGGGCGTGCTCTACCAGCACAGCGGCGGCTGGGAGCTGCCGATCACGCTGATGGCGGGGCTGATGGTGCCGCAGATCGTGCTGGGGGTCGTGGCGGGCCGGGACCGGACGATCGAGGACGAGTGCTGAGATGAGAAACTGGACGCATGCCAGTCCTTGACCCGAATCCCCAGAACGGCCAGAAGAAACTGCTGCTGATGTTCGGCACGATCATCGGCATCATGGTCGTGATCGCCGTCATCGCCTCGATCGCCTCGCCCTGAGCCCCTCCTTTCTCGGGGCTCGGTTCGCCTCCGGGCGCTTCAAGCCCCTGTCGGCGGTCGACCGTGCTCAGCCCCGCGTTCCTCGGGGCCTCCGCGCGCTCTCCCTTTCGACGGGGGCGCGCCCTTCGGCTCACTCGCCCGAGAGTTCCAGGGCGGCCGGGGTGGTGCTGGCACCACCCTCCCCTAGGGGGCCAGGGTCAGGGTCAAGTGGGTGGGTCTCCGGATGGGAGCGGGGGCGGCTGATCCGTAGCTTTGAGCTACCTCAACCGCAGACATACGGAGGCGGCCATGGCGGCCCCTACGCACACCCGGTCCCACCGCCCGTCCCCCGACACCGTCGAGATCCGTCTCCCCTGGTGGGCCATCGCGCTCCCCGCGATCGCGTTCGCCGCGCTTCTGCTGCTGATGGCCGGTCCCGGGCAGGCCAACGCCGCCGCGGGCGACCCGGGCGTCGGCCGGGTCGTGCACCAGATCCAGCAGACCCTCGCCCGGTAGTCCGGGGCGGGTCACCCCTCCAACACCCCGCGCCTGACGGCGCATTTCGTGCGAAGCTGGGATGCATGAGCGTCGAAACACCCCGCAGGATTGTCCTACTCCGGCACGCGAAGGCCGACTGGCCCGACGTGGCCGACCACGAGAGGCCGCTCGCCGAGCGAGGCCGCGCGGACGCCCCGGTGGCCGGCCGCCGGCTCGCGGAGACCGGTATCGCGTTCGACCTGGCTCTCTGTTCGACGGCGGCCCGCACGCGCGAGACCTGGAAGCTGGCGGTGCACGAACTGCCTCAGCGCCCCAGGACCGTGTACGAGGACCGGCTGTACGACGCGACGCTCGGCGATCTCCTGGCGCTGCTCACCGAGACGTCGGACGAGGTGAACGACCTCCTTCTGATCGGCCACAACCCCGGTATGCACGCCCTCGCCGACGCCCTCTCGGCCCGTGCCGAGGGTGACGCGCTGGGCCGCATGACCGCGAGCGCGTTCCCGACCTCGGCGTTCGCCGTCATCGCTTTCACCGGCTCGTGGAAGACCGTGGAGCCCGACGTGGGGACACTGCTCGAATACTGGGCCCCGCACGACTGACCGGTTCCCCTCCTTGCCCCGACCCGTCAGCTCCTTCGACCGCCCCAACTGCCTTGACGACGAAGCCCCGGCACGGTGTGCGTGCCGGGGCTTCGTGCCGGGTGCGTACAGACGGCGGGCGGGCTCAGACGGACGGGCCCTCGGCCCCCTCCACCTCTTCGACCTCTTCGCGTGTGATGCCCAGCAGATAGAGCACCGTGTCCAGGAACGGCACGTTCACCGCCGTGTCCGCGGCCCTGCGGACCACCGGCTTGGCGTTGAAGGCGACCCCGAGCCCGGCCGCGTTCAGCATGTCGAGATCGTTCGCGCCGTCGCCGATCGCCACGGTCTGGGACAGCGGCACCCCGGCCTCGGTGGCGAACCGGCGCAGCAGCCTGGCCTTGCCCGCCCGGTCGACGATCTCGCCCACGACCCGGCCGGTGAGTTTCCCGTCCACTATCTCCAGGGTGTTCGCCGAGGCGAAGTCCAGCCCGAGCTGGTCCTTCAGCGCGTCGGTCACCTGGGTGAACCCGCCGGAGACGACGCCCACTTGGTAGCCGAGCCGCTTGAGCGTACGGATCAGGGTGCGGGCGCCGGGCGTGAGGCGTACCTCGGTACGTACCTTCTCCACCACCGACGCGTCGAGCCCGGCGAGCAGCGCCACGCGCGCGTGCAGCGACTGCTCGAAGTCCAGCTCCCCGGCCATGGCCCGGGCCGTCACCTCGGCGACCTGCTCCTCGCACCCCGCGTGCGCGGCGAACAGCTCGATGACCTCGTCCTGGATGAGGGTCGAGTCGACGTCCATCACGATCAGCCGCTGCGCCCGGTGGTGCAGCCCGGCCGAGACGACGGCGACGTCCACCCCGATCTCGGCGGCCTCGGTCGCCAGCGCCGTGCGCAGCGGTTCGGTCTCGGTGCCCGACACCGCGAACTCCACGGCGGTGACGGGGTACTTCGCCAGCCGGAAGATACGGTCGATGTTCCCGCCGGTCGAGGTGATGCGGGCGGCGATGGCCGCTGTCGACTCGGCGGTCAGCGGATGCCCGAGCACGGTGACATGGGAACGGCCGCTGCCGCGCGGCCTGTTGTCGCCGGTCCCGGAGATGATCTCGGCCTGGAGCTTCAGGGACTCGGCCCAGCTGTGGACGGTCGCGCGCAGTTCGCCCTCGGCGCCGCCGTCGCTACCCGGCGAGGTGACGAGCGCGCACAGGACGATACGGCCACGGGTGACGACCTGCTCGATGTCTATGACGTCGAGCGAGTAGGCGGCGAGGGTGTCGAAGAGGCCGGCGGTGATCCCCGGGCGGTCTTTCCCGAAGATCTTGACGAGAAGAGTGGGGGCGGCGTCAGTGGTCTGACGGGGCTGCGATGCGCTCATGGTGATTCCACCGTATCGGGAGTGACGCGTGGGGCGACCTGGCGTCCCGCGTACCGGACATGCCACGAGTAGGCCACGGGCGTGCCACGGAATGAGCCGTGGGACACGAGTCCCGGTTGAGGGTTTTGAGACTGTTCACTTACGTTTCGCCATGCCACTTACGGGATTTTGCGCTCTTTCCCGAGGCCCGACTTTCGTATAAGGGGGCGGGCCTGAAATAGTTCCCCCCGATGTTCGCCATCCCTAGACTCCCTGTGATGGGAGCAACCCGGGGGACAACTAGTGGGGCATGGAGTGCCGGAACTCGTACTTGAACTGAACGGAAGGACCTGGACGCTCGATCAGTCCAGGTCGTACACCCTGGGGCGTGATCCGCAGGGCGACCTCGTGATCGACGACGCACGGGTCTCGTGGCGTCACGCCACCATCAGCTGGGGAGGCCGTGGTTGGGTAATTGAGGACCACGGCAGCACCAACGGCACTTATGTCCAGGGTCAGCGGATCCACCAGATGGAAATCGGCCCCGGTACCGCCGTACATCTCGGCAATGCGACCGACGGACCGCGGCTGAATCTGAGCGGCGCGGCGGCCGGTGCGCACAACCCGCAGGGCGCGCCCCAGCAGGCCCACGCGCCACAGGCGCAGGCACCGCAGGCACCGCAGGTGCAGCACGCGCAGCCGCAGGCACAGGGCGCCCCCGGCTGGGCGCCCCAGCAGCAGCCGCCCCAGCAGCAGGGCTGGCAGCAGCCGCCACCCCAGCACCAACAGCAGCAGCCCCAGCACGGCTACGTACCGCCGCAGCACGGAGGGCCGCACGGCCCCGGCGCCGGCGGTCAGGGCGGTCCCGGCTCCGGTGGCGCGGCGGGGGCGCCGCCGGTGTACGGGGACCGCAGTCCGACCACCTTCCACCAGGTGGCCCTCGGCCGGGTGATGCGCATCGGCCGTGCGCTGGAGAACGAACTGGTCGTCTCCGACCTCCAGGTCTCCCGGCTGCACGCCGAGTTCACCTCGACGCCCGACGGCCGTTTCCAGATCCGTGACCTCGGATCCCACAACGGCACGTACGTCAACGGCCAGCCGATCCCCAAGTCCGGTACGGCGCTCATCGGCCCGAACGACATCGTGGGCGTCGGCCACTCGACCTTCCGGCTCGTCGGCGACCGGCTCGAAGAGTTCGTCGACACCGGTGAGGTCTCCTTCTCCGCCCGCCACCTCACGGTGACGGTCGACGGCGGCAAGCAGATCCTCAAGGACGTCTCCTTCGGTGTCCCCGAGAAGTCGCTCATCGCGGTCATCGGCCCCTCGGGCTCCGGAAAGTCCACGCTCCTCAAGGCGCTCACCGGCTACCGGCCCGCCAACGAGGGCGACGTCCTGTACGACAACAGGAATCTGTACAAGCAGTTCGCCGAACTGCGCCAGCGCATCGGTCTGGTCCCGCAGGACGACATCCTGCACAAGGAGCTGACCGTACGGAAGGCGCTCAAGTACGCCGCCAAGCTCCGCTTCCCCGGTGACACCGCCGAGTCCGAGCGCGAGGCGCGCATCGACGAGGTGCTGCGCGAGCTGAAGCTCGACATCCACAAGGAGAAGCGGGTCACCTCGCTCTCCGGAGGCCAGCGCAAGCGTGTCTCGGTCGCCCTCGAACTGCTGACCAAGCCGTCGCTGATCTTCCTGGACGAGCCCACCTCCGGTCTCGACCCGGGCATGGACCGCGACGTCATGCAGCTCCTGCGCGGCCTCGCCGACGACGGCCGTACCGTCCTCGTCGTCACCCACTCCGTGGCCGAGCTGGCGATCTGCGACAAGCTGCTCGTCATGGCGCCCGGCGGCTCGGTCGCGTACTTCGGACCGCCGGAGGAAGCGCTCAACTTCTTCGGCTACACCACGTGGGCCGACGTCTTCTCGGCGTTCGAGAACTACCGCGACTACGACTGGGCGGGCCGCTGGCGCGGCTCGCAGCACTACCAGATGTACGCCGCCGACATCGACGCCGTCGCCGCGCAGTCCGTCCACATGCCGACGCCGCAGCAGATGCGCCCGCCGAAGCCGCAGAGCTGGGGCTCCCAGCTGTGGACGCTGATCCGCCGCTACTCCTCGGTCATCGCCTCCGACCGGGGCTTCCTCGGCCTGATGGTGATACTGCCCGCCGTCCTCGGCATCGTGAGCGTCGTGATACCGGCGGAGTACGGTCTGGGGCCGCCGGAGGCACCGGCCAGGTTCAACGGCAAGGCCGGGACGATCCTGCTGATCCTCGCGGTCGGCATGTGCTTCTCGGGTGCCGCGAACTCCGTACGAGAACTGATCAAGGAACGGGTGATCTACGAACGGGAACGGGCCACCGGCCTCTCCCGCTCCGCGTACCTGATGTCCAAGGTCATCGTGCTCGGTGTGATCACGGCCTTCCAGGGCGTCATCATCTGCGGCATCGGCTTCGCGCCCCGCGCGCTGCCCGACGAGGGCCTGATCATGCCGCCGGCCGTCGAGATGTGCATCGTCATCATCGCCCTCGGCTTCACGTCGATGATGTTCGGTCTGGTGATCTCCTCGCTGGTGAAGACCGCCGAGAAGACCATGCCGCTGCTGGTCATGTTCGCGATCGTCCAGGTCGTCTTCACCGGCACGCTCTTCCAGGTCTACGGTTCGCCCGGCCTGGAGCAGTTCGCCTGGCTGATGCCCTCGCGCTGGGCGATCGCCGGCACCGGCTCGACCCTCGACCTGGCGCATCTGATGCCGCCGTGGGACCCCAAGGCCCCCAACGACCTGGACCCGCTCTGGGACCACTCGATCGGGCAGTGGGGATTCAACATCACGGTCCTGCTGCTCATCGGCGCCGTGTGCGGGGTCGTGGTGGCGCGGTTGCTGCGCCGCCACGAGCCGGAGGTCATGCGCAAGTAACGCGGCCGCTCGACACGGAGCACGTACGCCGCCGGTGGGCGGCACCCCTTCGCGGGGTGCCGCCCACCGGCGTCTGTACGAGTCTGTGGCGCGCGTGGTGCGCGTGCTCGTAGGGGCTTCATTGCCCCTACGGCCTTGCGGGGACGGTCGTGCGGCGGCTCAGTAGGCGCTGTCGACGTTGTCGATCGAGCCGTAACGGTCGGCGGCGTAGTTGGCCGCGGCGACGATGTTGGCGACCGGGTGGTACTGGCTGTGCGGGGTGCCCTTGACGTGGTACGTGTCGAAGGTCGGCTTGATGACCTGGAGCAGGCCGATCGACGGGACGCCGTTCTTGGCGTTGATGTCCCAGTTGTTGATCGCACGCGGGTCGCCACTGGACTCACGGATGATGTTGCGGTGCAGACCCTCGTACGTGCCGGGGATCTTCTCCTTCTTCATGATGGACAGGGCTTCCTTGATCCATCCGTTCAGGTTGTTGGCGTAGGTGGGCTTGCGGTCGGCGGAGCGGTTCGCCTTGGCCTTCTCGGCCGCGCGTTTCTTGGCCTTCGCCGACGCCTTGGCCTTGGCGTCGGCCTTCTTCTCGGCGGCGGTCTTGTCCTTGGCGTCGGCCTTGACCGTCGCCGCCGAACCCTGCTTCGCGTGAATCTCCGCGACGCGGTCGGCGATGTTGTTCTGCTTGGTCAGGCTCTCGTGGACGGCTGCGGCCTGGCCGCTGCCGTTCGCGATGTTCCAGGCCACCGGGGCGGTGGACACGGAGGCGGCCACATCCTTGCTCTTGGACTCGGCGGAGGCGTTGCCCGGGATCAGGGAGAAGCTGACGGCCGCGGCGGCGACTGCTGTCACGCCGGCGATCGAGAGCTTGTGGCTCTTCTTCAGACGGTTGCCAGTGGTGCTGGACGCGGTCATACGACATACCTCTTCGAATAGCGGGAGTCGCGGTGGCCGGTCGGCCTGATGCCTTCTTCTCGGCGGCGACGGGTGCAATTCTTAGCGGCAGCAAAAACATGTGGCAAAGGTGGGATGTACGACCCGTGATAGTTGAAAGGGTTGCAAAAGGGACATCCCGCTACCCGGTCAGGGCATGCTTATGCCGGTCTTTATGTCCACTACATACCTTCGTAAGTGATGTGGGTCCTATGTGCGGCGTCACATGGGGCGGGTGTCCGTTTCACCCGAAGTTGCTGACGCAACTCAGAGAGTGAGTGGTCTCCCACGGCAGGACGAGGTGGGCGTCGCCGAGCTCGTGCCAGAGGGAGAGGCGCGGTACAGCCCCCGCACGACCGCGCGCCGCCGCGGCGCGCCCCCGGCGCGCACCGCCGCGCCGGGGCGGCGTCCGGCCGGGTGGGGTACGGCGGTCGTCCCGTCCCGCCGGCGATGGTCCGCCTTGGCCGGCGATTGCCTTCTCGGGCTGGTGCGGCGCGGTCAGCGGCCCGTTCAGGGCACGTACCCCGCGCCGGGGGTGACCAGCGGGTCCGTCCAGCCGGATGAGATTGCCGGGTCGGGCGCCGGTTCCGGGGCGCGTACGGCGGTCGTCCCGCCTCCGACGATCTTCTTCTCGGGCTGGGCGGCCCGTTCAGGGCACGTACCCCCGCGCCGGGGGCCACCGGGTCCGTCCAGTCGGGCGCCGGGCGTCGGCTCCGGGGCGCGTACGGCCGTCGTTCCGACAGCGATGGTCCGCCCGTGGTCGTCGTCGCCGGGGCCTCGAAGCGCTGGGGGTGCGGCGGCGACTCCCTGAGCCGGAGCCGTCAGGCAGGGAGGGCGAAGAGCGGCTGGTCCCGCTCCGCGCGCCCGCCACAGCCGGGTGCCCGCCGGGTCCAGCGGCTCCTCCTGCCCGAGGCCCTCGCCGCCCGGCAGGCGTACGGCCGCTCAGGGCCGGGACGCCGTCACCCCGCGTGGCGAAGGGGACGACCAGCCGCTACCCGCCCTGCCGCCGTCGACCGCAGCTGGCAGCTGCCCGCCAGCTCCCCGGACATGCGTGGTGTGACGCCCCCGTGCCGCGGCCAACAGGAGCCGGACGTCGTCACGCCCGGGCCGCGCCGCGCCGTTCCGGCGCGCGCCGCGCCCGTCAGGACGCCACTCCCAGTAACGACGTCGCCGAGTAGCGGCCGCTCCTCGGCCGCTGACGCAGCAGCCGCAGGAAGCCCGGCACCACGGAGCGGGGCTCCGGGCGCGGTTCGGCGTCGTCCGGCACCGCCGCCGCGTACAGATCCGTCTGCATGTCGCCCGGGTCGACCGTCCACACCCGCAGCTGCGGCTCCTCCACGGCGAGCACGGCCGCCAGATGGTCGAGCGCGGCCTTCGACGCCCCGTACCCGCCCCACGTCTCGTACGCCTCCGCCGCCGCGTCCGAACTGACGGCGATCACCGTGCCCGCGCCGCCCGCCCGCAGCAGCGGCAGCGCCTCCTGCACCAGCCCGAGCGCCGCCACCACGTTCGTCTCCAGCGCGGCCCGCAGCCCGTCGAGCGCAAGCGCGTCCAGCCGTACGAGCGGCTCGGCGCCCAGCGCGCTCGCGTTGCTCACCAGCAGATCGACCCCGCCGAGCCCGGCCGCCGCCGCGACCAGCTCCGCGCGGTGGACGGGATCGGTCACATCCCCCGGGACCGCCGTCACCCGCGTCCCGTGCGCCCGGATCTCCGCCGCCGCCTCCGCCAGCGGGCCCGCCGTCCTGGCGTCGAGCACCAGGTCCCAGCCCTCGCGCGCGAGCGCGCCGCCGAGCGCGCGCCCCAGCCCCTTGGAAGCTCCCGTGATGATCGCTACCGGCATGGCGTCCCCTCCGTCTCGCCTCGGGTCGGCTCCGGACGACGTCGCCGAGGGCCGCTGTCCTCAACGTAGAAAGGACGGGCGCCCCGCCGCCTCGGGCGCGAGTCCCGGCGCGGCGAGGCACTTCGGCCTAGGCCGTTGGCCCTCGTCCCACTGCGCCTCAGGCCCGATCCGGCCACTCCCGCCCGCCGGTACGGTGAGGCCATGAGCCATCGACCGAGCTCCGGGCTCGCCGCCGTGAGCACCGCACTCCTGGCGATGAGCAGACATCTGGAAGTACGGGACGTCCTGAAGACGATCGTCGCCTCCGCCCGCGAACTGCTCGACGCCGAGTACGCGGCGCTCGGCGTCCCCGACGACCACGGCGGCTTCTCCCAGTTCGTGGTCGACGGCGTCAGTGACGAGCAGTGGAGGGCCATCGGCCCGCTCCCGCGCCAGCACGGCATCCTCGCGGCGATGCTCCACGAGGCACGGCCCGAGCGGCTCGCCGACGTGAAGAAGGACCCCCGCTTCGGCGGCTGGCCCGGCGCCCACCCCGACATGTCCGACTTCCTCGGCCTGCCCATCCGCGACGGCGAGCAGACGATCGGCATCCTCTTCCTCGCCAACAAGCGCTGCCCCAAGCCCGTCGGCGGCTGCGGATTCACCGAGGAGGACGAGGAACTCCTCGGCATCCTCGCCCAGCACGCCGCCATTGCCCTCACCAACGCCGGGCTGTACGAGCGCAGCCGGGAACTGACCATCGCCGAGGAACGCTCCCGGCTCGCCCACGAACTCCACGACGCGGTCAGCCAGAAACTCTTCTCGCTGCGCCTCACCGCCCAGGCCGTGGCCAGCCTCATAGACCGCGACCCGGCACGGGCCAAGGGCGAACTGCAACAGGTCGCCGACCTCGCCGCCGAGGCCGCCGACGAACTGCGCGCCGCGGTCGTCGAGCTGCGCCCCGCGGCCCTCGACGAGGACGGCCTCGTCCATACATTGCGCACCCACACCCAGGTGCTCGACCGCGCGCACGCCGCACAGGTCACCTTCGACAGCTGCGGGGTACGGGCCCTGCCCGCCGCACAGGAGGAGGCGATGCTGCGCGTCGCCCAGGAAGCGCTCCACAACGCGCTGCGCCACTCCGGCGCGGACCGTGTCGACGTCTCCATCGCCCCCCGTGGCCCGGGCGCGGTCCTCAGCGTCACCGACAACGGCAAGGGCTTCGAACCGAGGGCCGTCCGCAGGGCCGGCCGCCACCTCGGGCTCGTCTCGATGCGGGACAGGTCGAGCGGTGTGGGCGGCAGGCTGACCGTGCAATCGGCGCCCGGACAGGGCACCACGATCGAGATGGAAGTGCCCGGTGGCTGACAACAGGAGAATCCGCGTGCTGCTGGTGGACGACCACCAGGTGGTCCGGCGCGGACTGCGCACCTTCCTGGAGATCCAGGACGACATAGAGGTCGTCGGCGAGGCGTCCGACGGCGACGAGGGCGTGGCCGGTGCGGAGGAGCTGCGCCCGGACGTCGTCCTGATGGACATCAAGATGCCCGGCACCGACGGCATCGAGGCGCTGCGCAAGCTCCGCGATCTGGCCAACCCCGCCAAGGTGCTGATCGTCACGAGCTTCACCGAGCAGCGCACGGTGGTGCCCGCGCTGCGTGCGGGGGCGGCCGGCTACGTCTACAAGGACGTCGACCCGGAGGCGCTGGCCGGCGCCATCCGCTCCGTGCACGCCGGTCATGTCCTGCTCCAGCCGGAGGTGGCGGGTGCCCTGCTGGCCCAGGACGACCCCGGCACGGGACACGGCAGGGGGTCCTCGCTCACCGACCGGGAGCGCGAAGTGCTCACCCTGATCGCGGACGGCCGCTCCAACCGGGAGATCGCCCGCGCGCTCGTCCTCTCGGAGAAGACCGTCAAGACGCATGTCTCGAACATCCTGATGAAGCTCGACCTCGCCGACCGCACACAGGCCGCGCTGTGGGCCGTACGGCACGGGATCACGGGCTGAGCGCGGACCAGGCCCCCGGAACCTCTCCACCGCCGATTCGGAATGTCGTCTTCCGATCTGAGATTCATACCGTCGGGTGTATGTCACTCACACGGCGTATCCCCGGCGGCGTCCGGGCGTTCTCCATGGCGAGCCGCGGAGTACCGCCGCGGCCCTTGCGATGGAGGATCCTGAAAATGAACAACCTCAAGAAGGCAGCCGCCCTCACCATGATCGCCGGTGGCCTCGTCGCCGCCGGCTCCGGTGCCGCCTTCGCCACCGACGGCGCCCACGCCGACGGCAAGGCCGTGCACTCGCCGGGCGTCGGCTCGGGCAACCTGGTCCAGGCCCCGATCCACATCCCCGTGAACGCGGTCGGCAACACGGTCAACGTGATCGGCGTCCTCAACCCGGCGTTCGGCAACGGCGGCCTCAACGGCTGATCCACCGCCCGCCCCACGCCGTCCAGGCGCTTCGCGGCCCCGGTGTCCGTCCTCGGCGACGGACACCGGGGCCGTGCCGAATGTCACAACCCCCGGCACCTCTTCAGCGCGGCCCGCGGTCCAACTCCTCCACATACGCGTTGTACGCCGCCACCTGAGCCCGCCTCGACACCCGCTCCACCGGCCGCAGCGCCTCACCCCGCGCCGCCATCTCCGACGCGCTCACCGCCCCGCCGTGCCCGTTCTCCCGCGCCAGCGCGACCAGCAGACCCACCCGCTGCGCCAGCTCCAGCACCCGTACCGCACGCGGCGGATAGCCCGGAGCGAGCACCTCACGGCCACGCTCCGCCCGCGCCCGGTACGCGTCCAGCGCCGCCTCGGCCACCGGCCCCGACCCCGCGACGTCCAGCCGCGACAGCACCTCCGTCGCGTCCCGCAGCGCCTCGGCCAGCTCCCGCTCCGCCTCACCCAGCGACGGTACGTCCGCCGGCGGCGCCTCCCGCACCGGCAGACAGTGCCAGACCACCTCCACATGCAGGTCGCCCTCGGGCCCCACCGCCGACACCTCGGGCACCAGCCCGTACGCCGCCCCCGAGGCGACCACCGCCTCCTCCGCCTCCAGCGCGCGGGCGTTGAACTCCGGCGGCCCGCTGAGCCCCAGCGGATGCCCCGGCGCCGGAAGCGCCACCCGGTACCCGGTCACCCCGAGCGCCCGCAGCCGGCCGAGCGCCAGCGTCAGCCCGACCGGCCCCGTCTCACCCGGCAGCCCGGCCACCCGGTGCACCGCGTCCGTCCCGACGATCGCGAGCACGGCGTCGTCCGGCGATACGAAACCGGCAAGGAGGGCATTTCCCCAGGCCGCCAACAGTCCTGAGCGTGGTTCCAGAAGCATGGCCCCAGCCTAGGGAACGGACCTAAGGAGTTGACCGCCGGACCGGTGGCGTAGGTTTTCCCTGTGGAGCTGCGCCCACAGGCGCATGCCAGATCTCAAGACAGCATGGGGAGACAACGCGCTCATGAGCGATGTACTGGAGCTGGTGGACGTATCCGTGGTCCGCGACGGCCGCGCTCTGGTGGACGACGTCTCCTGGTCCGTCAAGGAAGGCGAACGCTGGGTCATCCTCGGCCCCAACGGCGCCGGAAAGACCACCCTCCTCAACCTCGCGTCCAGCTACCTCTTCCCCTCCAAGGGCAAGGTCAAGATCCTCGGCGACAAGCTCGGCAAGGTCGACGTCTTCGAGCTCCGCCCCCGCATCGGCATGGCCGGAGTCGCCATGGCCGAGAAGCTGCCCAAGCGCCAGACCGTGCTGGAGACCGTCCTCACCGCCGCGTACGGCATGACCGCCACCTGGCACGAGAACTACGACGAGGTCGACGAGCGGCGAGCCCGTGCCTTCCTCGACCGGCTCGGCATGACCGAGTACCTGGACCGCAGGTTCGGCACGCTCTCCGAGGGCGAGCGCAAGCGCACCCTGATCGCCCGCGCGATGATGACCGACCCCGAACTGCTGCTCCTGGACGAGCCCGCCGCCGGTCTCGACCTCGGCGGCCGGGAAGATCTCGTACGCCGGCTCGGGCGGCTCGCCAGGGACCCGTACGCCCCCTCCATGATCATGGTCACCCACCATGTCGAGGAGATCGCCCCCGGATTCACGCACGTCCTGATGATCCGCCAGGGCAAGGTCCTCGCCGCGGGACCCATGGAGACCGAGCTGACGTCCCGTAACCTCTCCCTCTGCTTCGGCCTCCCGCTCATCGTCGAGCAGGCCAACGACCGCTGGTCCGCCCGCGGTCTGCCCCTTCGCTGACCTCCCGGACCCCCGGCGGCCCCCCTGGCGCACGCGCGCCCCATATGACCTGATCGCACCCCTGTCCGGACCGGACTCGCCGCCCTACCATGAGGGTTGTGGAAATCGAAGCATGGGTGTGGTGGCTGATCGCGGCCGTGGGACTGGGAATTCCGCTCGTCCTGACGGCGATGCCCGAGTTCGGGATGTTCTCCGCGGGCGCGGTGTCCGGTGCCGTCGTCGCGGCCCTCGGTGGCGGAATCGTGGCGCAGGTCCTCGTCTTCGTGGCGGTCTCGGTCGCCCTCATCGCCGTCGTACGGCCACTCGCGGCCAGACAAGGCCCCCGAACTCCCCGCCTCGCCACGGGAATCGACGCCCTGAAGGGACGTCAGGCCGTGGTCCTGGAACGGGTCGACAGCGCCGGCGGCAGGATCAAACTCGCCGGTGAGATCTGGTCCGCACGCTCCCTCGACTCCGAACAGGTCTTTGAACCGGGGGAGAAGGTCGATGTCGCCGACATCGACGGCGCGACCGCAGTGGTGATGTGAGCGCCCGCCACATCCGCGTACGCCGTCCGAACTGAGCCAACCAGGCCGAACCGGCCGCACACGCAGGCGTGTTCTGCGAAACTAGATCATCTGACAGTCCGGCAGTCCGGCAGCGAAGGGCAGTAGGAACGCGATGCCATCAATCATCATCGTCTTGGTCATCCTGGTGGTGCTTGTATTCATCGCCCTGATCAAGACGATCCAGGTCATCCCGCAGGCGAGCGCCGCCATCGTGGAGCGCTTCGGGCGCTACACCCGCACGCTCAACGCGGGCCTGAACATCGTGGTCCCGTTCATCGACTCGATCCGCAACCGCATCGACCTCCGTGAACAGGTCGTCCCCTTCCCGCCCCAGCCGGTGATCACCCAGGACAACCTGGTCGTCAACATCGACACCGTCATCTATTACCAGGTCACCGACGCCCGCGCCGCGACGTACGAGGTGGCCAGCTACATCCAGGCGATCGAACAGCTCACCGTCACCACGCTGCGCAACATCATCGGCGGCATGGACCTGGAGCGGACCCTCACCTCCCGCGAGGAGATCAACGCGGCCCTGCGCGGAGTCCTCGACGAAGCCACCGGCAAGTGGGGCATCCGCGTCAACCGCGTCGAGCTCAAGGCCATCGAGCCGCCGACCTCCATCCAGGACTCGATGGAGAAGCAGATGCGCGCGGACCGCGACAAGCGCGCCGCGATCCTCACCGCCGAGGGCATCCGGCAGTCGGCGATCCTGACCGCCGAGGGCGAGAAGCAGTCGGCGATCCTGCGGGCCGAAGGTGAGGCCAAGGCGGCCGCCCTGCGCGCCGAGGGCGAGGCCCAGGCCATCCGTACGGTCTTCGAGTCCATCCACGCCGGAGACCCCGACCAGAAGCTCCTCGCCTACCAGTACCTCCAGATGCTCCCCAAGATCGCCGAGGGCGACGCCAACAAGCTCTGGATCGTGCCCAGCGAGATCGGCGACGCGCTCAAGGGACTCAGCGGCGCGTTCGACAACCTCGGCGCCGGCGTACCGGGCTTCAACACCGGCAAGGAGCGGCGCCAGCAGCCGCCGCTCGACTGACCGGCGCGCGCCGGTTCACGCGGGCCGATCCGAGCGGACCGACGCGCGCGGACCGGCCCGTGGGCCACGGTCCCGTACGCGACGCACCACCTCGTCGTACGGGACCCTGCCCGCGGTACGGGACACCGTCCGGAGTCGGGCATGATCGGTGCAGAAACCACCGATCACCGAGGGGCGTACCGCGTGACCATCTGGGAGATGCTCGCCGTCTTCGTCGCGGGCACCTGCGCCGGAACCATCAACGCCATGGTCGGGTCGGGCACCCTGATCACGTTCCCCGTACTGCTCGCGACCGGCATGCCCCCCGTCACCGCCACCGTCTCCAACGCACTCGGCCTGATACCGGGCGCCGTCAGCGGAGCCATCGGCTACCGCGCGGAACTCACCGGACAGCGCCGCCGCGTCCTGCGCCTGGGAGCCGCCGCCGTCTGCGGCGGCCTCTGCGGGGCGATCCTGCTCGTCTCCCTGCCCTCGACCGCCTTCGAGACGATCGTGCCGGTCCTCGTCAGCCTCGCCCTCGTGCTGGTGATCCTCCAGCCCCGGCTCTCCAAGACCGTCCAGCGCCGCCGCGAGCGCAAGAACGTCATGACCAAGACCGACGGCGGCCCGCTGCTCGTCGGCGGCGTACTGACCGCCAGCATCTACGGGGGCTACTTCACGGCCGCCCAGGGAATCATCTACATGTCCCTGATGGGCATGCTGATCGACGACGAGATGCAGCGGCTCAACGCCGTCAAGAACGTCCTCGCCGCCGTCGTCAACACCATCGCGGCGGTGTTCTTCCTCTTCGTGGCGCACTTCGACTGGACGGCGGTCGTGCTCATCGCCGTGGGCTCCGCGATCGGCGGCCAGATCGGCGCGAAGGTCGGCAGACGGCTGTCGCCCGCGGTGCTGCGCGGGCTGATCGTGGTCGTCGGCACGGTGGCCGTCGTCCAGCTCGTCACGCGCTGACGCGTCCACGGCCGTCGGGCGGGCCGCACACACGGCCCGCCCGACCAGGAAATCCGATGAAGACCGATGTCCGCCCCGACGTCCCCTCCGACGGCTACGCGGCCGTACCGACCCCCGCCAGCCACTGCGGCAGCGTCGAGCGCTCACCGGCCCGCAGCGCCAACAGCATCGCGTCGGCCGGAGACGGCACGAACGGCTCGTACAGCAGCGGCATTCCCGCCTGTTCCGGCGTCCGGTCGGCCTTGCGGTGATTGTCCTCGGCACACGAAGCGACGGTATTGAGCCAGCTGTCCGCACCACCACGCGACCGCGGCACCACATGGTCCACGGTCGTCCCGCGCCGGCCGCAGTACGCGCACCGGTGCTGGTCGCGTATCAGCACCCCACGCCTCGACCACGGAGCCTGTCTTCGGAACGGCACCCGTACGTACCGGCAGAGCCTGATCACCCGGGGCACCGGGAGATCCACCGCTGCCGCGCGCACCCGCAGACCGGGGTGGGACTGCTCGACGACGGCCTTGTCCTGAAGGACCAGCACCACCGCACGGTTGAGTGTCACCGTCGACAGCGGCTCGAAGCTCGCATTCAGTACCAGCGTGTCCCGCATCCCGCCCACCTCCCGTGTGCCGCCCCGCCGGACGGCGGGCTGGGATCAACTCTGGCCGGGCGCGCCAGGATGGACAACGCAATATCCGCCGATCCGAGTTCCGGGGACGACCCCAATACCCCCGCAACAAAAAAATGCCCTGCTCTGATCTCTCCAAGACCAGGGCAGGGCAAACAACAGCTGAACGCTCAGCCGGCCGCCGGAGCGGTGAACTCACCGATCAGCTGCGCACGCGCCAGCGTGTGGAACCGCAGATTGAACCCGACCACGGCCGGCGAGGCATCCGAATCCGGTCCCAGCGCGTCGCTGTCCACCGCGTACACCGTGAACACGTAGCGGTGCGCGGGATCGCCCTCCGGGGGAGCGGCGCCCCCGAAGTCCTTCGACCCGTAGTCGTTACGGGCGTGAACGGCGCCCTTGGGCAGCCCCTCGAACGAGCCGGAGCCCGCGCCCGTCGGCAACTCGGTGACCGACACCGGGATGTCGAACAGCGACCAGTGCCAGAAACCGCTCCCGGTCGGCGCGTCGGGGTCGAAACACGTCACCGCGAAACTCTTCGTCTCCGCGGGGAACCCCTCCCACCGCAGATGCGGCGACGTGTTCCCCGCCGCGAAGACCTGGGCGTCCTTCAGGACCGCGCCGGGCGCGATGTCGTCGCTCACCACGGTGAAGGACGGCACGGGCGGCAGGAAGTCGTGAGGGAGCGGAGCCCTCTTCGCCTCGGTCACTACTGAACCTCCGGTTTCGGCTTCACGCCGCCGGGCCACGAACCGCGGCCCGACGGCCTTCCGAAGCCGAGACTAGATGGGGACAGACATCAGGCCCAGTTACGACGTCCGCCGACGTCGGCGATCCACTGGTTGAGGTAGGCGGGCCAGTCGGTTCCCTGGAAGTCGTGCAGACCCACCTTGAACGCGCGGAACGAGTCGCTGCCCTCACTGAAGAGGCCCGGCTTCTTGTCCATCTCCAGGATGACGTCCATCTCGCGGTCGTCCGCGACGAACGTCAGCTCCACCTGGTTGAGCCCGCGGTACCGCTGCGGCGGAACGAACTCGATCTCCTGGTAGAACGGCAGCCGCTGACGCGTACCGCGGATGTGCCCGCGCTCCATGTCCGCGCTCTTGAAGCGGAAGTCCAGGCTGATGAAGGCGTCCAGGATGGCCTGCTGGGCGGGGAGCGGGTGCACGTTGATCGGGTCCAGGTCGCCGGAGTCCAGCGCCCGGGCGATCTCCAGCTCCGTCGTCACACCGATGTTCATGCCGTGCAGCTGCTGTCCGGCGATGCTCGTCACCGGGGTCTCCCACGGGATCTCCAGCCCGAACGGCACCACGTGCACCGCACCGGCCTGCACCTCGAAGGCACCACCCAGACGCTGCTTGACGAACTCCAGGTCCTGCTTGACCTCCTGGTCGCCGCCCTCGACCTCGACGCGCGCCTGGAGGCCGACGGAGAGTCCCTCGATCTGCTGGGCGACCGCCCCGCCCTGGATACGCACCTCGCCCTGGACGACCCCGCCCGGCACGACGTTCTGCTCGGTCAGCTCGGTTTCGACGGACGCCCCGCCGGCGCCCATGCTCGCGAGCAGCCTCTTGAAGCCCATAGTCACTCCTCCTGGATCCTGACCTCTGTACGCGTCTACATACGCGCCACGACCGCGGGCGGTTCCCCCGCTACGCTCGGACGCCATGATCGAGCGCCCCGACCGTACGCCGCTGCCCCGCGCCTTCTTCAACCGCCCCGTGCTGGAAGTCGCCCCGGACCTCCTCGGCCGAACTCTCCTGCGCCGCACGGCGGAGGGGACCATCGAGCTCCGCCTCACGGAGGTGGAGGCGTACGCGGGCGACATCGACCCGGGCTCCCACGCCTATCGCGGCCGGACGGCCCGCAACGACGTGATGTTCGGCCCGCCCGGTCACGCGTACGTCTACTTCACGTACGGGATGTGGCACTGCCTCAACCTGGTGTGCGGTCCCGTGGGCCGGGCGAGCGGTGTGCTGCTGCGCGCCGGTGAGGTCCGGGAGGGGAGGGAGCAGGTACGGGAACGACGTGTCTCGGCCCGCCACGACAAGGAACTGGCCAAAGGCCCGGCCCGGTTGGCCACCGGCCTGGACGTCGACCGCGGCCTGAACGGCACGGACGTCTGCGCCGGCGACGACGCGCCCCTGTCCGTACTCACGGGCACACCACCCCCGGCTGATCAGGTACGTAACGGCCCGCGCACCGGCGTGGGCGGCGAAGGCGCCCCGCACCCCTGGCGGTTCTGGATCGACGGGGACCCCACGGTGAGCCCGTACCGGGCACACACTCCCCGCCGCCGGGCAACTTGACGCGCCGGGTCGGTACCCCTAACGTAGTCCGAGCCGCTTTCAACGGGTCTTGTCTCTTCAGCAGCCCGCAGCGGCCACCCACTACCTACGATTCTCCCCTGACGGGTTCTCTTTCGGCATGCCGAAATTCGAACTCATCGGCTCGATTATGAGTCGCCCGGAGAATCGGTTAACGTAGTGAACACGCCGAAAGGGAAACGCGAAAGCGGATATCTGAAAGCGTTCCCGCCGACCGGGAATCGGACGCCGAAAGGTTCTGATAGAGTCGGGAACGCAAGACAGCAAGG
>NZ_JAAPBF010000002.1 GCF_022695985.1 Streptomyces sp. NP-1717 | reverse complement strand
GACGGTGCTCGCGTTGGTCGCCTCCGGGCTCTTCTTGTGGCGTAACGCGGAGCTGGACGGGCAACTGCGGCGGGCGGCGTCCGAGCAACTGGCGGTGCGGGCCGAGCAACTCGACGATGTGTCGATGGTGACGTCGGCGCTGCTCTCGGGGGCGGCGTACCGCACGGCCCGGGAACCGGAGGCCCGCACCGCGCTGATCAGGCAGTATCTGCGGCTGCGTCACGTGGAACGGGTGGTGTGGGACAACCACGCCCCGGTCCGTGATGTCGCGATGAGCGAGGACGGCGAGCGGATCAATGTGGGCATGACCTCCGGCGACGCTGTCGGTCTGACGCTCGGCGACGGCGACGGCGACGGCGACGGCGAGGGCGAGGGCGGCGGCAAGGGCGAGGTGCACGAGCGCGGCCTGCCGACGGGATCGAGGATCGTCGCGCTCTCGCCCGACGGGCGCATGTCCGCGCGGGCGTCGGTCAACGGCAAGGTGTCCCTGGGCATCGCCACGGAAGCCGGGGGCGACTGGCGCACGGTGGTCCTGCGGGACGGTGACGCCGTACGGGAGAACGCTCGCGCCGCCGTCGACCTCCGCTTCGACGGCACCGGGCGCCGGGTGCTCGCGTCACTGCCCGGCGAAGGGGTCCTGGCCTGGCAGTCCGGCAGCGGCCGCCGCGTGGGCAGGACGCTGGCCGCGCCGGAGGGCTGGGAGACGGCCGAGGCGTGGTTCGGCCCGGAGGCGACGGTGATCGGCCGGATCACCCAGGAGGGCGCGGCCGCAGGGGCCGAGGGCCGCCTGGTCCGCTGGAGCCTCGACAGCGGCCGACGCGACTCGGCGGCCTGGGGAACGGACCGGACCGGCGCCGTCACGGTGAGCGGCGACGGCCGGACGCTGGTGCGGTGCACTCCGGAAGGGCTCCTGCAGTCCTGGGACCTGACCGGCACGCCGACAATGCGCAAGGAGTACAGCACACGGCAACTGGGCCTGGTCTGCCCGCTGTACGTGCCACGGCTGGACCGGACCGGCCGCTATCTCATCAACCCGGTGCAGCGCTTCGGCAGCTCATTCGGCAGATTCCGGTTCCTGGTCCTGGACCTGGCCGAGGGGCGCCCCGGCACCTTCGATCTGCCCGCGCCCACACAGCAGGACGAGTCGTTCACCGGCAGCTCGCAGATGCCCGCCGTCGCACTCACCGGACCGCCCGGGAAGCTGCGGGCCGCGGTCGGCGTCGGGGCGACGGTGATGGTGGCGCGTGTCCCGGAGCCGTCCGCGTTCGACAGCGCGATGCTCACCGCCCGGATCAGGACGGTGGACGCCGACCGCGGGCGCGTCATCAGCGTCGACGCCGACGGCAACGGGCTGCGCCTGTGGGACCTGCGTACGCACGAAATGCTGGCGGCGGTACGGCCGTCCCGGCCGCTGGCCGGGCTGTACAGCACGTACAGCCCGGACGGCGGACGGGTCCTCACACCGGCGGCCGACGGGCGCACCGTCCTGGTCTGGGAGACGGACGGGAGCACGCTGAGGGAACTTGACCGGATCGATCTGCCACGACCGCCGGACATCGACCCCACAGGCCCCGATGCGCGATCCGGGCGCACACCGGCGTGGGTCAACATCACCTTCGACAGCCCCGACCACGTGGTGATCTCGGCACTGTCGTACGTCGTGCGATGGGACCTGACGCGGGGCCGGGAAGCGGGCACGGCCTACCGGCCCAGGGCCCAGGAGTCGGTCGAGGTCTCGTTCGCGGCGGCGGGCACCTGGGCGGCGGCGCGCCCGGGTCACGGGCAGGCGGCGGTGCGCACACCCGCCGGGAAGTACGACATCGTGATCTGGGACTTCGAAGAGGGCCAGGAGGTCGATTCGATCGACCTCAAGGGGTTCGGCGTGGTCAAGCAGTTGGGCTTCGACCCGACGGGACGACTCCTCGCGGTGCTGACCTACGACGGCGGCGTACGGGTGTGGGACATGGACAAGGAGAAGTGGCTCAAGCCGCTGGCGTACCGGGGTGTCCAATGGCTCGCCGCCTTCGCCTCGAAGTCCACCCTCAGCACCCAGAGCACGCTCAACGAGTACACCGCCTGGGACGTCCGTACCGGCACCGAGCGCTATCACTTCACACCGGGGTACGCCGCGACCGCCGATCTCACCGAGGACGGCAGATCCATGGGCCTGGTCGACGGGTCGGACGGCCACGTCCTCTCACTCGATCCGGAGAAATGGCTGGACGCACTGTGCTCGGTGGCGGGGCGCGACCTCTCGTCGGGGGAGAAGTCCCTGGCCCCGCCGGGCAGCAGGACGGACCAGGTCTGCGACTGAGCCGCCGTCGCGGTGGGACGTACGGGGAAGTCGTGAGAGTCCGTGCGAAGTTCTCGGGATCCGGTGACGGGAGCGGAACACTGGGAGGGCTCACTCGGCGCTTCGAACAGGTCGGGCGCCGACCCATGAGATGGGAGACCGATCCATGTTCACTCCGTTGATGAACAGAGTGCGGACGGCCGCGCTGGCGCTGGCCGCCGTCGCGGCCGTCACCTTGGGCACGACCGCGACGACCGGAGCGGCAGCGGCCCCCGCTCCCGCCCCCCTGAAACAGGGGCCGACCTCGGTGGCGTACGTCGAGGTGAACAACCACAGCATGCTCAACGTCGGCAAGTACACCCTCGCCGGCGGTGGCGGCAACGTCTTCGACGTCGCCATCATCTTCGCGGCGAACATCAACTACGACACGGGCACGAAGACGGCGTACCTGCACTTCAACGAGAACGTGCGGCGCGTCCTCGACAACGCCGCCACGGAGATACGGCCGTTGCAGCAGAAGGGCATCAAGGTCGTCCTCTCGGTGCTCGGCAACCACCAGGGCGCGGGCTTCGCCAACTTCCCGTCCCAGCAGGCGGCTTCGGCGTTCGCCGGACAACTCTCGGACGCCGTGGCCGAGTACGGCCTCGACGGCATCGACTTCGACGACGAGTACGCCGCGTACGGCACCAACGGCACCGGCCAGCCCAACGACAGCTCGTTCGTGCACCTGGTGACGGCCCTGCGCGCGAACATGCCGGACAAGATCATCAGCCTCTACAACATCGGCCCGGCCGCGTCGCGGCTCTCCTACGGCGGCGTCGACCTCTCGTCCAAGTTCGACTACGCCTGGAACCCGTACTACGGCAGCTGGCAGGTCCCGCGCATCGCACTGCCCAAGTCGAAGCTGTCCCCGGCCGCCGTCGAGATCGGCCGGACCTCACAGAACACGGCGGCCGACCTCGCCCGCCGCACCGTCAGCGAGGGGTACGGCGTCTATCTGACGTACAACCTCGACGGCGCCGATCGCAGCGCCGACGTCTCCGCGTTCACCAGGCAGCTCTACGGCAGCGACGCCATCTACACACGGTAGGACCGCGCCTCGCGCGGGCCGCGCCCTCGACAACGATGTCGAGGGCGCGGAGCGCCCGGCGGGCCCATCAGGCCCAGGGTGTGACGGTGAGCCGGATTCTCGACCGGTCACCGAGAATCGGCACGGCGGTGGAGGGCAGCGGGATGTGCGCGACCCACGTGTCGCTCTGTGGGTCCTCGTCGTTGAGGGGCACGCCGCCGGGTTCGTGGTGACTGATGGCGCCGGGGATGAGCGAGTTCCAGGTGGCCCAGATCCCGGGACCGCTGTCCGCAGTACCGATGTCGACGACCAGGATGTCGTCGAAGTCGGCGGTCCGCTCAAGATGGTCACCGAAGCTCAGGAACCCATTGTGTTCCCGTAGCGAGAGGACGCGCACGTGCAGCGCGTAGCGCATGGTCTCGGTGCCCGGCGGACGGGACAGGTCCCCGCACAGGAATGTCGTGGCCAGCGGGACGGACCCGTCAGGCGGGTCGTCGGCCTGCTGAGCCGAGAGCTGGATGGGGCACCAGTGGGAGGCCAGTTGCTCGTGCATCACGATCGGCAGGCCGCGCACCGACAGTTGCACCTCGGCCTGCCATGTGACGCCGTCTCCCGAAGCGAGCTGATGGTTGACCAGCGCGGCTTCGACCTTCCGGTCGCCGAAGAGGAAACGCCGTAGGTTCTGGTACCCCTCCTCGGAGTTGACCAGGCCGTACCGTCCGCTGTGGCTGCGGTGCACATAGGCGCGGTAGGCGCCTGGAACATAGGCGTTCTCGATCTGGACCAGCCCGTCGCTCCGGGCGCCGACGGCGGCCGAGGACAGGCCGAGCGCGACTTCGTAGTCCTTCGGATCGGTTCCCACCAGGCAGAAGACCCGGTTGCGAGGGAAGGCCCCGCCGCCCTCCGGCATGTCGCGAGGGCTCCAGGAGTCAGGACGGCCCTGAGGATCCACCTCGCTCTCAGGGGTCAGATACTCGTACATGCGCTGCGGCCCGAAGACATCTGCTCCGCTGATGCCGATGGCATCCCGTACTTTTTCCAGCAGTCCGAAGCCGATGTCGAAGGTGATACCTCCGTGCGGGGTCCCGTAAGTGAAGAGCTTCTCCACATAATCCGTCGGCTCGCGATTCAGATCGGGGAGGATCTTCTGCAGGAGGCATCGGCAGACGAGCCCGCCCATGGAGTGTGCGACGAGAATCACGCGCGGTGCCCCGGTCTTGGCCCGGAGCTTCTCAATCAGACGCAGCAGGTCGGCTGCGGCGTCCTCCAGCCGGAACTCCTGAGGGTTCCCGCCCCATGTGCTCGCGGACACGTCGTAGAAGCGGTGCACCCAGATGCTGTTGGGCGGAATGTCGTCGTGACCGTCGAGGTAGGCCTCCTGGTCGCCCTCGACGAGAATCCGGTAGCCGACGTCGAGATGTAGTCGCAGCAGAGGGCTTTCGAACTGGTAGTAGCTGGGGTGGTTGTCCGGGCCGACTCGTACATGGGTGGAACCCTCGTTGAATCCGTAGAAGGGATCCATGACAGCGGCGTTGATGCCCGACGTATCACCGGCGAAGCCTCTGACATAGACGATCGGGAACCTGACCACATCCGTCATGAGTTCTCCCTGGCGATTCGCTGAGAACCGGGTGGGCGGGAAAGAGAGCCCACAGTCCACCCGTACAGTGCCCCTCGGCTCTACGCACGCCCAGGACTTTCAGCGTCACCCGCATGGCCTAACGGCTGTCCCGTAATGAGGCGGTCGGGCTCCCCGAGTTCCGGCCCCTGTCCCGGGCGGGAGTGCCGGGCGCGCGTTCCCGGTGCCCGCGAGTGGCCGCGACTTCTCGGTCCGGCCTTCGCGCCCGTCGGGCCGGGCCCGACCTGCCCCGTGCGGCTGCGGCTGCCCGCACGGGGCCAGGTCGGGCAGGTCGAGTCGGTCTGCTCAGCCGTTGTACGGAGCGGTGACGTCCAGGACCCAGGTGACGCCGAAGCGGTCGGTGAGCATCCCGTACAGCGGTGCCCACTGCGCGGGCTCCAGCGGACGCACGATGGTCGAGCCCTCGGCGAGCCTGCCCCACAGGGCGCTGAGTTCCCCGGCGTCGTCGCCGCGTACGGAGACGAAGAACGGGTTCTCGCCCTGCTGCCAGGGCAGTTGCGAGGGCACGTCGTAGGCCATGACGTGGAAGCCGTTGTCGCCGACGACCTCTCCCCACATCACCCAGTCCGCCTCGCTCTCGTCCTGGACGGTGCCGGCGTCCTTGTAGGTGACCGCGACCGTACGTCCGCCGAAGACGGACCGGTAGAAGTCCAGCGCCTCGCGTGCGGCGCCCCGGAAGTTCAGATGGGTGGTGGTGGTGACGGACATGACCTGCTCCTTGCCTCGATGTGAATGGACCGCCGGCCGTCCAAGCTCCGCGGCGGCCGCCGTGACCAGGAGCGATGCGTCCCGGACGGCTCGTGGCCAACCCTGGCGGAGGTAGAGGACAGGGTGTGTCCTGTACCGCGAGGAGGATGGGTGTCATGCAGAAAACGTCCTCGCGGCTGCTCTCGTTGCTCTCGCTGCTACAAACGCGCCGTGACTGGTCCGGCGAGGATCTCGCCGGACGTCTCGACATCACCTCGCGCACCGTGCGCCGTGACATCGACCGCCTGCGCGGACTCGGCTACCCGATCACCACCGTCAAAGGACCGGCGGGCGGCTACCGGCTGGAGGCCGGCACTCATATGCCGCCCCTGCTGTTCGACGACGACCAGGTTGTCGCCCTGACCGTCGCCCTCCGGACCGCGGCCGCCGGCACCGCGGTCGCCGAGGACGCTTCCCGCGCCCTGGCCACCCTCCGCCAGGTCATGCCGCCCCGCCTGCGCCACCGCATCGACCTGCTGCGCGTCACCGCCGTCCCGCCGCCCGCGGCCGGTGACACCCTCCAGGTCGAGGCCCACGTACTGATGGAGCTGAGCCGCGCCGTCCACGCCCGCGAGGAACTGCGCTTCGACTACGCCCCGGGCCGGGGCGCCCCGGCCGGCAACCCCCGCCGAGTTCAGCCCCACCACCTGGTGACGTGGCGTCAGCGCTGGTACCTCGTCGCCTGGGACCTCCACCGGGAGGACTGGCGTACCTTCCGCGCCGAGCGCATCCGGCCCCGCATCCCCACCGGCCCCCGCTTCGCCCCTCGTGAACTGCCCGGCGGCAACATCTCCACCTTCATCACCAGCCGGTTCCGCGGCAACGACGGCACCACCACCGGCTGGCCCTGCCAGGGCGAGGTCATCCTCCACCTCCCGGCCGCCGACGTCGCGCCCTTCGCCCAGGACGGAGTCGTCGAGGAACTCGGCCCCCACCACTGCCGACTCGTCCTCGGCTCCTGGTCATGGACCGGACTCGCCACCGCGATCGGCCGCTTCGACACCGCCATCGATGTCATCGGCCCACCCCAACTGGCCACCGCCTTCGGGGATCTCGCCACCCGCTACACCCACGCCGCCCGCGCCACGAGACCCGGGACCGGCCCGACGCGGTGAGGACTACGGCCGGTCGCACCCGGCCCGATCCTCCGCACCCACGGGGAGAAACCGGACCGAAGAAGGGCGACATTCACAAAATCGTGTCACGCGCTCTGAAGAACTAGAGCCGTACTCGTAATTGAGTGGAGCGACGGAGTTGTTCGGCGACCGTCGGGAGTTCGGCTCAAACACCCTTTCACCTCGGTCGACGTGGGATGCCGCCCACGGCGGGGGCGTGAATAGGCGCCGGAATTCTGGATTCAACTTGAAAAAGTTTCGCCAGTCGCCGGGCGCGCGCATTTTCGTGAGGCAACCGATAATTGCAGCCGCTGAGTACGCATTGATATGGTCCCGGCGACGTCGAACAGGCGTTCATGCCGGATCAGCGTAGTAAGGCGGGGGAAATGCCGAATACAAGCACTGCCACGCAGGCCGAGGAAATCGTTCGGAATCGTGAACACAATCGACGGATCGTCGACCAGTACATGCACACGCTCGGACAGGACCGGCTGCGGCGCCATGAATTGTTCACCGAGGACGGCCAGGGCGGGCTCTGGACCACGGAGACGGGTGAGCCGATCGTCATCCGCGGCCGGGACCGGCTGGCCGAGCACGCGGTCTGGTCGCTCCAGTGCTTCCCCGACTGGGAGTGGACCGACATCGAGATTTTCGACACCCAGGACCCCGACCGGTTCTGGGTGGAGTGCAACGGTGCCGGCAGGATTCGCTTTCCGGGTTATCCGGAAGGGCGCTACGAGAATCACTTCATCCATAACTTCCTTTTCGAGAACGGGAAAATAAAGTTGCAGCGGGAATTCATGAACCCGTGCCAGCAGTTCCGTTCGCTCGGTATCGAGGTGCCGCATGTCGTGCGGGCCGGAATACCGACTTGAGCGATAGGCCGGGGGAGGGTTCGCACGTGATGCACACAGGCTTACAGGGGCAGTTGCCCGCCGCTCAGCAACCGAACTGGGACGACCCGCGTCAGCTCGCCCAGGTCCGCGCCGTCCTGTCGGCGGCCCAACCCCTCGTCAGCGCCGGCCAGATCGCCACGCTGCGGCGGTCGCTGGAACTGGTGGCCGGCGGGAAGGCGCTGATCCTCCAGGCCGGTGACTGCGCCGAAAACCCGGACGAATGCGCCGCGCCGCACATCGCGGCCAAGTCCCGTCTCGTACACGGCCTCGCCGACCTGCTGAGCGCCCGGTCCGGTCTGCCGGTCATTCGGGTCGGCCGGATCGCCGGGCAGTTCGCGAAACCGCGTTCGACGCCCTTCGAGGAGATCGACGGGACACCCTCCCTCCCCGCCTACCGGGGGCACATGGTCAACGCCCCCGAACCCGACATGCGCAGCCGCACGGCCGATCCGTCGCGCATGGCCATGTGCTTCATGACCGCCCGCGAGACGATGGGGCACCTCGGCTGGCGGACGGACGACAGCGCGGCCGGGCGCGACATCGAGGCCCCGATCTGGACGAGCCACGAGGCACTGCTGATGGACTACGAGCAGCCGCAGCTGCGCCGGCTCGACGACCTGCGGTGGATGCTCGGCTCGACCCACTGGCCGTGGATCGGCGAACGCACCCGGCAACTCGACGGCGCCCATGTGGCTCTGCTGTCCGAGGTCGTCAACCCGGTGAGCTGCAAGGTGGGTCCGAGTACGACCCCCGACGAGCTGCTCGACCTGTGCAAGCGGCTCGATCCGGGCCACGAGCCCGGCAGGCTGACGCTCATCGTGCGGATGGGCGCGGACGTCATCGCCGACCGGCTGCCCGCTCTCGTCCGCGCGGTCCGCGACGACGGCCGTCCGGTGCTCTGGCTCAGTGATCCCCTGCACGGCAACACGGTCAGGCGCGCGGACGGCACCAAGACCCGCGTCGTCTCCACGGTCGTCGACGAGGTGCGCGGATTCCTCTCCGTCCTCGACGAGGCGGGCGTACCGGCGCACGGGCTGCATCTGGAAGCCAGTCCGTACGCGGTCGCCGAATGCGTCGGGGGCGCCCGGAGCGCGCTGCCGACGGCCGTGGGCGCGCCGAGTCTGTGCGACCCGCGGCTCGATCCCGAGCAGGCCGCTGAGGTCGTGTCCGTCTGGCCGCGCGCCGGAACCCCACGGGCGGAGTCCGTACTCACGAGACAGAGGTCGTCATGAGCATGGGATTGCGGATCGATCCGTACGACGCGCCGACCCGGGAGGAGCTGCCGGCCAACATCGTCGACTGGCGGCTCCAACCGCACCGGGCGGTTCTCCTCGTCCACGACATGCAGAACTACTTCCTGTCCGCGTTCGACGAGGACATGCGCCTGCGGCTGGTCGAGAAGGTGTCGGCGCTGCGCGAACGCTTCGCCGGTCGGGGCGCTCGTATCGCCTACACCGCCCAGCCGGGCCGGATGACCCCCGAGGACCGCGGACTCCTGCGCGACTTCTGGGGGCCCGGGATGACCAGCTCCGCGTCGGACCGCGAGATCACCGCCGAACTGACGCCGGGGGACGACGACTGGACGTTCGTGAAGTGGCGCTACAGCGCGTTGTTCCGTACCGACCTGCTGGCGCGTATGCGCGCCGAGGGCCGCGACCAGCTCGTGGTGTGCGGTGTGTACGGCCACGTCGGCATCCTCACCACCGCGCTCGACGCCTACAGCAACGACCTGGAGGTCTTCCTGCCCGGCGACGCCATCGGCGACTTCTCCGCCGCGGACCACCGGCGGACGCTGGAGTACACCGCGCGTTGCTGCGCGCGGATCACGACCGCCGACGAGCTCCTGTCATGAACAGGGATCCGCTGGACCGTCGGCTCGCCGTTGACGGACCGCACATTCTCACCGATACGACCGAATGGGTGCTGGGGCAGTGAAGATGGAGATCGCCTGGTGGGACCTCGACGGCTCACCCGCCACTACGGAGGACCTGGCGCGGCAGCTGTGCGAGGACGGAGCCGTCGACGACTGGCGGGCCGTCATCGGCCTGCGCGAGAAGTTCTGGATCGCGGACCGGGACGGCAACCGGTGGGGCGCCGTCATGGTCTGGAACGACGAGCGGCCCTCCGAACTCCCGGAGAACCGGGCCGCCGAGCTGATAGGCCGCCCGGTGACGCACCGCGACCGGTTCGAGGTCCTGGCCGCTGTCCGGGGGACCGGCTCCGCCGGCGGCCCGAACGGATCCCATCCCTATGTCGTCATCGACGCCTTCGCCGACGAGCCCCTGCGCGGCAACCCGGTCGCCGTGTTCTTCGACGCTGACGACCTGACGGGTACTCAGATGCAGCGCATCGCACAGGAGATGAACCTGTCCGAGGTGACGTTCCTCCTCGCGCCCACCGGCGACGCGGACGTGCGGGTCAGGATCTTCACCCCGGTGAACGAACTCCCCTTCGCCGGACACCCGCTCCTCGGCACGGCTGTCGCGGTCGCGCTGGACCGCCGCGCCGACCGGCTGCGCTTCGAGACCGCGATGGGGGTCGTGCCGTTCGCCGTCGACCGCGCACCGGGCGACGGCCCCGGCGCGGGCAGGGCACACGCCTCCATGGAGCAGCCGATTCCCGTCTGGGGGCCGTACGAGCACACCGACGCCCTGCTGGCGGCGCTCGGCATCACCTCGTCCACCCTGCCCGTGGAGATCTACCGCAACGGCCCCCGGCACGTCTTCGTGGGACTCCCGGACACCGAGGCGCTGTCCGCCCTGCGGCCCGACCACCGGGCGCTCGCCGCCTTCCCCGACATGGCGGCCAACTGCTTCGCCCCGGACGGCGAGCGGTGGCGGGCACGGATGTTCTCGCCCGCCTACGGCGTCGTCGAGGACGCCGCCACCGGATCGGCCGCCGGTCCGCTGGCGATCCACCTCGCCCGGCACGGCGTCGTCGAGTACGGGAAGACCGTCGAGATCCACCAGGGCGTCGAACTCGGCAGGCACTCGGTCATGTTCGCCGAGGCGACCCTGGGCGAGACCGGCGAGATCGCGCGCGTCCAGGTGAGCGGCCACGGAGCCGTCGTCGCCGAAGGCACCATCCATGTCTGACGCGAGACACATGAGCAGCCGGTACGAGAGCCCGGCCGGCGCCGCCGGTTCGGCCCGCCCGACGACAACGGCGAGTGGACGGACGGCAGCCGGGCGCCGCCCGTAACCCGTGCCGCCCTCCCTCCCCGCCACTTCCTCCCCTTTTCCCTGCCGCTTGTTCGAAAGGCCGTCATGACCCAGAAGACAACGCACCTCGACGCACTCGTCATAGGCGCCGGATTCGCCGGCATCTACATGCTGCACAAGCTCCGCAATGAACTCGGCCTCACCGTAAGGGTCTTCGACAAGGCCGACGGTGTCGGAGGGACCTGGTACTGGAACCGCTATCCGGGGGCGGCCGCGGATGTCGACAGCATCGTCTACCGCTACTCCTTCGACGAGGAACTGCTCCGCGAGTGGAACTGGAAGACCCGCTACGCGCCCCAGCCGGAGATCCTCGCCTACCTGGAGCACGTCGTCGACCGCCACGACCTGCGCGAGGACATCCAACTGGGTTCGGCCGTCGAGTCGTTGGCGTTCGACGAGGAGAGCGGCCGGTGGACCGCGCGGACCGACGGCGGCGAGGAGTTCACCGCACGCTACGTGGTCGGCGCCCTCGGCCCCCTGTCGTCCGCGAACCTCCCCGACATCGAGGGCAGGGACACGTTCGCCGGCCCGCTGGTGCACACCGGATCCTGGCCCGAGGACCTCGACATCACGGGCAAGCGCGTCGGTGTCGTCGGCACGGGGTCGACCGGCAGCCAGTTCATCTGCGCCGCCGCACCGGCCGCCACGCACCTCACCGTGTTCCAGCGCTCCGCGCAGTACGTCGTTCCCTCCGGCGACGGCCCGCTCAGCGACGCGTACCTCGACGAGTACCGCGAGACCTGCGGCGAGGTATGGGACCAGGTCTTCAACTCGCGTGTGGGGTGCGGCTTCAAGGAGAGCGAGACACCCGCGACGAGTGTCTCCCCGGCGGAACGCGAGCGCGTCTTCCAGGAGAGCTGGGAGGCGGGCAACGGATTCCGCTTCATGTTCGGCACCTTCAGCGACATCGTCTTCAACCCGGTCGCGAACGACGCCGCCGCCTCGTTCATCAAGTCGAAGATCACGCAGATCGTGCGCGACCCGGAGACCGCACGCAAGCTCGTGCCCACCGACTACTACGCCAAGCGGCCGATCTGCAACAGCGGTTACTACGAGACGTTCAACCGCGACAACGTCTCACTGGTGTCGACCAAGGAGAACCCGATCGTCCGGATCACCCCGGCCGGCGTGATCACCGAGGACGGCACCGAGCACGAACTGGACGTGCTGGTCTTCGCGACCGGCTACGACGCCATGGAGGGCAGCTACAACCGGATCGCCGTACAGGGGCGTGAGGGGAAGACTCTTCGGGAGAGCTGGGGCGACACCCCCAGCAGCTTCCTCGGGCTCGCCACCCACGGATTCCCGAACCTGTTCATGGTGTTCGGCCCCAACAGCGTGTTCTGCAACCTGCCTCCCGGCATCGAGACCCAGGTCGAATGGATCTCGGAGATGATCGGCTCGGCCCAGCGGCGCGGCGTCACCCGTATCGAGGCCACCGCCGCCGCCGAGGACGAGTGGACCGGTATGTGCAGGGAGATGGCGGAGCAGAGCCTGTTCGCGCAGACCGACTCGTGGATCTTCGGAACGAACATCCCCGGCCGTAAACGGCGCACGCTGTTCTATTTCGGCGGGATCGGCAACTACCGGCAGAAGCTGCGCGAGGTCGCGGCCGCGGACTACGAGGGATTCACCCTGGACGGACAGCCCTCGCCCGCGCCCGCCCCGAGGTGAGGTCCGGCCGCCGGCGTCCTTCGCCACGGTCCTCCGACACCGTCCCTGCCGCGTCGCCGTGAACACCCGTGCCCGGCAGGGACGTTCGTCGAGGTACTCACCGCCCCCTGCCCCAACTCAGCGCTCACCCGTACAGAAACCCGTACAGAAAGGCGACGGTCTCCATGACCAGGACAGCCCCCGCGGACATCGTGATCGCCGGAGCCGGCATCGGGGGACTCACGACCGCGCTGGCCCTGCACGCGCGCGGACTGGACGCCACCGTGCTGGAGAGCGCGCCCGCCATCCGCCCGCTCGGCGTCGGGATCAACATCCAGCCCGTGGCGGTCGCCGAACTCATCGCCCTCGGTCTCGGAGACGCGATGGCCGCCACGGCCATCGCCACCCATGAGCACCGCTACCTCAACAGCAGGGGCGTCACGCTGTGGACCGAGGAGCGGGGCGTCGCCGCCGGGCACGGGGCTCCGCAGTACTCCATCCACCGGGGCGAGTTGCAGATGATGCTCCTCGAAGCGGTGCACGAGAGGCTCGGGGCGGACGCCGTCCGCACGGGTGTCGACGTACGGGCGTACGAGCACTCCGACGACGGGGTGCGGGTACTCGCGGGGCGCGGGGCCGAGACGGCGGCAGAGGCCGGCGTACTGATCGGCGCCGACGGCCTGCACTCCGCCGTACGGGCACAACTGCACCCGCACGAGCCGCCACTGCGCACCACACCCATACGGATGTGGCGTGGCCTGACGGAGCTGCCCGAGTTCATCGACGGGCGCACGATGATCATCGCGTCCGACGACCGCGGCAACCGGATCGTCGCCTACCCGTGTTCGCGGCGGCACGCCGAGCGCGGCACCGTACTGCTCAACTGGGTGGCCCTGGCCGCCGACGCGACCGGACGCGGCACGGCACCGGCCGGCCCGGGCCGTCTCGACGACCTGCTGCCCCACTTCGCGGACTGGGACTACGACTGGCTCGACATCCGCTCCACCCTGTCGACCAGCACCGGGATCCTGCACTACCCGATGGTCGACCGCGACCCGCTGCCCTCCTGGGGCGAGCACCGGGTCACCCTCCTCGGCGACGCGGCGCACCCGATGTATCCGATCGGTGCGCACGGCGCGTCCCAGGCCGTACTCGACGGTGTCGCGCTGGCGACCGAACTCGCCTCGGGCGGCGACCCGGTGGACGCGCTCCGCCGGTACGAGGAGGACCGTCGGCCGGCCACGGCCGCGATCGTGCACGCCAACCGGACCATGGACCGCTCCGAACGGTCCCTCGCCGGGCGCCTGGACGGCGACGTGTCCACCGAACTGAGGGCCATCACCCGCGACTACCGCGAGACCGTCGAGCGGCGATAGCCGACCGCGGCCTCAGGGGCGGCCGTTCGCCGCCCGCCCCGACATCCCGATCTCCGAAAGAGAAAGGCACAGACCCATGCCGAGCGCTGACACCGGAACACTCACCGAGAAACTCACCGCGCTGGTGACCGATCCCCAGGGCGCGCCCGGTGAACGTCCCTCGCTGGCCACCCGCGTGCGGTACGTGTGTGTGATCCGGCGATTCGAGTTCATGCCGGTCATCCTCACCGTCGCCCTCGCACCGGCCCTGCTCGGCGCCCACTCCTGGGGGGACTTCCTCTCGCTCAACATGGCTCTCGCCGTGCTCTACGCCGTGTCCGGCATGCAGATCGGGAACATGACGAACGCCCTGGCCGACCGGGAGCAGGACGCTCTGTACAAGTCCCGGCAGTCGGAGGCCATTTACGGGCTCGGGGTCTCACGCGTCGTCGTCCACATCGTCGTGTCGACGGTCGTCTGCTCCGCTCTGGCCACGTTCCTCGCCGTCCGGACCGGACACTGGGACCTTCTCCTGATCGCGCTCGTCGTGGGAATTCTCGGCTTCCAGTACTCGGTTCCGCCGCTGAAGCTGAAGAGCGCCGGGGCCTGGCAGCTGCCGACGCTGCAGCTCAGCCTCGTCTTCCTGCCGGGACTCTTCGTTCTCCGTTCCTACGAGGAGGAACTGGAATGGGGCAGCGTGGTGACCCTGGCGGGCTTCGCGATGGCCCTGGTGTCGTTGTTCGTCACCAGCCACGCCGAGGACTACCTGGAGGACGAGCAGTTCGGGATCCGCACCTACACGGTGGCCTGGGGACTCACCAAGACGATGTACATCCAGTCCACGATGCTGTTCGTGGGCGCGCTCCTGATGATCTCCTCGGTGTACGCCACCTTCGGCTTCACCTGGGCGCTCGTCCCCCTCGTCGTCGCCTGGCTGCTGAGCCAGCGGCTGCTGCTCACGGTGATACGGGACGTGCGCGGCGCCACGATGGAATCGGCGATCGCGGCCCTGCACAAGAAGTCGCTCATCGGCCCCTACCACGCCGCGCTGGTCGGCTGGACGACCGTGGTCCTGGCGGTCTTCGTCATGATCGGCCGGTGACCCGATCATGACCGTCACCTCCTCCGAGACCGCCGCGAGTGCGGTCGCCGTCGACACCGCTCTTAAGGGGTTCTTCGCCGAACGCCGGGCCGACGCCCTCGCGATCGGCCCCGGCTTCGCGGCCGCGGTCGCCGAACTGGAGGGCTATGTCCTGCGCGGCGGCAAGCGCGTGCGGCCGGCCTTCGCCCGGGCGGGCTGGATCGGCGCCGGCGGCGACGCGTCGGGCCCGGCCGCCGAAGCGGTACTGCACTGCTGTACGGCACTTGAGCTGCTGCACGCGTCGGCCCTGATCCACGACGACATCATCGACGCGTCCCTGACCCGCCGCGGCTTTCCCGCCGCGCATGTGACGTTCGCCGACCGGCACCGGGCACGGGGCTGGGCCGGTGATCCGGAGACCTTCGGCGCGGGCGCCGCCATCCTGGTCGGGGATCTGGCCCAGGCATGGGCCGACGACATGGTCCATATGTCCGGTCTCCCGGCGGACGCGAAGACGCGGGTCGCGCCGGTGTGGTCCGCGATACGCACAGAAGTCCTCGCCGGGCAGCTGCTCGACCTGACCGCCGAGGCCAGTGGCGACGAGGACATCGATTCGGCGCTGCGTGTCAACCGGTACAAGACGGCCTCGTACACGGTGGAACGCCCGCTGCACCTCGGCGCCGCGATCGCCGGCGCGGACCTCGGTCTCGTCGCCGCCTACCGGACGTTCGGCGTCAACATCGGCATCGCCTTCCAGCTGCGCGACGAGCTGCTGGGGGTCTTCGGCGACCCCGCCGTGACCGGCAAACCGTCGGGCGACGACCTGCGCGAAGGCAAGCGGACGGTGCTGTTCGCCACGGCGCTGCAACGCGCCGCCGCGAGCGATCCGGCAGGCGCCGAATTCCTCAGGGCGAAGATCGGGACCGACATCTCCGACGGTGAACTCGCCACGATGCGCGCCGTCATCGAGGCGACCGGCGCTGTCGACCACATCGAACGGGACATCGCCCGTCGCACCGACCGGGCGCTCACCGTGCTGCGGACGAGCAGCGCGACCGCACAGGCGAAGGACCAGCTCGCCGCGATGGCGATCAGCGCGACACAGCGCGTCTCGTGAGGCCATGAGCGGCGCCGGGGCCGTGGCGTTGTGCGGATCTCACGATGCCGAGTCGGTTCGCGCGGTACGCGGACGGTGCGGGAGATCCCGGACCAACTGCCCCGGCGCCGCCTTGTCCGCCGCCATCAGATGCAGCCGCCTGGTCATCGCCTCGATCCGCCGGTGCAGCTCCGCCGGATTGGTGCAGGCGTGGATGTCGGCGAGGATCGTCTTGTCCTCGGTGGTCACACCGCTGTGGCGTGAGGTGCGGTGGTAGGGCGTGGCCGTGTCGTACTCCTTGCGGCGCCGCTCCGCCTGCTCGCCGGCCGGCACGGAGTGCTGCTGCGGACAGAAGTAGTTGGAGAGTCCGGACAGCGCCGCCCAGATCTTGTTGAGGAGAACCAGTTCCGCGGTGGTGTCGTAGCGGCGCTCGTCCGCCACGGCGTGCAGCATGCTCCAGTTCTTCTGGCCGACGTGATGGCTGCCGTTGCGGGCGGGGCGCGCGTGGGTGAATGTCACCCTGCGCTGTCCGCACCAGCGCTGCAATACGTCGTCGGCCCCCGTGTCGTGGTTTCCGGAGTCGAGCCCGAGGATCGGGAACGGCAGCATCCGGGCGATCTCGTCGAGCGCGACGGTCATGCCGTCGATCATCCGCACCGTGCGGTTCTCGGTCCAACCGGTGGCGATGTCGGTGGCCGACACCGTGTGCAGGTGGTCGCCGCCCGGCGCACCGCCGTCGTGGCCGACCACCGTGATCTCCATGAACCCCGGCCTCGTGTTGTCCCACTCCGACCAGGTGACGAGCGGGACTTCGTTGCGCGTCAACGAACCGGCCCGTATGCGCGTCGCCCTGCGGGCGGGCCGCCGGTGGGGCGCCAGACGGCGGTCGATCGTCGCCGCGGACATCTCCATCAGCAGCTTCGCGGTCGCGTCGTCGATGTCCAGCTCCTTGTGGCGGCGGAGCACCGGCACCAGTTCCGGCAGCGCCGGTGCCAGCCGCTTGCCCGCGGGCTTGTCCAGCACCGTCCAGCAGAGCCGCAACGCGGCGACGACATCGGTGTCGTACTTCGCTTGCCCGCGCGGGGGGTCGGCCGGCCTCGGACGTGACGCCGTCAGGAGCGCTTTGCGGGCATGGCTGCGATGCCAGCCCGTCGCCGCGCACAGCCAGTCGAGGGTCTGCGTCTTCTCCCGCTTGCCGGCCTCGGCGTAACGGGCGGCGACCGCGACGACCAGCATCCGCCGCTCGGCGGGGGACGCGGGGGACGCATGGCCAGGAATCCCGGTGTCCGGGTCCGGCGGGGGAGGGGAGCCGTGCGCCGGCTCACCCGTCGTGACCCGAACTGCGGTGCCGACGGAACTGGTCAACGTTCCCCCCCATGTGACTCGGCGCCCGCGCGAGGCTGCTTGCCTCTACGCCGGACGAACGCCGGCCCGGACCGGCCAAGTTGGTTCTCGGCCATGCCTACGTCGCCGCCCTGGAGCGGCGCTGGACGCCGTGGACGGGCGTGCTGGAGGGGTGGTCCGGCAGCCTGGTACCGCGTGGTCCGTTGATCAGCCCTGCGCCGGATACGTCACTTGCCCGTCCGAGTCGACCGACACCGCAGCGCCCCACCTGCCGAGTTCGTGAACGCGGGGCTCCCCTTCACCAACGATGTGCCGTACGGTCCACCCGCGTGCGGTGAGTGTGTTTGCGATCAGGAGCCGGTGACAGCGCCATGGCATCGGCTCACCGCACATCACCGCGACACGGCTCCTCGTGGCGAGGTCGGCCAGACGGGTGATGGCGTGCTCGTAGGCCGGAAGCAGTGTGTAGTCCGCGTAGTTCTTGAAACTCGCGTTCTGCCACCCGGCGTTGACGGCCGGGTCGACGCGCTGCTTACGCCGTCGGCCGCCGAGTTCACCGCCCATGAACACGTAGTCGATTTCTGCCCGTTCGAGCCACTCACGCATGGCCTCCTGGGAGAACTGCGGGCTACTGCGCGAACCGGGATGGGCCCGGACGTCGACCAGCGCATCGATGCTCTGTGCATGGAGCATATCGGTGAACGTCCTTTCCGGATATGTCCAGTGTCCAATGGTCCAAAGTTCGCGCACCACGCCATTTTCCTCGAAGAGACGCCGCAAGAAAGGATCCCCGATTGCCGAACACCCTGACGCCGTGGCCACTGCGACCGCTCGGCTTGACCCGTCCAAGTGGCCGCGGGCCTTGCGGCCCTGTCTCATGAATGGGTGAAGTCTGAAGACAGGGGTACTCAGAGGGGCTGGAACAGCACTGGGTGGTGTGGAGGAGAAATGAGCAAGGCAGGGAACGTCTTCCGGGCAGGTGTCCGCCGATTGGCGGGCATGAGGAAGAAGTCCGACGGGATTGCCCTCGGCGACGAGAAACTGAAGAAGGAGGGTGAACGCGAGCAGGAATCGGCTCGCCAAGCCTGGAACCGGTCCCGGCCGCCCGGCCGCCCGGCCGGCCGAAGCGATGAGCGGAACGCTGCTCGTTCCCTGACCTCGTCGCACGGACGCGGGCGCGGGCGTGGGTCGGGCTCTGGCTCCGAGAGCACGCCCCCGGATCGGTCAGCGGCTCACGGGAGGGGCGTGCCGCCGGTGGCGTTGACGATCTCGGCGGTGATGTAGCTCGCCTGGGACGAGGCGAGGAAGACATAGGCGGGCGCCATCTCCGCGGGCTGGGCGGGCCGACCGAGAGGGGACTGCTTGCCGAACTCGACGGTGTCGGGCATTGTCGCCGGGATCAGCGGGGTCCAGACCGGGCCGGGAGCCACCGCGTTCACACGGATGCCGTCCTGCGCCACCATCTGCGCGAGTCCCTGCGTGAAGGTGACGATGGCGCCCTTGGTCATGGCGTAGTCGAGCAGGTGCGGGCTGGGTTTGTACGCCTGGACGGAGGAGGAGTTGATGATGCTTCCGCCCTTCGGCATGGACGGCAGGGCCATTTTGCAGAGCCAGAACATGGCGTAGAGGTTGGTGCGGACGACCCGGTCGAACTGCTCGGTGGAGATGCTGCCGATGCCGTCGGGCTGGGACATCTGGTAGGCGGCGTTGTTGACGAGGATGTCGATGCGCCCGAACTCCGTGACGGCCCGGCCGACGAGTTCCCGGCACTGCGCCTCCTCGCGGAGGTCGCATGCGACGGCGACCGCCGTGCGCCCGGCTTCCTCGACCAGCCGCACGGTCTCCCGCGCGTCCTCCTCCTCCGCCGCCAGGTAGCTGAACACGACGTCCGCGCCCTCGCGTGCGTAGGCCAGCGCGACGGCCCGTCCGATGCCGGAATCGCCGCCCGTGACAAGCGACTTGCGGTCCGTGAGCAGACCGTGGCCCTCGTACGACTCCTCACCGTGGTCCGGCGGCGGGTCCATCGGCCCGCTCCAGCCCGGATGCGACTGGCCTTGCTGGGGAAATTCCGGCTGCGGGTGCTTGCTCACCGGGTCCGTGGGCTCCTGCGTGTCGCTCATCGCGCGTCTCCTGACGGGTGGAAAACGGGGCACTCATCTGTTCCCGCGACGGCGCGGACGAATCAGGTGAGGCGGCGGAGTTCTGCCGAGTCGTCCCCATCGGCCGACCCCGGACGTGGTTCAGGACCTGAGCCGACTTCCGCCCACCCGGGGGCGGCGCTCAGCCCTCAGCCCTCGACGGCGACGCGCACGCTGCGCACCGTCCCGTCGACCGCGTCGGGGACCACCGTGCCGGCGTCGACCCCGGTCCGCAGGTACTCCAGAAGGCCGGCGGTCAGCCGGTCGCCCGGCAGAGCCGCGGGGGTGCCCGGCGGGTACGGGCTGAGCATCTCCGCGCTGACACGTCCGACCGCCTGCCGCCAAGGTCCCGGGCCGCCACGACCCCACGTTACGGACATTCGTACTACCGAGTCCTAGGGTGTGTCAGGGCTTGGGACGGGTACGGGGAGAAGCCCTCCGCTGCCTCGTATTCGCGCGTCACGGCGCCTGGCCGAGGCGGTTCCCCGGCATGACCGACCGTCCTGAGAGGCCGACATGACTGACACGCAGCCCTTGCCCGGACAGTACGAATCCTTCTGGATGGCGACCGCCGGTGCCACCGACCACCCCGCGCTGACCGAGGACGTCACCGTGGACGTGGTCGTGGTGGGTGGCGGTGTCGCGGGGCTGAGCACGGCATGGGAACTGGTCACCGCCGGCAGGACGGTCGCCGTGCTGGAGGCCGACCGGATCGCGGCCGGGGTCACCGGATACACGACCGCGAAGGTCTCGTCCCTGCACACCCTGGTCTACGACCGGCTGCGCCGGACACGTGACCGGGATGCCGCGCGGCTGTACGCGCGCTCGCAGCAGGGCGCGGTGGAACGGGTGGCCGAGATCGTCGCCACACTCGGCATCTCCTGCGACCTGGAACGCGCGCCCGCCTACACCTACGCCACCGGGCCCGCGGCCGTTCCCGAACTGCGGGCCGAGGCCGAGGCGGCCGCGGCGGCCGGGCTCGCGGCCTCGTACGTGGACCACACCGATCTGCCGTACGAGGTGAGCGGCGCCGTCCGGGTGGACGCACAGGCGCAGTTCCACCCCCGTAAGTATCTGCTCGCCCTCGCCGCGGACCTCCGGGCCAAGGACGGTCTGATCTTCGAGCGCTCGCGCGCCACCGGCCTCACGGAAGGGTCACCCTGCCGCGTCACGGTCGAGTCCGGTCACACCGTCACGGCGCGCGACGTGGTGGTCGCCACGCACTTCCCCGTGTTCGACAGGGCCCTGACCTTCGCGCGGCTCTCCCCGCGCAGGGAGCTGGTGGTCGCCGCCCCGATCGCCGCCGCGATCGCGCCGGCCGGCATGTACATCACCCAGGAGGACGGCAAGCGGTCGGTGCGCACCGCACCGCTCGACGACGAACGCCGGCTGCTCATCGTCACCGGCGAGAGTTTCACTCCCGGCACGGGCGACCCCCGCGAAGGTTTCCGGCGTCTGGACGCCTGGATGCGCGCCAGGTTCCCCGTCGGTGCCACCGCCTACCGCTGGGCCGCCCAGGACAACGACACCACCGACACCGTCCCCCTCGTCGGCCCCTTCCACGCCGGCTCCCGCCACACGTACGTGGCCACCGGTTTCGGCGGCTGGGGCATGAGCGGCGGCGTCATGGCCGGCCGGCTTCTGACCGGCCTCATCCTGGGCGAAGAGCCCGAGTGGGCCGCCCTGTACGACCCGCGCAGGCTGGCGAGCACCCTGCGCGAAGCGCCCGCCCTGCTCAAGCAACAGGCCGACGTCGCAAGGCACTTCGTCGGTGACCGGCTGCGCACCACCCACGTGGACTCGGTCGCGCAGGTCCCGCCGGGCACCGGAGCGGTGGTCCGTGTCAACGGACAGCGCTGCGCGGTCTACCGGGACGCGGACGGGGTGGCCCGCGCCGTATCCGCGCGGTGTACGCACCTGGGGTGCCTGGTGGCCTTCAACGACGCCGAGACCGCGTGGGAGTGCCCGTGCCACGGTTCGCGTTTCGGCATCGACGGCTCCGTCCTCCAGGGACCGGCCGTCCACCCGCTGGAGAAGCGGGACGTATCGAGCGGCTGACCGCTCGCGTGACCGGCGCGCACGACACAGGTCGTGAGAATCGGCCGCCGGGGTGGTGGCGTCCGGGTTCTCCTCCGCGAGGTGCAACCCGGCCGGTGCGCGCGGAGTTGGTCGAACAGCGGTACGCCTATGGCGCGACAAGGAGCGCCTCCGCGCCGACTGGCCGGAATCCGGCGGCCTGGAAGGCGCGCACGCTGCGCGCGCCGAGCGTTTCAGCGCCGTCGAGAAGCCGGTCGAGCGTGGCCCAGTCAGTCTCAGCGCGCCGGTCCGGAAGGAGGGCATCGCCCCGCTGAAGCTGTTCGTCGTCACACCGACGGCGGCGAGGAGGAACCTCATGCCCCGGGGAACCCGCCTCGTTGGCAGAACATCGGTAGCGACCCTGACGGGCTCTTTGGCGAAGGAGGTGCTGACGACGGGAGACGAGTTGAGATCCACCGCTGCGGACGCTGAACCGTCCTCTCGCCCCTGCCCTGTCGCGGCCCTCCTGCACCGTAGGAGTCTGTTGAGTTCGTCCGCATCAGCTCCGCACTCCCTGGCGATACGGGCAACGAGGTCGTAGTCCCCCGGCGTCCCCTTGCCGTCGCAGTACCTGTGAAGGGCAAAACTGCTCGTGAATACCCGCCGCCCCAGTTCCTGGTAGCTGAGTCCACTGCGCTCCCTCAGCCCTGCCAGAACGCCGCCAACTCCTCTGATCCCTCTGGCCCGCCCAAGACTTCACCCCCGTGACGTCTGTCCCCGACTCCCGTCCCACCTCTCCACGCGCGTCCCAATCCGTCCGCACCACTCCAGGTGAACGGCGCGTCGCGCGTCCCACGCCGTCTTGGAACGCGAAATCACTGGCCCTCGGTCGGGGCGGACCAGCACAGTTGCTCTCGCCGACATGACGCGTCGGCATCACACCGTCCGCACCCTGCTGGATTCACCTGCTGCATCGGGCGTATCACGGGGTGCGCCCGCTACACACATCGGGGGACTGAGAATGAGGCTTTGCCTGCCCATGCTCACGGCGGGCGTGGTGGCGTCCGTCATGGTGATGTCCGCCTGCTCGTCGCCATCCGGGAAGGATGACGCGAAGGACAGCAGGCCGAAGGCCGTTCAGCAGGAGGCCAGGGCCGCAGGGACCGGTGGCCTGACGTCCATGGCCGCCGTGTCGTCAACGACGTGCCCGTACAACTCCTACTCGGCCTTCGGCGTCGGCGAGATCGTCAGCTACCAGGGCAAGGACACCGACAAGTACAACGACGGCATGACCAAGAAGAGCGACCGGGTCCTCAAGCTGATGACCGGGAAGTTGCCCGACCGCTCGGCCGGGCGGCTGGAGAAGACCAAGATGAGTGACAGGGGCTGGGTCAACATCAGCCACGACAAGGGCAAGACCTGGAAGTCCTGCGGCTTCAAGACCTCGGATAAAGACGGGGACACCATCACCAGCAAGCGGTACATACACAGCAGCGACACGGTGACGAACCGCTACATGCGGGACAGCCCTTAGCACGGATTCCTGCAGCCACATGTGGGTCATCTGACCGTCACACATTCCCGCCCATGGTCGTTAGGTTGTGCCGTGCCGGAGTCGCGGGTCGTTCCTCGTACCAGGGGAAGGCCGTGGAATTCGGTCGGTGAGAAGCCACGGACCACGGAGGAGGTTCGCCCCATGGCCCCCCACAGATCCGCCCGCCCCGACCTCGTGGACGCCGTGCGCCGTACGGCTGAAATGGCGCCGCAACGCAAGGCGGTCGGTCTGGTCAGTGATCCCGACAACGAGCACGAGGGATCGCTCACCAGCTATTCGCAGATCGACGAGGACGCCCGGAGAGTCGCCGCGGTCCTTCAGGAACTCGGTATTCCGGCCGGCTCGCGAGTGCTCCTCCTCTTTCCGTCCTCCGTGGCGTTCGTGGCCGGTTTTCTGGGCACTCTCTATGCCGGAATGATCGCGGTGCCGGCGCCGCTCCCGACCGCGACCTCGTCCGCCCGGCGGCGGGTCGGTCTCCTCGCGCGGGACTGCGGGGCCGCCGCGGTGGTCACGGTCACCGCCACCCGCGCCGAGGTCCAGGAGTGGGCGGGGGAGAACGGTTTCGCGGACACCCCGGTGCTCGATGTGGAGGCATTGCCCCCCGGCGTAGGAGCCGACGCCTGGACCGAGGTCCCGCGGACGCCCGAGACCGTGGCCCTGCTCCAGTACACCTCGGGTTCGACCGGTCACCCCAAGGGGGTGATGGTCACCCACCGCAATATCACCGAGAACGCGGAGCTGCTGTGCAGGCATCTCGGCCTCCCGGAGGGCGCGCGCTTCGGCGGCTGGGCGCCGATGCACCACGACATGGGGCTCTTCGGCCTGCTCACCCCGGCGCTGCTGACCGGCAGTCGCTGCCTGATGATGGACAGCTTCACATTCCTGCGGCGGCCCTACCTGTGGCTGCGCATGATCGAGCGGTACGGGATCACGTTCTCCCCGGGGCCCAACTTCGCGTACGACCACTGCGTGCGGCGGGTCAGCGGCGAGGAGATTGCCAGGCTCGACCTCTCGGGCTGGCTGCGCGCGTGCAACGGCTCCGAACCCATCCAGGCCGGGACGCTCAGGCGTTTCACGGAGGCCTTCGCCCCTACCGGGTTCCGGCCCGAGTCCATGACGGCCTGTTACGGACTGGCCGAGCACACGGTGTTCGTCAGCTCGCGGCTCGGCGGGACGAAGGTGCTGAACGCCGACGCGGAACTGCTGGAGCGGCACGTGCACGCGCCCGCCCAGCAGGGGCGGCCGTCCCGTGAGCTGGTCTCGTGCGGACCGGTGGCGGCCGGCGAGGTGCTGATAGCGGCCCCGGACACCGGGCTGCCCGTGGGACCCGGCCGGATCGGGGAGATCCGGCTGCGGGGCGGGAGCGTCGCCCACGGCTACTGGGAGAAGCCCGAGGCCACCGCTCGGACCTTCCTGCCCGCTCCCGCGGGGGACAGTCCGGGGGACGGCCCCGGCGTCACTCTGCGCACCGGCGACCTGGGGATGGTCCACGACGGTGAGCTGTACATCACCGGGCGGATCAAGGAACTGCTCATCGTGCACGGGCGCAACCTTCACCCGCACGACATCGAGCACGAGTTGCGGGAGCGGCACGCCGGTCTCGGCGCCGTGGGCGCGGTGTTCACCGTCCCCGAGGGGCCCGACGGCGCCGAGACCGTCGTGGTGAGCCACGAGATCGAGGGGCGCCCCTCCGAAGAAGCGGCCGCGGAACTCGTGAAGGAGCTGCGCGGGACCCTCGCGCGGGAATTCGGAATCCACGCGGGAGGAGTTGTCCTCGTGGGCCGGGGCCGGATTTCCAGGACCACGAGCGGAAAGGTGGAACGGAACGCCGTTCGGGCGTCTTTCCTGGACGGTTCCCTCGTCACCCGGTACGCGGACCGGGGTGCCAGAAGGCTGGCCGGATCACGTGTTCCGCAAGGGCCGGTACAGGTCGTCCCCGGCTGAATCCGGAATCCGCTCGGACCGTCCACGAGAAGCGAAAAGGAAGGCCACGCAACCCGCCATGTCTGAGACGCAGTCACCGGACGCGGACGCGATGCACAGATGGCTGCTCGACCGGGCCGCCGAGTTTCTTCAAGTTCCCCGGGGTGACATCTCCGCGGAAACACCACTGACCGATCACGGGCTCACGTCCGTGACCGCGGTCGCCTTCTCTTCCGCGATCGAGGAAGAGTACCGGGTGCCCTTCGGGCTCGACGATCTGTGGGCCGCGGACACCATCGAGGGAATCGTCGCCCGGCTGATGACGGAAACGGAATAGGCACCGGTCCCGTATCTCCGATTCCCGGAATTCCCGGACCCCGCACGCGGTCGTGGCCGGCACGTGCGCGGGGGCGGCCCGTCCCGGCCGCCGTGCGCAGGTGTACACGAGCAACGAGGCAGGAGAAGCATGTCGGACACCGAGGCGATTCGCCTCCCCGTCACCGCCGCGCAGAGCGGGATCTGGCTCGCCCAGAGGCTGCGGTCCGACGACCGGCTCTACCAGTGTTGCGTCTACGCCGAGTTGACCGACGTGGACGCCGGGGCCCTGGCCCGTGCCGTCCGCCGCGCCGTACGCGAGACCGAGGCGCTGCGCGTCGGCTTCGACGAGGAGGACGGCGTGCTCGGCCAGCGCCTGTACCCGGAGGTGGAAGCGGGCCTGGACGTCAGCGACTTCAGTGGCCGGCCCGATCCGCGCGCGGCGGCGCTCGGCCGCATGAGGACCGAGCAGCTGCTGACCGCCGACCTCGCGCAGGCCCCCACCTTCCGGCTCAGCCTGCTCCGCCTCGACGAGCGGCGTGCCTTCCTGCACTTCCGGTACCAGCACATCACCCTCGACGGCTACGGGGCGGCGCTCTTCCTGCGCCGCGTGGCCGAACACCACCGGGCATCGGCCGCCGGGATCCGACCTGCCCCCTCCGGCTTCGGCCGCCTGCGGGACCTGCTGGCCGAGGACGCCGCGTACCGCGGCTCGCCCGCCCACGAGCGGGACGCCGCCCACTGGCGGGACCTGCTGACCACCCCGGTCGGGGCAGCCTCCGGTCAGGGCCGTCCCGAGGATTCGCCGCCCGCCGACCCCGTACGCGTCACGTGGAGCATCCCGGACGCGGACCTGCGGGCCATCCGGACCGGGCTGTCGTCGAGCGGCACGGCCTGGCCCGTGCTCGTCACGGCCGCCGCGACGCTCTTGCAGAGCCGAATACACGGTGCCGCGGAGGTGACGACGGGGCTGCCGCTGACCGCGCGCACCAGCCTCGTGGCCCTGCGCACCCCGGCCATGCTCGCCAACGTCCTGCCCGTCACGGTGCGTGTCGACGAGAAGGAGCCGTTCCGCGCCCTGGCGGAGCGCACGGCCACCGCGCTGAGCGGCGCCGCCCGGCATCAGCGCTACCGGGTAGAGGATCTGCGGCGCACCGGTGGTGTGCCCGCTGCGGTGGCGGCGCCCGAGACCGTCGTCAACGTCATGTCGTTCGTGCCGGAACTGGACTTCGGTGTCTGCCGCGCCAGGATCAGGGAACTGGCCACCGGTCCGGTGGACGGCCTGGCCGTCAACGTACACGGTGCACCCGGCGCCGCCGGTGGGGTCGACCTCACCGTCACCGCGAACCCGCGGCTGTACACCGAGGCCGACGTCGTCGACAGGCTCGGCCGACTCGTTGACCTGCTCGTACGGACAGCCGGCGCTCCGGACCGCCTCGTGGCCCACCTGCCGGTCCTCGGCCCCGGCGAACACGAGGAAGCGCTCGCAGCGGGCGCCGGCCCGCTGCGCGACACCCCGCCCGACACTCTCGTCGCGCTCTTCGAACACCAGGTGGCCCGTACGCCGGACGTCACCGCTGTGGAGGACGCGGAGTCGAGCCTGACCTACGCGCGCCTCGACGCGCTCGCCGAGCGGGTCGCCCGCCGCCTCACCGCTCGCGGCGTCGGCCCGGGGGACCTGGTGGCGCTGGCCCTGCCGCGCACGGCCGGCGCCATCGCCGCTCTGCTCGGTGTGCAGAAGGCAGGAGCGGCCTACCTGCCGGTGGACCCGGAGTACCCGCCGGAGCGCGTCGACCACATGCTCCAGGACGCCCGGCCCGCGCTGCTCGTCACCGCGGACGGCACAGCGCTCGGCACCGACCCCCACTGCCCTCGCGCCGGACTCGGCCGGCTGCTGGCGGACGACCCCGCGCCCGAACAGCCGCCGACCGCCCCGCGTCCCGCGGACCCCGCGTACGTCATCTACACCTCCGGCTCCTCCGGCCGGCCCAAGGGCGTCGTGGTGACCCACCTGGGGATCGCCGCCCTCGCCGCCGACCAGGCCGCGCGGTGCCACATCGGGCCCGGATCACGCGTCCTGCAGTTCGCGTCGCTGAGCTTCGACGCCTCCGTGTACGAGCTGTCCACCGCGCTGCCGTCGGGTGGCACGCTGGTGATCCCCCCGCACGGTCTGGCGGGTGACGAACTCGGGGAGTTCCTCCACGCCCGGCGGATCACGATGGCGTGTCTCCCGCCCGCCGTGCTGGCGACCGTGCCCGTGCGGGACCTGCCGAAGCTGCACAGCCTGGTGGTCGCCGGAGAGGCGGTCCCACCGGCACTCGTGGACGACTGGGCCCCCGGCCGGGAGATGACCAACGCGTACGGTCCCACCGAGGCCACCGTCGAGATCTCCGCGGGCCCCCTCGTCGCCGGCGCCGACGGCGACGCGGCGCGCAACATCGGCCGCCCGGCGGCCAGTCACACCGCCTGGGTGCTCGACGCCGCGCTCCGGCCCGTACCGGTCGGCGGCGTGGGTGAGCTGTACGTCAGCGGCATCGGCGTGGCCCTCGGCTACCTGCGCCGCCCGGGGCTGACCGGGGAGCGGTTCGTCGCCGCCCCGTACGGGCCCCCCGGCGCCCGCATGTACCGCACCGGCGACCGCGTCCGGCGGCTCGCCGACGGCGATCTCTCCTTTGTCGGCCGGGCCGACGGGCAGGTGAAGATCCGGGGCTTCAGGGTCGAGCCGGGAGAGGTCGAGGCCGCCCTCGGCGGGCTGGACGGCGTTTCCGGCGCCGCCGTCACCGTCCGCCGCGGCCCCGCCGGCGACCTGCGGCTCGTCGGATACGCGGTCACAGCCGACGCCGGGCGCGGGCCGGGCGCCTCCGGCGGCCTTCGGGAACGGCTCGCCGCGGTCCTGCCCGCCCACCTGGTGCCGGTAGCCGTGGTCGAATTGGACCGGCTGCCACTCACTCCCAACGGCAAGACCGACCACGCCGCGCTGCCCGCTCCCGCGGAGGTTTCCGGCGCGGGACGCCGGCCCCGTGGTCCGCGCGAGGAGATCGTGTGCGGCCTCTTCGACTCCGTACTGGGCACCGAAGGCACCGACGCAGACGCCGACTTCTTCGCGCTCGGCGGCGATTCGCTGCTCGCCGCCCGGCTGGTGGACCGGCTCAGGACCGTCCTCGGGACGGAGATCTCCCTGCGCCAGGTCTTCGACCTCCCGACGCCCGCCGCACTCGCCGCACTGGCGGACACCGCCACGGAGGGTCCGGCCGCGCCGGCGCGTGTCCCGCTGCGCCCGGCGGCGGCACGCGACGCGACGGAGTCGTCCGGTCCGGATCCCCTGTCGGCCGCGCAGCGCCGGCTATGGGTCATCGACCGGACCGGGGGAGCGGGATCCGCGTACAACGTCCCGACGGCCGTGCGGCTGCGCGGCCGGCTGGCCCCGGAGGCGCTGCACGCCGCGCTGCACGACGTGGTCCGCCGCCACGCGCCCCTGCGGACGCGCTTCGCCGAGGACCCGGACGGCATGCCCACCGCGCTCGTGACGGACCCCGGCGACGTGTCCCTGGACATGCCGGTGGTCGATGTCGCCGCCGACGCGTTGCCCACGGCGCTGCGCCGCGTCGCCGGGCGGGAGTTCGACCTGGCGGTGGACCTGCCGCTGCGGGTGGCGCTGTTCCGTACGCAGCCGGACCGGCACGTCCTCCTGCTCAGCATCCACCACATCGCGGCCGACGGCGCCTCCGTGGAACCGTTGCTGGCCGACCTCGCAGCCGCGTACACGGCCCGCCTGGCCGGCGAGGACCCGGACATGGGAGAGCCGGACCTGCGCTACGCCGACTTCGCCCGGTGGGAGCGGGACAGCCTCCTGGCCGGGGGCGCCCTCGCGCCGCGACTCGCCCACTGGCGCGAGAAACTGGCCGGCCTGCCCGTCGAGCTGTCGCTGCCCTACGACCGGCCCCGCCCGCAGGTGCCCACCCACCGGGGCGGTGTGATCCCCTTCGACGTCCCGGCCGAGGCGGTCGCGAGGCTGCGGGAACTGGCGGTCGCGGAGGGCGCCACGCCGTTCATGGTCGTGCAGGCGGCGGTCGCCGTGCTGCTGTCGAGGCTCGGCGCGGGCGACGACATCCCGCTCGGCACTCCGGTGGCCGGCCGCTCGGACGAGGCGCTCGCCGGGCTCGTCGGCTGCTTCGTCAACACCCTCGTGCTCCGCAACGACCTGTCCGGCTCCCCGTCCTTCCGCGAGCTGCTGGTGCGCGTACGCGACGCGGACCTCGACGCCTTCGCCCACCAGGACGCGCCGTTCGACCAGGTGCTGGACGCCGTCGACCCGGTACGCTCCCCGGCCGCCCATCCGCTGTTCCAGACCATGCTCGTCTTCGACGGGATCGGGCAGGACGCCCTCGGCCGCTTCCCCGGCCTGGAGGTGGAGGCCGAGGGGGTGCACACCGGCCGGGTCAAGTTCGACCTCTCCTGGCACTTCGCCTCCGCCGGTGCGGGTACGGGCGGCAGAACGGGCACCCGGGCCGACACCGCGTGGTCCGGGGCCCTCGCCTACAGCCTCGACCTGTTCGACGAGGAGAGCGCGCGCCGGCTCACCGGCCGGCTGCTCCAGGTCCTGAGCCGTGCCCTGGCCGACCCGGACACGCGGGTCGGTGCCATCGACCCACTGCTGCCCGGTGAACACGACCGCCTGGTCCGCGACGGCCGCGGCGCCCCGTTGCCCGCCGGGCCGGACATGCCGCTGAACGCGCTCGTCGCCCGGCAGGCCGCCACGACGCCGGAGGCCGTCGCGGTCGAGGACCCGGGCGGCACGCTCACCTACGCCCAGCTCGACGAGCGGGCCAACCGGATCGCGCGTGCGCTCGCCGCCCGGGGCATCGGAGCCGAGGATCTGGTCGCCGTCCTTCTGCCCCGCGGCCGTGACCTCCTCGCCGCGCTCCTCGGCGTGCTCCGCGCCGGCGCGGCCTATCTGCCGCTCGACACCGCCCACCCCGCCGGGCGCATCCGCGACCTGCTCGCGGAGGCCACCCCGGTGCTGCTGCTCACCTCACCGGATGTGGGGGCGGAGTTCGGCGCGGCGCCCGCGCGGGCGGCGGCCGGAAGCCTCGTGCTCGGCGACCCCGGAACCGAAAGGGAACTCGCCGGATACGCCGGTACCGCACCGGCGGACGACGACCGGGCCCGCCCTTGCGGGCCGCACAACGCCGCGTACGTCATCCACACCTCCGGTTCCACCGGCCGGCCCAAGGGTGTGCTCGTCGAACGCCGCTCCCTCGAAGCCTTCCTCCAGCGGTCGCTGCACACGTACCCGGACGCGGCCGGGACCGCCGTGCTGCACTCGTCGCCCGCCTTCGACATGACCGTCGCCACGCTGTTCGTCCCGCTGGCGGCCGGCGGCCGGATCCGAGCCGCCGATCTCGACGAGGCGGAGATCGCCTCCTGGGCCGAAGACCGCCCTTCGTTCCTCAAGGCCACCCCCTCCCATCTCGACCTCCTCGACGCCTTCGCCCCGGACGGCGCGCTGCCCGCCACCGTGGTGCTCGCGGGCGAGCAACTGTCCGGAGCCCGGCTCGCCCGATGGCGCGGCAGACACCCCGGCGTCACCGTCTTCAACAGCTACGGCCCGACCGAGACCACGGTGAACTGCCTGGAGTTCCGGCCGGCGCCCCGGTCCGGCCTCGTCTCGGGTCCCGTCCCCGTCGGGCGCCCCGTGCCCGGCGCCGTGATCCGCGTGCTGGACGCCGGCCTGCGGCCCGTACCGCCCGGCGTGACGGGGGAGCTGTACGTGGCGGGACCCGGTGTGGCCCGCGGCTACCTCGGCCGCCCCGGCCTCACGGCCGAACGGTTCGTGCCCTGCCCCTTCGCCGGGCCGGGGGAGCGGATGTACCGCACCGGGGACCTGGTCAGGTGGCTGCCCGGTGGTGACGTGGAGTTCGTGGGGCGCGCGGACGAGCAGGTGAAGCTTCGCGGCTTCCGCGTCGAGCCCGGCGAGATCGAGGCCGCCCTCCTGGACGTCGAGGGTGTCGGCGCGGCGACGGTCGTGCCGCGCCACGACAGCGCCGCCGGAACACGCCTGGTGGGCTACACCGTGCCGGACGCCGGCCCGCTGGACACGACGGCGCTCCTGGAGGATCTGCGCGGCCGGCTGCCGGATCACATGGTGCCCGCGGCACTCATCGAGCTGGACGCGCTGCCGCTCACCCCCAACGGCAAGGTGGACCGGGCGGCGCTGCCCGCCCCGGACTTCTCGCGCCGGCCCCGTTCGCGGGCCCCGCGGGGGCCGCGGGAAGAAATACTGTGCGCGCTGTACGCCGAGGTACTGGACCTCGTCGATGTCGGCATCGACGACGGATTCTTCACCCTCGGCGGCGACAGCGTGCTCGCGATCCAGCTCGTCAGCCGGGCGCGGCGCGCGGGCCTCCGGTTCACGGTGCGCGACGTCTTCGAACACCCGGACGTGGCCGGGCTCGCCGGCGCCGCCACCACGACGGCCGACGGCGCGGCGCCGGCCGCGCCGACGGCCGATCCGAGCGGCACGCTGCCGCTCACCCCCTCCGTGAGCCGACTGCTCGACCGTACCGGCGGGATCACCGCGCGCGGCGCCGACGGCTTCAACCAGTCGCTGGTGCTGGCCACCCCCGCGGGCCTCACGACCGGGGCTCTGCACCACCTGCTCCAGACCCTGCTGGACCACCACGGCTCCCTGCGGCTGCGTACCGTCGCCGGGTCGGCCCACGACGCGGGGGATCCCGTGCTCGTCGTCGGCGAGCCCGGCTCCGTGTCCGCGGAGGCGTGCCTGACCCGGTGCGACGCCACCGGTCTCACCGGTGAGGCCCTGGACGAGGCCGTACGGGAGCAGGCGCGGCTCGCTCAGGGGCGGCTCAACCCCTCCCGGGGCGCCGTACTGCGCGCGGCCTGGCTCGACCGCGGCCCCGGTGAGTCCGGCCGGCTGGCGCTCGTGGCGCACCACGTGGCCGTCGACGGCGTGTCGTGGCGCATCCTCCTCGCCGACCTCGAAGAGCTCTGGGAGGGCGTCGCCGCCGGCCGGGAGGTGCGACTGCCGGACGGCGACGGCACCTCGCTGCGTGACTGGGCCCACCGCCTCGCAGCGCTGGCCGAGGAGGCGCCGCCGGTCGAGCAGGCGCCGTACTGGACGGCCGTCCTCGACGGCCGGGACACCGTCGCGCTCCCCGGCCGGCCCGATCCCGGCCGGGACACCCACGGCACGGCACGACAGATGACGTTCACCCTGCCCGAGCAGCTGTCGGTGCGGCTGGCCGAATCCGTGACGGCCACCTTTCGCGTGGGGTTGCAGGAGGTCCTGCTGGCCGCCTACGGGCTGGCCGCGGTGCGATGGCGCGGGGCGGGCGGCTCCGTCGTGGTGGACGTGGAGAGCCACGGCAGGCAGCACGACCTGCTGCCCGGCGCCGACCTCACCCGTACCCTCGGCTGGTTCACCACCGTGCGGCCCGTGCGGCTGACCCCGGGCAGCGGGCCCGCGGACGCGGGGCGCACGCTGCGGAGCACCAAGGAACTGCTGCATGCCGAACCCTCCGCGGGGCTCGGCTACGAACTGCTGCGGCGCTGGGAAGCGGACTGCGCGCGGACGTTCGCGCGGCTGCCCCGGCCGCAGTTCGGCTTCAACTACCTCGGCAGGCTCCGTACCGGCGACGGCGGGGCCGGGACCGGCTGGGAAGTCGTCGGGCACAGTGTCGCCCCGCAGAGCCACGACCTGCCGCTCGCGCACGCGGTGGAGCTCCAGGCAGTGCTCACGGGCGACGCCCGCGCGCCACGCCTCACCACCACCCTGACCTGGGCCGGCACCGTGGTGGACGACGAGGCGATGGAGACGTTCGCCGAACTGTGGCGGGCCGCCCTGGGCGAGCTGGCCGACAGCGCCGACGCCCCGGGGGCGGACGGACTGACCCCCTCCGAGGTCGGCGCCACCGGCCTCACCCAGGCGGACATCGAGGAGTGCGAGGCGGCCGCGGCCGCCGCCGGTTTCGCCGTCGAGGACGTCCTCGGCCTGTCCGGGGGCCAGGAGGGGCTGCTCTTCCACAGCCTGTTCGACGAGCGGGCCGACGACATGTACGTGGCACAGCTGTCCATGGACCTGATCGGGGCGCTCGACCCGGCCGGACTGCGGGCCGCGGCCAACGGCCTCGTCGCCCGGCACACCGGCCTGCGCGCCGCCTTCGTCCAGCGCCGCGGCGGTGACTGGGCGCAGCTCGTGGCCCGGCACGTCCAGGTGCCCTGGGCGGAGTACGACCTGCGCGCCCTGCCGGGGCCCGAGCGCGCCCGGCGGACGCGGGAGCTGCTGGACCGGGAGCGTTCGCGCCGGTTCGACCTCGCCCGCCCGCCGCTCCTGCGGTTCCTCCTGATACGCCTCGCCGAGGACCGCCACCACTTCGCCGTGACGAACCACCACACGGTGCTCGACGGCTGGTCCCTGCCCATCATGCTGCGCGAGCTGCTGACGTTCTACCGAGGCACGGAAGCCGGCCTGCCCGCCGTCCGGCGGTACCGGGACTTCCTGGCCTGGCTGGACAGCCGGGACCACGAGGCGACGGAGGCGGCCTGGAGCCGCGAACTGGCCGGTGCGGAGCCGTGTCTGGTCGCGCCGGACGCGCCGCGCGCCCCCGGCCCCGCGGCGGAGCTGACGCGGCCGATGCCCGAGGACACCGCGCGGCGGCTGACGGCGTGGGCCCGGCGGAGCGGTCTCACCCTGAACTCCGCTCTCCAGGCGGCCTGGGCCGTCGTTCTCGGCAGGATCACCGGCCGCGAGGACGTCACCTTCGGGATCGCCGTCGCCGGCCGGCCCTCGGAGCTGACCGGCGTGGCGGACATGGCCGGGCTGTTCATGAACACGGTCCCGGTACGTGTACGCACCCGGGCCGACGAGACGCTGGCGGACCTCGCCCGGCGGGTGCAGCGCGAGCAGGCCCGCCTGCTGGACCACCAGCACGCCGGACTCGCCGACGTGCAGCGCTGGGCGGGCGCCGGCGAACTGTTCGACACCACCCTCGTGTTCGAGAACTATCCGCTGGACCCGGCCACCGACGTGCTCGGCGACGACACCGGCCCGCGGGTCGAGAATGTCGCCGGCCGGGACAGCAACCACTACCCGCTCGGCGTCACCGTCGGGCACGCGCCGGATTTCCGGCTCCGTCTCACCCACCGGCCCGACCTCTTCGACGAGGAGTGGACGGCCGCCCTCGCCGACCGGTTCGCCCATGTGCTCGCCGTCATGACGGAGCACCCCGACACCCCGGTCGGACAGCTCGGCGTCCTGCTGCCCGAGGAACGGACACGGCTGCTCGGTACCTGGGCCCGGGGCGCGGCCGCCTCCGGGAGCGACTGCGTGGTCCGGATGTTCGAGGAGCAGACGGCCAGGACGCCGGACGCCGTCGCGGTCGCCGACGGCACGCGCAGCCTCACCTACGCGCAGTTCGACGCCCTCGCCAACCGCGCGGCACGGCTGCTCATCGCCCGCGGGATCGGCGCGGAAGACCTCGTCGGACTGGTCTTCCCCCGCAGCACCGAACTGCTCGCGACGCTCTGGGGCGCGCTCAAGGCCGGCGCCGCGTATCTGCCGGTGGACGTCGACTATCCGCGCGAGCGGATCGGCCTGCTCCTCGGTGACTCCGACCCCGCGCTCGTCCTCACCACCCAGGAGCACGCGGGGCTCGTACCGGAGGGCTCCGCCCGGGAGGTGATCTGTCTGGACGCCCCCGGCGTCGCCGCCGAACTGGCGGTACTTCCCGACGGCCCCATCGGCGCCGCGGAGCGGGTACGGCCCGTCACCGACGACACCCTCGCCTACGTCCTCTACACCTCCGGCTCGACCGGCCGACCCAAGGGCGTGGCGGTCGGCCGGGCCTCGCTGGCCGCGCACGCCGTCCGCTCCCGCGACCGCTACCCGGACGCGGCGGGCGTATCGCTGCTGCACTCGCCGGTGGCCTTCGACCTCACCGTCACCGCGCTGTTCACCACCCTCGTGTCCGGCGGCACGCTGCTGCTGGCGGAGTTGGGCGAGGACGCGCAGGACAGGGGCGTCACCTACGTCAAGGGCACGCCCTCGCACATGGCACTTCTCGACGAGCTCCCCGGGTTGCTGGCCGGCCCGGAGCCCGCCACGTTGGTCCTCGGCGGCGAACCGCTCACCGGCGAGATGCTCGGCGACTGGCGCCGCCGCCACCCGGACGCCGTCGTGTTCAACGACTACGGGCCCTCCGAGACCAGCGTCAACTGCTCGGACCTCGTCCTGCGTCCCGGCGACGAGACACCCCCCGGGGTCCTCCCGGTGGGCCGCCCGTTGCCGGGCAACCACATGTACGTACTGGACCTCTGGCTGCAACCCGTCCCCGTCGGGGTGACGGGCGAGATATACGTGTCCGGCGTCGGCGTCGCCCGGGGCTACTGGAGGCGGCCGGGACTGACGGCGGAGCGATTCGTGCCGAGCCCCTTCGACGGGCCGGGGGCACGTATGTACCGCACCGGTGACCTCGGCAGGTGGCGCCCCGACGGGATCATCGAATGCCTCGGCCGGACCGACGACCAGGTCAAGGTGCGCGGCTTCCGGGTGGAACTGGGCGAGATCGAGACCGCGCTCGCGCTCCAGGAACAGGTCGCCCGGGCCGCCGTGATCGTGCGCGAGGACGTGCCCGGCGACAAGCGGCTCACCGCCTACGCCGTACCGGCGGGACCCGGGTTCGACCCCGGCGCCGCGCTCGCCGCGCTCGCCGCCGGACTCCCCGCGTACATGGTCCCGGCGGCCGTCGTCCCGCTGGACGCGCTGCCCCGTACGGAGAACGGAAAACTCGACAAGAACGCCCTCCCCGCGCCCGACCGCGCCGGCGTACGGGCCGGACGCGCCCCGCGCGACGCCCGCGAGGTACGGCTGTGCGGGCTGTTCGCCGACGTGCTCGGCGTTCCCGCGATCGGCGTCGACGACGACTTCTTCACGCTCGGCGGCCACTCGCTGCTGGCCGTACGCCTGGTCGGTCGCATCCGCGCCGAACTCGGCGTCGAGCTGGGCATCCGTGCCCTCTTCGACCGGCCCACCGTCGCCGGACTCGCCGGACTCGTCGGCGAAGCCCCGGCCGGTCGTCCCGCCCTGACGGCAGGGCCCCGCCCGGAGCGGCTGCCGCTGTCCTTCGCCCAGCGCCGCCTGTGGTTCCTCAACCGCTACGACAGCCAGGGCAGCGCGTACCACATCAGCGTCGCGCTGCGGCTGACCGGCGACCTCGACGCCGGCGCGCTCCAGGCGGCCCTCGGCGACGTCGTCGACCGGCACGAGACCTTGCGCACGGTCTTCACCGAGGACGAGACCGGCTCCTGCCAGAGAGTGCTGTCCACGGGCACGGCCCCCGCCCTGCGGACCCGGTCCGCGACCGGCGGCACCCTCACCGAGCTGCTCCGCGAGGAGACCGGGACCGTCTTCGACCTGTCCCGGGAACTCCCGCTGCGCGCCACCCTCTTCCGGCTCGCCGCCGACACCCATGTCCTGTCGCTGGTCGTCCACCACATCGCCGCCGACGGCTGGTCCATGGGGCCGCTCGCCCGCGATCTCGTGACCGCCTACACGGCACGCCACGGCGGCACCGCACCGTGCCAGGAGCCGCTGCCCGTCCAGTACGCCGACCACGCTCTGTGGCAGCACGACGTACTCGGCAGCGAGGACGACCCCGGCAGCGTCGTCGCGCGGCAGCTCGCCCACTGGACGCGGGAGCTGCGAGGGCTCCCGGAGGAGCTGGCGCTGCCCTACGACAGGCCCAGGCCCGCCGACGCGCCCCGGCACGGCGAACAGGTGCTGTTCCGTGTCGGCTCCGCCCTGCACGAGCGCGTCGTGGGGCTGGCCCGGCAGCACCACGCCACCCCGTTCATGGTGGTGCACGCCGCCCTCGCGGCCCTTCTGACCCGGCTCGGAGCGGGCACCGACATCGTCCTGGGCTCGCCTTCGGCGGGCCGCTCCGAGCAGCTGACGGCCGACCTCGTCGGATTCTTCGTCAACACCCTTGTGCTGCGCACCGACACCTCGGGCGACCCGTCCTTCGGCGACCTGCTGGACCGGGTGCGCGACGCCGACCTGGCCGCGTACGCGCACCAGGACCTCCCCTTCGAACGCCTCGTGGAGGCTGTCAACCCGGCCCGCTCCCCGTCCCGGCACCCCCTCGTGCAGACGATGCTCACCTTCGACAACGCGGGCCGCCAGGACGCTCTGGCGGCCGTGGCCGCCCTGCCGGGCCTGGACGTCGCGGTCGAGCGCACGGACGACGGCACCGCCCACGTCGACCTGAGCCTCACCTTCACGGAACCCACGGCCCAGGATCCGGAACGCGGTGGCCTGGACTGCTCCGTCACGTACCGGCCCGACCTCTTCGACGAGACCACCGTCCGGGCCATGACCGAACGGCTCACGCTGCTCCTCGACGCCGTCACCCGCGATCCGGACCAACCCCTCGGCCGCGCCGATCTGCTCGCCGCGCACGAGCGGGAGCGGCTGAGCGACGCCCGGGAGGCCGCGGAACGCGCGGCCGCCCCCACCGGTGACGGACCCGCCGACCTCGCCGCACTGTTCGACGCGGCGGCGGCGGCCCGACCGCACGCCGTCGCCCTCACGGACTGCGGCAGCCGGCTCCGCTACGCCGAGCTCGACGACCGCGCCAACCGCCTCGCCCGGTGCCTCGTGGCCGCCGGCGCGGGGCCGGAGACCTTCGTCGCCGTGGCTCTGCCCCGCTCCGCAGACCTTGTCGTGGCGCTGTTGGCCGTCGTGAAGTCCGGCGCCGCGTACGTACCCGTCGACCCCGACTACCCGGCCGAGCGGATGGCGTTCATCCTGCGCGACGCGGCACCCGCCGTCGTCCTCGGCACCACCGCCGTGCGGGCGCGGCTGGACGGTGACACCGAGGCATCCTGGTTGCTGCTCGACGATCCCGGCACCGTCGGCGCGCTCGCCGGTCTGCCGGGCACCCCACTGACGGACGCCGACCGCCACGCTCCGCTGCGGCCCGAGCACCCCGCCTACGTCATCCACACCTCCGGCTCCACCGGACAGCCCAAGGGCGTCGTGGTCACCCACGCCAACGTCGTCCGGCTGCTGAGCACGTGCCGCCACGCCCTGCCCGTCGGCCACGACGACGTGTGGACGCTCTTCCACTCGTACGCCTTCGACTTCTCCGTGTGGGAGCTGTGGGGCGCGCTGGCACACGGCGGCCGGCTCGTCGTCGTGCCCCACCCGGTGACGCGGTCGCCCGGCGAGTTCCTGACCCTGCTCGAACAGGAGCGGGTGACCGTGCTCAGCCAGACCCCGTCGGCCTTCTACCAGCTGGCGCAGGCGGAGGCCGAGCGCATGGCCCGGGCGGCCTCGTGCGGCGGGGACGAGCCGCTTCCCACGCGATCGCTGCGCCATGTCGTCTTCGGCGGCGAGGCGCTGGACACCTCCCGGCTGACCGGCTGGCGGGGGCGGGACGTCGCACTGGTCAACATGTACGGGATCACCGAGACGACCGTGCACGTCACCCACCTGACGCTGGACGACGAGGCGCTCCACCGGGGCGGCAGCCCGGTCGGCAGGCCGCTGGCCGACCTGCGGGTGGAGGTGCTCGACGACCGGCTGCGGCCCGTACCGTCCGGCGTCACGGGCGAGTTGTACGTGGCGGGCCCCGGGCTCGCCCGCGGGTACTGGCGGCGTGCCGGTCTCACCGCCCACCGCTTCGTGGCCGACCCGTTCGGGCCTGCGGGCGGCAGGATGTACCGCACCGGCGACCTCGCGCGGCGCGATCACGAAGGCGAACTGCACTACGTGGGGCGGGCCGACGCACAGGTGAAGGTGCGCGGGTTCCGGATCGAACCGGGCGAGATCGAGTCGGCCGCCGTCACGCACCCGCGGATCGGCCAGGCGGCGGCGGTGCTGCGCGAGGACCGGCCCGGCGACCAGCGCCTGGTCTGCTACGCGGTCCCGGCTCCCACGCCCGCGGCCCCGCGGTCGGTCGACGACGGCGTGCGGGCCGCCCCCACTCCCGCAGAGGTCCGCCGGCACCTCGCCGCGCTGCTGCCCCGGCACATGGTCCCCGCCACGGTCGTGCTGCTGCCCCGGCTGCCGCTCACCGGCAACGGCAAGCTGGACCGCGCCGCGCTCCCCGAGCCCGGCGCCGGCCGGTCCGAGACCGCGTACGCCGCCCCGCTCGGCCCGCGGGAGGAAGCGCTGTGCGAGATCTACGGGCGCATCCTCGGCACTGAACGCGTCGGCAGGCACGACGACTTCTTCGTTCTCGGCGGGCACTCCCTCCTGGCCACCCGCCTCGTCAGCCGCGTCCGGTCCACCCTCGGCGCCGAACTGACCATCCGCGACCTCTTCGAGGCACCGACCCCCGCGGAACTCGTCCAGCGCCTCGGCGGAGCCGGGGGTGACGCGGGCCGGCCCGCGCTCACCCCGCACCCGCGCCCGGAGACCGTCCCCCTGTCCTCCGCCCAGCAGCGCCTGTGGTTCCTCGGTGAGCTGGAGGGCCCGAGCGCCACGTACAACATCCCGCTGGCCCTGCGGCTCGACGGGCCGGTGGACACCACCGCGCTCGCACGCGCCCTCGCAGATGTGACGGGCCGCCACGAAGCGCTGCGCACCGTCTTCCCCGCGCGCAACGGCACGCCCCGGCAAGAGGTACGGGCCCCGGACCCGGCGGTGCCCGCGCTGCCCGTGGTGGAGGTTGACGAGGCAGGCCTGCCCGCGGCGCTGGCCGAAGCCGCCGGACACCCCTTCACGCTGACCACCGACACCCCGCTGCGGTGCGTGCTGTTCAGGACGGGCGCCGACCGGCACGTGCTGTCCCTGGTGCTGCACCACGTCGCCGGCGACGGCTGGTCCCTCGCCCCGCTGGCCCGCGACCTGGCGACCGCGTACACGGCCCGTCACTCGGGGCGGGCGCCGGTGTGGGAACCGCTGCCGGTGCAGTACGCCGACTACACACTCTGGAAGGAACGTGTCCTCGGAGCGGAGGACGACCCCGGCAGCCTGTACGCGCGGCAGCTGGAGTTCTGGCGCGGGACACTCGACGGCGCCCCCGAGCAGATCGCGCTGCCCACCGACCGGCCCCGGCCGGCGGCGGAGAGCCACCGCGGGGGGATCGTCCGCTTCACGCTCCCGGCCGAGCTGCGTGAGCGCCTCACCGACCTCGCCCACCGGCGCCGCTCGACCCTCTTCATGGTCCTGCAGACCGGGCTCGCCGCGCTGTTGACCCGGCTCGGCGCAGGCCGCGACCTGGTCATCGGCACCCCCGTCGCGGGCAGGACCGACGACGCGCTGGAGGACGTGGTCGGCTTCTTCGTCAATACGCTGCCGCTGCGTACCGACACCTCCGGCGACCCCACCTTCGAGGAACTGCTCGCCCGGGTACGGGAGACGGACCTGGCCGCGTACGCCCACCAGGACCTGCCGTTCGAACGGCTCGTCGACTCGCTCAACCCCACCAGGTCCCTGGCCCGCCACCCCGTCTTCCAGGTGATGCTGGCGCTCCAGAACAACGCGCGCGCCGCCGTGCCGATGCCCGGCATCGAGGTCACGGTCGTGCCGCCCGTCCGGTCCCCCGCGAAGTTCGACCTCTTCGTCAACCTCGCCGAAGCCGAAGCCGGGGACGGTGCCGAAGCGGAGGGCGGCGAGGCGGCCGGAGGCATCACCGGCGTGATCGAGTACGCGGCCGACCTCTTCGACGCCGAGACGGTGGAACTGATCGCCCGGCGGTACACGACGCTGCTCACCGCGATGGCCGAGGAGCCGGACCGAAAGATCGGCGCGCCGGACCTGCTCACCGACGACGAACAGCGGCAACTGCGCGCCGAGCGCCGTGCGGTGGCGTCCCCCGGCGCGCCCCCGGGCGTCGTGCGGCAACTGCGCGACCGCGCGGAACGTACACCCGGGGCCGTGGCGCTCCGCTGCGGCGACGGCGTCCTGACCTGTCAGGCGCTCACCGCCCGGGTGAGTGAACTGGCGGCGGTGCTCGCCGCGCACGGTGTCGGCCCGGAGACGCGGGTGGCGGTCTGCCTGCCCAGGTCGGCCGACCTCGTCGCCACGCTGCTGGCCGTGCTGGAGACGGGCGGTGCCTACGTACCGCTCGACTCCGAGCACCCGGACGAACGGATCGCGGGTGTCCTGACGGACGCCGCCCCCACCGTGCTGCTGACCGACGCCGGCTGCCGCGAGGCCGTCGTGGCGGCGGCCGAGGCCGCCGGAGCCTTCACCATCCGCACCGGACAGGTGCCCATGGCGGGCCTCCCGTCGTGGCAGGGTCCCGTTGCCGTCCACCCCGGCCAGCCTGCGTACGTCCTGCACACCTCGGGCTCCACCGGGCGGCCGAAGGGTGTGGTGGTCACCCACTCCAACCTGGACAACCTGCTGGCCGCCATGCGCGACCGTCTGCGCCCGGGCCCCGACGACCGGCTGGTGGCGGTCACCACCGTGAGCTTCGACATCGCGCAGCTGGAGCTGTTCCTGCCCCTGATCAGCGGCGCGGAACTGATCATCGCGGACCGTGCGACCGTACGCGACCCGGAGGCCCTGGGCGCCCTGCTCACCGCCCGCGGCGCGACGCTCCTGCAGGCCACCCCCACCACATGGCGGCTGCTCGCCGACACCGCGCCGGACGCCCTGCGCGGACTGCGCAAGCTGGTCGGCGGCGAAGCCCTCCCCGGCGATCTCGCGCGCGCCCTTCTCGATCTCGGCGGCGAACTCACCAACGTCTACGGCCCCACCGAGACCACCATCTGGTCCACTGCGGCCACCCTGGACGATTCCTCCGGTGCCGCCCCGCCCATCGGCGGACCGCTGCGCAACACCCGGGTTCACGTGCTCGACGAGTGGCTGAACCACATGGCCCCGGGAGTCCCCGGCGAGCTGTACATCGCGGGCGACGGAGTCACCCGCGGCTACCTCGGCCGCCCGGCCCTCACCGCGGAGCGGTTCACCGCCGACCCGTACGGACCGCCCGGCGGCCGGATGTACCGGACCGGCGACGTGGTGCGACGGCTGCCCGGCGGCCGGCTCGACTACCTGGGCCGCACCGACCACCAGGTGAAGGTGCGCGGTTTCCGCATCGAGCTGGGCGATGTCGAGACCGCGCTGACCGCGCACGACGACGTCCGCGCCGCTGTGGCCGTCGCCCGCCGCCAGGAGGACGGGACCAACCGGCTCGTCGCGTACGTCCTCCCCACCGGTGCCGGCACCGGCACCGGCACCGGCACCCGCCGCGACGGAGGCGGTCGCGGCGACCGCGCGGACGCGTTCGAGACCCAGCAGGTAGGGGAGTGGGAGGCCGCGTACGACACGCTTTACGCCGACACCGCCGGACCGCCGCTCGGTGAGGACTTCGGGATCTGGCGCAGCAGCTACACCGGCCTGCCCATCCCGCTCACGGAGATGCGCGAATGGCGGGCGGCCACCGTGTCCCGCATCCGGGACCTGGCCCCGGACCGGGTGCTGGAGATCGGCGTCGGCACGGGACTGCTGCTCGCCGAGATCGCCCCGCGCTGCACCGCCTACCACGGGACGGACCTCTCGGCGCGTGCGATCGACACCCTCCGGGAGCAGGTGGCGCACGATCCCGCGCTCGCGGACCGCGTGGAGCTGTCCACCCGGCCCGCGCACGACCTCACGGGTCTGCGCCCGGGGTTCTACGACACCATCGTGCTCAACTCCGTGGTCCAGTACTTCCCCGGCGCGGATTACCTGCGCCGGGTCCTGCGCGACGCGTACGCGCTGCTGGCACCGGGCGGCAGTCTCTTCGTCGGGGATGTGCGCGGCAAGCGGCTGCTGCGCTGCCTGCGCGCGTCGATCGAAGTGGGGGCGGCCACCGGCGACGCCGACCCCGCCGCCGTCCTCACCGCCACGCGACGGCGCGTCGCCGCGGAGAAGGAACTCGTAGCCGACCCGGGGTTCTTCGCCTCGGTGCTCGGCGACCTGGCACACGACGGGGAGCACACACCCGTCCTGGACGTGCGGCTCCGGGACGGTGTCCACCACAACGAACTCACCCGCTACCGCTACGACGTCGTGCTCGCCAAGCGTCCCGCCGCGCACGCCGCGCACGCCGCGCACGCCGCGCACGCGACGCCCGTACTGGCCTGGGGCCGTGACGTGCACGACCTCGACGGCGTCGCCAAGGCCGCCGCCGTACACGCGCCGGCCATCCTTGTCACCGGCGTGCCCAATGCCCGGGTGGTCCGCGAAGTACGGGCACTGCGCGCCCTGGAGGCGGGCGCCGGCCTCACTGAGGTCCGCGGGCTCCTCGCCGGACCGCCCGACGGCATCGACCCCGCGGAGCTCACCGCGGCCCTCGGTGACCTCGGGCGCACCGTGTCGCTCCGCTGGGCCGAGGACGGTGAAGAGGACACCATGGACGTCCTGGTCACCGACCCCGCTTCGGCCGACGCGGTGCGCGCCGCGACCGGCCCTTCCCCGGCGGACGCGCCACCGGAGGAACTCACCAACGATCCCGGGGCACCGCTGCGGGACCGGGCTCTGGCCGCCGACCTGCGCACGCACCTCGGCCGACGGCTGCCCGACCACATGGTGCCGAGTGCCATCGTGCCGCTCGACAGCTTCCCCCTCACCGCCAACGGCAAGATCGACAGAGCCGCGCTGCCCGCTCCCGGCACGGACGCCGCCGCGGGCGCGGGCAACCGGCCGCCGCGCACACCCGAGGAGCAGGTCCTGTGCACGCTCATCGCCCAATTGCTGGGCCTGACCGGGGTCGGAGCGCAGGACAGCTTCTTCGCGCTCGGGGGCGACAGCGTGCTGTCCGTACGCCTCGTCACCCGGGCGCGGCAGCAAGGGCTCGCCCTCACCACCCGCGACGTCTTCGAGCATCGGACGATCGCCGCCCTGGCGGCCCACGCCGCCGCCCGTGAGGACCGCGCCCGCGACGACAGCTCCGATGAGCCGAGCGGCGCCGCCGCCGTACCGGCGCCGTCCCTCAGCCCGGAAGAACTGGCCGAGATCGAGGACGACCTCGGCTCCGAGTGGGAAGAAGGGAAAGCCTCGTGAGCCGCCCACAGCGCTTTGTCGAGGACGTCCTGCCGGTGACACCGTTGCAGGAGGGCCTGCTCTTCCACAGCGTCTTCGACGAGCGGGAGCGGGACGCCTACATCAACCAGATCGCCCTGGAGCTCGGCGGCCGACTCGACGGCGCCCGGCTGCGGGCCGCCGTGGAAGCCCTCGTGGCCCGGCACACCGCGCTGCGCGCCGGATTCCGGCGGCGGCGGTCCGGCGAGTGGTTCCAACTGGTCGCCGGCCAGGTCGCGCTGCCCTGGCAGGAGCGCGACCTGCGCGCCATGGCGCCGCACGCCGCGGCGAAGGAACTGGACGGCCTGCTGGCCGAGGAGCGGTCCCGCCGCTTCCAGCTCGGTCGACCGCCGCTGCTCCGCTTCCTGCTGGCCCGGCTGCCGGAAGGCCGCCACCTGCTCGCCGTCACCCATCACCACGTCGTGCTCGACGGCTGGTCCGCGCCGATCCTGCTGCGGGAACTGCTCACGCTGTACGGCACGGGCGGCGACCCGTCGGCACTGCCTCCGGCACGCCCGTACCGGGACTACCTCGACTGGCTCGCCCGCCGCGCCCCGGAGGCCGGTGAACGCGCGTGGAGCGAGGCGCTGGCGGGCCTTGAGGCGCCGACCTTGGTCGCGCCGGGGGCGGCACGCGCCGGCGCGGAGCCCGGGTCCGTGGAGTGCCGCCTCGATCCCGGCGAGACCGCGGCTCTGACCCGCTGGGCACGCGCCCGCGGCACCACGGTCAACTCCGCGGTTCAGGCCGCGTGGGCGCTGACGCTGAGCGGGTACACCGGCGTCAGGGATGTCGTCTTCGGCGTCACCGTCGCGGGACGGCCGCCGGAGATCGACGGCGTGGAGGACATGGTCGGCCTCTTCGTGAACACCGTGCCGCTGCGGGTACGGCTGCGGCACGCCGAACCGATCGGCGACCTCGTACTCCGCGTCCACCGTGAACAGGCCCCGCTCCTGGACCACCAGCACGTGCGCCTGTCCGACGTGCAGCGCCGGGCGGGCCTGACGGAACTCTTCGACACCTCCATGGCCTTCGAGAACTTCCCGGTGGACGACCTGGGCACCCTCGCGCGGTCCGACCACGCCGGACTGCGGGCCGAGGGCGGGCACGGCACGAGCACCACCCACTACCCGCTCCACCTCTGCGCTCTGCCCGGCACCGCCCTGCGCCTGCGGCTCGACCACCGGAGCGACGCGATCGACGGGGCGACGGCGGCCCGGCTCGCCGGGCGGCTGCGGAACATCCTCGCCACGGTCGCCGAGGCACCGGAACGCCCCACCGCGAGAGTGACCGGCATCCCGGAGGACGAGCGGCGCGAGCTTGCCGCGCGCGGCGACGGGGGGCCGCTCGCCGAACCCGTCACGACGATGGTGGCCGCTTTCGAGGACCAGGTCCGCCGCGACCCCGGGGCACCCGCTGTCCGGTGCGGTACGCGATCGCTGACGTACGGCGAGCTCGACGCCGGCGCCAACCGGCTCGCGCGGCTGCTGCGCGACCGGGGTGTCGGCGCCGAGAGCCGGGTGGCCGTCTCCGTCTCCCGCTCGCACTGGCTCCCTGTCGCGCTGCTCGGCACGCTCAAGGCCGGCGGCTGCTACGTTCCCGTCGACGCCCACCACCCGCCGGACCGGGTGGCGTTCCTGCTCGCCGACACCGCGGCCCACTGCGTCCTCACCGACCGGCCGGACGAGGTGTCCTGGTCCCCGGACGAGCCGATTGGTGCCGAGCGGATCGTCCTCGACGAGGAGACGCTCGCCGACCACTCCCCGCTGTCCCTGACGGACGCCGAGCGGTCCGCACCACTGCTGCCCGGCCACGCCGCGTACCTCATCCATACCTCCGGCTCCACCGGCCGGCCCAAGGGCGTGGTCGTCGAGCACGCCCAGGTGGCGGCGCTGCTGTCCTGGGCGCGTACCGGATTCGGCGCGGAACGTCTGCGCTCGGCCGTGGCCGCCACCTCGGAGAGCTTCGACGTCTCGGTGTTCGACACGCTGGTGCCGTTGCTGTCCGGTGGCCGGATCGACATCGCCGACGACTTGCTGGCCGTCGGCGAAGGAGGCCCCGGCGCGAGTGGCGACCTGCTGTGCGCGGTGCCGTCCGCCCTCGCCGCGCTCCTGGAACGTGGTGCGACACCGGACGTCGGCACGATCGTCCTGGCGGGGGAGGCGGCCCCGGCCTCGCTGGTGCGGGAGCTGCGCGCGCGATACCCGGACGCCGGCCTCGTCAACGCGTACGGGCCGACCGAGAGCACCGTTTATGCCACGGCCCGGTTCCTGGACGGCGGCGAGGACCCGGTGCCGATGGGCAGGCCGCTGCCCGGCACCCGCGCCTACGTACTGGACGGCGGGCTGCAACCCGTACCGGACGGCACCGTCGGCGAACTGCACCTCGCCGGGGCCCAGCTCACCCGCGGCTACTGGCGGCAACCGGGCCTCACCGCCCAGCGGTACGTCGCCTGCCCCTTCGGCGAGCCGGGCGCGCGGATGTACCGCACGGGCGACCTGGTGCGGCGGCTGCCGGACGGGGACCTCCAGTTCCTGGGCCGCGCGGACGACCAGGTGAAACTGCGCGGGTTCCGGATCGAACCGGGCGAGATCGAGGCCGCCCTCGCGGCCCACCCCCAGGTCACGGATGCCGTCGTGACCGTACGGGACGACGGTGCCGCCGGTCCGCGCCTCGTCGGCTACATCGTGCCCGCGCGCGGGGCGGCTCCCGACGCCGCCGCCGTGCTGGGTCACCTGCGCGAACGGCTGCCCGGCCATATGGTGCCCTCGGCCCTCGTCGTCCTCGACGAGCTGCCGAGCACGGCCAGCGGCAAGCGCGACCGGGCGGCGCTGCCCGCCCCGCAGACCGGTACGAGCGCCACCCCGCGTGCCCCTCGTACCCCGCAGGAAGAGATCCTGTGCGGGCTGTTCCGCGAAGTCCTCGGAGTACCCGAGGTGGGCGCCGACGACGACTTCTTCGCCCTCGGCGGGCATTCGTTGCTCGCCATGCGGCTGGTGAGCCGCGTCCGGGGCACCCTGGAGACGGAGATCAGCGTCCGCGAGATGTTCGGGGCGCCCACCCCCTCCGGCCTGGCCCGCCTGCTCACCCGGGCGGGACCCGGCCGCCCTCCCGTGACACGCAAGCGCCTCCGCCCGGCACGCGTCCCCCTGTCCTTCGCCCAGCGTCGCCTCTGGTTCCTGCACAAGCTCCAGGGCGGGAACGCCGGCTACCACGTGCCGCTCGCGGTGCGGCTGAAGGGCGAACTGGACGTACCGGCGCTGCACCGGGCCCTCACCGACGTCGTGGTCCGGCACGAGGCACTGCGTACGGTCATCGCCGAGGACGAGCGGGGACCGCATCAGGTCGTCCTCCCCCCGGACACGGCCGCCGGACTGCTCCCGCGGGCTCTCGGGTCCGGCGCCGGCGGGGACCTGGACGCGGCGCTCGCGCGGGCGGTGGCCCTGCCGTTCGACCTCGGACACGACCTGCCGATCCGGTACGGCCTGTACCGGGCGGGCGCGGGCACCGACGAGCGTGACCATGTGCTGATCCTGGTCCTCCACCACATCGCCGCGGACGGCTGGTCGCTCCGTCCCCTCGCACGCGACCTCGCGGCCCGCTACGCCGCTCACACGGCGGACGGCGCCGATGCCTCACCGCCGCTCTCCCCGCCCCCGACCGTCCAGTACGCCGACCACACGCTGTGGCAGCACGAAGTCCTGGGTGACCCCGACGGCGCGCCCGGCGCCCCGGCCGGGGTGATCGCCGACCAGGTCGCCCACTGGAAGGAGCGGCTGGCCGGTCTGCCGGAGGAGCTGGCGCTGCCCGTGGACCGGCCGCGCCCCGCCGAGCCCTCCCATCGCGGCGGCGCCGCCCGGTTCGAGATCCCCGCCGCCGACCACCAGCGGCTGCGGGACCTGGCCGGGAACACCGGCACCACCCCCTTCATGGTGCTCCAGGCGGCCGTCGCCGTGCTGCTGTTCCGGCTGGGCGCGGGCGACGACATCCCGCTCGGCACCCCCGTCGCGGGCCGCACGGACACCGCGGTCGAGGACGTGGTCGGGCTGTTCGTGAACACGCTGGTGCTCCGCAACGACCTGTCGGGCGACCCCACGTTTCATCGGTTGCTGGAGCGGGTCCGGCAGACCGACCTCGACGCCTACGCCCACCAGGATGTGCCCTTCGAGCGGCTGGTCGAGGAGTTGAGCCCCGCCCGCTCGCTGTCCCGGCACCCGCTCTTCCAGGTCTCGCTCGCCTTCCAGGACTTCGAGGGCCTCACGCCACCCGCCGGGCTCGACACGCTTCCCGGGATCGAGGTCTCCGCGTACCCGGTGGAGACCGGGAGCGTGAAGTTCGATCTGTCTCTCGTCATCTCGCCCGCGGACACCGGTACGGGCGCGCTGGGCGGCGTGCTCCAGTACAGCCGTGACCTCTTCGACCAGGACACCGCCGACGCCCTCGCGCACCGGCTGCTCCGTGTGCTGGAGCAGGTGCTCGGCAAGCCGGGCACTCCCGTCGGCGAGGTGGACGTGCTGTTGCCGGGTGAGCGGGACCGGCTCCTGGACCAGGCCGGCGGACCGCCTCTGTCCCGGACGCCGGCTCCGCTCACCGACGCCGTCGCGGCACGGGCCGCGCGCGACCCCGGGCGCACCGCCGTGCGCTGGACCGGCGGCGAACTGACCTACGCGCAACTCGACGCCGCCGCCGGCCGGGTGGCCCGGCTGCTGGCGGACCGCGGCATCGGCGCCGATGACACCGTCGGCGTGGTGGCCACGCGCCGCCCCGAGGTACTGGCCGCGCTGCTGGGCGCGTTCAAGGCGGGTGCGGCGTACGTACCGCTGGACCGGGCGTGGCCGCGCGAGCGGCTGAGCGCCGTGCTCGCCGAGGCGGCCCCGCGGCTGGTGCTCGTCCCCGGTGGCACGGACGCCGCGGACCTGGGCGGCCTCGACGGGGTGCCCGTACTCGGAGCCGGGGACTGGGCCGACGACCTCACGCGCCCGGCGACCGGCGCGGAGTTCCGGCCGGTGCGGCCCGTCCACGGTGCCCATGCCGCCTACGTCCTGTTCACCTCGGGCTCCACCGGGCGGCCGAAGGGCGTGGTGGTCTCGCGGGACGCGCTGTCCGGCTACGTCGACGGCGCCGGTGAGCGGTATCCCGACGCGGCCGGCACCGCCCTGCTGCACTCCCCGCTCACCTTCGACCTGACCGTCACGACGATGTTCACCCCGCTCGCGGCCGGCGGTTGCGCGGTCCTCGGCGAACTCGACGGCGCGGCCGGGCTGCGGGCCTCGTTCACCAAGGCCACTCCCTCCCACCTGCCGCTGCTGGAGGCGCTGCCCGACGCGCTGGCCGACGACGGGACGCTGGTTCTCGGTGGTGAGGCGCTGACCGGCCGGGCCCTGCGGGTCTGGCGGGACGCCCATCCCGGCGCCCATGTCGTCAACGCGTACGGACCCACCGAACTCACGGTCAACTGTGCCGAGCACCGGATTCCGCCCGGCGCCGACGTGCCCGAGGGGCCGGTGCCCTTCGGGCGGCCCCACCCGGGCGTGCGGATGCTCGTGCTGGACGGCCGGCTCGCCCTGGTCCCGGCCGGCGTGGTGGGGGAGTTGTACGTCTCGGGCCCCGGGACGGCGCGCGGCTACCTGGGGCGGCCGGGGCACACCGGGGAACGCTTCGTCGCCGACCCGTACAGCGGGCCGGGTACGCGGATGTACCGCACCGGCGACCTCGTGCGCCGCCTCCCCGACGGCGCTCTGGTATTCGTCGGCCGCGCCGACGGACAGGTCAAGGTGCGGGGCTTCCGTGTCGAGCTGGGTGAGATCGAAGCGGCCCTCACCGCTCACCCGGCCGTCGCCCGCGCCGCCGCGGCCGTCCGCGAGGACGAGCCCGGCGACCAGCGGATCACCGCGTACGCCGTGCCCGTACCGGCCGCCGAGGCGCCCGACCCCGCCGGCCTCCTGCGGCACATCGCCGCGCGGCTGCCCGCCTACACGACGCCGACGGCCGTCGTCCTGCTCGACGACCTCCCGCTGACGGCGCACGGCAAGCTCGACCGCCGTGCCCTGCCGGCCCCGCCGAAATCGGGCCGCGGTCCTGGGCGGGCACCCCGCGACGGCCGCGAGGAGGCGTTGTGCGCGATCTTCGCCGAGATCCTGGGCGTGGCCGAGGTGACCGTCGACGACGACTTCTTCTCCCTGGGCGGGCACTCCCTGCTCGCCACCCGCCTGACCAACAGGATCAGGTCGGAGCTGGCCGTCGAACTCGACGTGCGCGCCGTGTTCGAGACCCGCACGGTCGCCGGACTGGCCGGCCGGCTGGCAGCCGCCCCCGTACGAACAGCCCGCCCCGCGTTGCGACGGATGTCGCGGTCGGAGAATCCCTGATGCTTCCCTTGTCCTTCGCCCAGCGACGCCTCTGGTTCCTCTTCCAGCTCGACGGGCCCGACGCCACGTACAACATCCCCATGGCGCTCCGGCTGTCCGGCGACCTCGACCGGGCCGCGCTGCGGGAGGCACTGGCGGACGTGGTGGACCGCCACGAGGTGCTGCGCACGATCTTCCCGGCCGCCGACGGCGAAGTGGCCGGGCAGCACGTCCTGGACCCCAAGGAGGTGCCGCTGCGCCTCCCCGTGACGCCGGTCCGTGAGGAGGAACTGCCCGGTGCTCTGATCGAGGAGTCGGGCCACGGCTTCGACCTGACCTCCGAGATACCGGTGCGGGCGCGGCTGTTCCGGCTCGGCGAACAGGAGCACGTGCTCTCCCTCGTCGTTCACCACATCGCCAGCGACGGATGGTCGCGCGGGCCGCTGGCCCGGGATCTGACCACCGCCTACGGGGCCCGGAGGTCGGGCAGGACGCCGTCCTGGGAGCCGCTGCCGGTGCAGTACGCGGACTACACGCTGTGGCAGCGGGAGCTGCTGGGCGCCGAGGACGACCCCGACAGCGTCATCAGCCGGCAGACCCGGTACTGGACCGACGCGCTGGACGGCGCACCCCAAGCCCTCGAACTGCCCTACGACCGGCAGCGCCCCGCGGTCTCCAGCCACCGCGGCGACACCGTCGACTTCCGGCTCTCCCCGGACGTCCAGCGGGAGATCACCCGGCTCGCGCACGCGCACGGGGCCAGCCCGTTCATGGTCCTCCAGGCGGGGCTCGCGGCACTGCTCTCCCGGCTGGGCGCGGGCGACGACATCCCGCTCGGCACCCTCGTCGCGGGCCGTACGGACGTGGCATTGGAAGCCCTGGTCGGCTTCTTCGTGAACACGCTCGTCCTGCGTACCGACACCTCCGGCAACCCCGCCTTCGCCGACCTCCTCGACCGGGTCCGGCAGACCGATCTGGCCGCGTACGCCCACCAAGACGTCCCGTTCGAGGGCCTGGTGGAGGCCCTGAGCCCGGAGCGCTCCCTGGCCAGGCACCCGCTCTTCCAGGTCAGCCTCAACCTGCACAACACCGCCGCGACCCGCGTCGACCTGCCGGGGCTGCGGGTGTCGGGCATGGACACGGGCCGGCGCGCGGCCAAGTTCGACCTCGCCTTCGACCTCGTCGAGCGATTCGGGCCCGACGGTGACCCCGACGGCATCACCGGCAGCATCGAGTACGCCACGGACCTCTTCGACGCCGGGACCGTACGCGCCCTCGGCGAGCGGTACGTCCGGCTGCTGACCGCGGTTCTCACCAACCCGGCGGCGCGTATCGGATCGGCCGACCTGCTGGAGCCCGCGGAACGGCACGAGTTGCTGAGGGACTTCGGCACCGGGGCGCACCCCGGCTCCGCGGTGGACGGCGCCCGGGTGCGGGACGAGGACACGCCACTGCCGGACATATTCAGCGCGCAGGCCGCACGCACCCCGGAAGCCACGGCCGTCGTCAGCGGCGCCGTTTCCCTGACCTTCGCCGAGGTCGAGGCCCGCGCCAACCGGCTGGCCCGGCTTCTCATCGACCGCGGTGCGGGACCGGAGAAGCATGTCGGTGTCTGCCTGCCGCGCACCCACGAGTGGGTGACCGCCGTGCTGGCGGTCCTCAAGAGCGGGGCCGCCTACGTCCCGCTGGACCCGGGGCTGCCCGCGGAACGTCTCGCCGCCGTCACCGAGGACGTGGCCCCGGTGCTCGTGCTGACCGACGGCCACGGCGCCGGGAGGTTCCCCGGCGCGACGGGCCCCGGCCTGCTGCGTACCGACCACCCCGGCACCGGGACCGAGCTGGGTCGCCGCAGCGCCGCCGCCGTCACGGACGGGGACCGTATCGCTCCGCTCACCCCCGCCAACGCCGCCTACGTCATCCACACCTCGGGCTCCACCGGGCGCCCCAAGGGCGTCGTGGTCAGCCACCGCTCCCTCGCCCATCTGTTCGCCGCGCACCGGGCGGTGACCTTCCCCCGGATCGTCCCCTCCCTGCCGGGCCCGGGCCGCGTCGCCCACGTCTCGTCATTCTCCTTCGACGCCTCCTGGGACCCGCTGCTGGCCATGGTCGAGGGCCGCGAACTGCACATCATCGACGACGACATGCGGCTGGACCCGGCCGCGACCGTCGCGTACCTCCGCGACCGGAACATCGACCACGTCGACCTCAGCCCCACGTACTTCCGCCAACTCCTCGACGCCGGCGTGCTGGAGGGGTCCGGCAACCGGCCCTCCGTCCTCGCGCTCGGCGGCGAGGCCGTCGACGCGGAGCTGTGGGACCGGCTGCGCGCCGCCGCGCCCGGCGTCACCGGCATGAACACCTACGGTCCGACCGAATGCGCCGTGGACGCGGTCGTCGCCATGGCCGACGCCCACGGACGTCCCGTCATCGGCAGGCCGCTGCCCGGCTACCGCGCCTACGTCCTGGACGCGGCGCTGCAGCCGGTGCCCGTCGGCGTGGCCGGCGAGCTGTACCTGGCGGGACCCGGTGTCGCCCGCGGCTACCTCGGTCGCCCCGCCATGACCGCGGAACGCTTCGTTTCCTGCCCGTTCGGCCCGCCCGGCGACCGCATGTACCGGACGGGCGACATCGTCCGCTGGGACGCCGACGGCGCCCTCGGCTACCTCGGGCGGGCCGACGAGCAGGTGAAGATCCGCGGTTTCCGCATCGAGCCCGGCGAGATCGAAGCCGTACTGGCCGCACTCGACGATGTCGCGCACGCCGCCGTCGTCGTCCTGGAGGACCAGCCCGGCGTCCGCCGCGTCGTCGCCTACGTCGTGGGGACCGAAGGCCGCCCCGACCTCGGGAAGACCGACGTCCGGCTGCGTGAACTGCTCCCCGAGTACCTGGTGCCGGCGGCACTCGTCGCCCTCGACGCGCTGCCGTACACCACCAGCGGCAAGCTCGACCGGAAGGCGCTGCCCGCCCCCGGCCACGCGGAGCGCCGCACGGCCCGGGCGCCCGGCACCGCGCTGGAGGCACGGCTGTGCGGGTTCTTCGACGCGATCCTCGGCACCGGGGACACCGGCGTGGACGACGACTTCTTCCGCGGGGGCGGCGACAGCATCCTGTCCATCCAGCTCGTCGGCGCCGCCCGCAGGGCCGGTGTGGTCTTCACCGTCCGCGACGTGTTCGAGCGGCGCACCCCCGCGGGGCTGGCCGCTGTCGCGCGCCGGGAGGACAACGCTCTGGACGAGGACCCGGAAGCGGGCACCGGGCCTCTTCCGCTCACCCCCGTCGTCGCGGAACTCCTCGAACGTGGTGGGCCCACGGCGTCCTTCAACCAGTCGATGGTGCTCACCGCCCCGGCCGCCGCCACCCACGACGCCGTACGGCGGACCGTGCGGGCCCTGCTCGACCACCACGACGCGCTGCGCATCAGCGCCCGCCGGGACGGGGACAGCTGGGAGCTGTCCGTCGCGGCCCGCGGCTCGACAGCCGTCGAGAGCTGCCTGCGCCGCGTCGACGCCACCGGACTCGACCCGCGGGCGCTCGACGCCGCCGTCACCGCCGAGGCCCGCCGGGCCCGCGAAGACCTCGACCCGCTCGCCGGGGCGGTGCTGCGCTGTGTCTGGTTCGACCGGGGTGACGCGCCGGGGCGACTGGTCGTCGTCGCGCACCACCTGGCGGTCGACGGCGTGTCCTGGCGCATCCTGCTCGGCGATCTGGACCAGATCTGGCAGGCGGTCACGGCGGGCCGGGAGCCCGCGCCCGCCGGAGTCGGCGCCTCCCTGCGCACGTGGGCGCGGCGGCTCCACGCGCTCGCCGCCGAGCCCCGCGTCACCGAAGGACTCGACCACTGGGAGCGGCTGCTCCGGTCACCGGAGCCGGTCGTCGGCGGCCGGGAGCTGGACCCCGCACAGGACACCCTCGCCACCGCCGGCCGGCTCACCTCCACGCTGGCCGCGGAGCCGACCGCGGCGCTGCTCGGTCCGGTCCCCGCCGCCTTCCGCGCCGGGGTGAACGACGTGCTCCTCGCCGCCTTCGCGATGGCCGTCGGCCGCTGGCGGGACGACGAGGCGCCGTCCGTGCTCGTGGACGTGGAGAGCCACGGGCGGGCCGAGCAGGTGGCCGGTACGGCCGACCTGTCGCGCACCGTCGGCTGGTTCACCAGCGTTCACCCTCTGCGGCTCGGTACCGTCGCGGCCACCGGACCGGCCGGGCGGGACGCCGTCGGGCGCGCCGTGCGGCAGGTCAAGGAGACGTTGCGCGCGGTGCCCGACGAGGGGCTCGGCTTCGGCCTGCTGCGCTACCTCAACCCCGCCACCGCACCCCGGCTGGCCACGGGGGCCCGCGCCCGGTTCGGCTTCAACTACCTGGGGCGGTTCGCCGCTGAACAGGCGGGTGGCGCCGGTGGTCCGGTCGGCGCCGGCACGCCGGACGGCGCGGCCTGGGCACTGCTCGGCAGCGACGTCGCCGGCCAGGACCCGGACACCCCGCTGAGCCACGAGATCGAGCTGAACGCCGTCGCCGTGGAGGGCCCGGACGGACCCCGGCTCGTCACCCATTGGACCTGGGCGGGCGAGGTGCTCGCCGAGGAGGACGTACGGCGGCTCGCCGATGCCTGGGACGATTCGCTGCACGCGATCGTGGAGCACACCGCGTGGGTCGGCGGGGGCGGCCTCACCCCCTCCGACGTCGCCGTGCCCGGTCTCGGCCAGCCGGAGATCGAGAGCCTGGAGCGTCGCGCGGGCACCGCGCTGGAGGACGTGCTGCCGGTCGGACCGCTCCAGGGCGGACTCCTCTTCCACAGCGTGTACGACCAGGGCGAAGCGGACGTGTATGTGGGCCAGCTCACCTTCCGCCTCGACGGCGCCGTGGACCCCGCGGCTCTGCACCGGGCGGCCCGCGAACTCGTCGCCCGTCACAGCGGTCTCCGGTCCTGCTTCCACCAACGGGCGTCCGGGGAGTGGGTGCAGGCCGTGGCGGCCGCCGTGGACGTGCCGTGGACCTATCACGACCTCAGCCAGGACTCCGATGCCGCTGTCGAGGAGCGCATTCCCGGGCTGGTGGCAGGTGAGCGCGCCTCCCGCTTCGACCTGTCCAGACCCCCACTGATCCGTTTCCTCCTGGTGCGCACCGGCCCCGAGCGGTTCCGGTTCGTCCTCACCACCCATCACACGGTCATCGACGGCTGGTCCATCCCCGTCATGCTGCGCGAACTCCTCACGCTCTACCGCGGAGCGGGGGCCGAACTGCCCGCCGCCCCCGGGCACCGTGCCCACCTGGAATGGCTCGCGGACCGTGACCGGGGCGCGGCGGAGCGGGCCTGGAAGGAGTACCTGGACACCGTCGAGGGCCCCACCCTGATCGCTCCCGGCGCCTCCAGGAGCGGCCCGGTGCCCGAGTCCGTACGCACTGTGCTCCCCGCCGGGGTCTCCGCCGGGCTCCAGCGCCGGGCCCGCGAGGACGGCGTGACCCTCAACTCCGCCGTCCAGGCCGCGTGGGCGCTGGTCCTGGCCCAGGAGACCGGGCGCGACGACGTCACCTTCGGCGTCACCGTCTCCGGCCGGCCCGGCGAGCTCGCCGGTGCCGAGGCGATGATCGGCATGTTCGTCAACAAGGTGCCGCTGCACGCCCGTACGCGACCCGCCGAGCCGCTGCGCGCCTTCGTCGCGCGGCTGGAGCGGGAACAGTTCGCCCTGCTCGACCACCGGCATGTCTCGCTGACCGACCTGCACGCCTGGTCGGGACTGCCCGAACTCTTCGACACCACCATGGTGTTCGAGAACTACCCGGCCGAGATGACGGAGCAGGAGGTGTCCTTCCGCGCCATCGGTACCGACAGCCACAGCCGCAACCACTACCCGGTCACCCTGGTGTGCGCGATGCGCGGACCGGAGCTGACCGTACGCGTCGACTACCGCCCCGACCTCCTGGATGCCGCGCGCGCCCGCAACCTTGCCGACCGGGTGGTACGCGCCCTCACCGAGCTGGCGCTCCGCCCCGACACGCCCGCCGGCAGGCTCGACCCGCTCGACGCGCGGGAGCGGCGCCGGGTGCTCGACGAGTGGGGCACGGGCACCGCGCCGAACCGGCGCCCCGTCCCCTTCACGGAGCGGTTCGCGGCCCAGGCGGCCCGTACGCCCGACGCCGTCGCGGTGGCGGCGTCCGGCGGCCGACAGGCGGTCGGCTACGCGGAACTCGACCGCCGGGCCAACCGCACAGCCCGCTGGCTCATCGAGCGCGGCATCGGCGCCGGTGACCTCGTCGCCGTCGTGGCCACGCCCTGTCCCGAAGTCCTCGCGACCGTGCTCGGCGTGCTGAAATCCGGCGCCGCCTACCTCCCGCTGGACGCCGAATGGCCGTCGGAGCGGATCCGCTTCGTCCTGGGCGACGCGTGCCCCGCCGTTGTTCTCGCCCCCGGAGGGGACGAGGAGCACCAGCGGCCGCAGGACGGTGCGGACGTCGCGCGGACGCCAGACCTCACCGGCTTGTCCGGCGCCCCCCTCGCCGGAGGCGAACCCCTGCGGCCGATTTTCCCCCGCACCGCCGCCTACGTCATCTACACCTCTGGCTCGACCGGCCGCCCGAAGGGCGTCGTGGTCGACCACGGCTGCCTCGACGCGTACGTGGACGGCGCGCGCGAACGCTACCCCGATGCCGCCGGCACCTCCCTGGCCCACACCTCCCTCGCCTTCGACCTGACCCTCACCACCCTGCTGACACCGCTGGCCGCGGGCGGCACCGTGCGCCTCGGAGAACTGGACGAGGCCGCCGCGGAAGCCGGAGCCACGCTGGTGAAGGCGACCCCGTCCCATCTGGGGCTGCTCGGCGCCCTGCCCGGCATCCTCGCCGGTGACGGCACGCTGATCCTCGGCGGTGAGGCACTGACGGGCGAGGCCCTGCGCGACTGGCGCGAACAGCACCCGGCCGCGCGGGTCGTCAACGCCTACGGACCCACCGAACTCACCATCAACTGCACCGAGTACCGCCTCCCGCCGGGCGCCGAGCTGCCCGACGGCCCGGTCCCCATCGGCCGGCCGTTCCCGGGAGTACGGATCCATGTCCTCGGTCCCGGCCTGCGGCCCGTCCCCGTCGGAGCCGACGGCGAGCTGTACGTGTCGGGCACCGGTGTCGCCCGCGGCTACCTCGGCCGCCCGGGGCTCACCGCCGGCCGTTTCGTGGCCTGCCCCTTCGGCGAGCCGGGGGAGCGGATGTACCGCACCGGTGACGTCGTGCGCTGGGAGCCGGAAGGCCGGCTGAGCTATGTCGGCCGCGCGGACGACCAGGTGAAGGTGCGCGGCTTCCGGATCGAGCCGGGTGAGATCACCCGCGCCCTGCTGCGCCACCCGGCGGTCGCCGAGGCAACCGTCGTCGTCCGCGAGGACCGGCCCGGCGACCGGCGGCTGGTGGGCTACGTGGTGCCCGCCGGCACCACCCCCGACACCACGGAGCTGACGGCCGCGCTCGCCGCCGGACTCCCCGGCTACATGGTGCCCCCGGACCTCGTGGTCCTCGGCGAACTGCCGCTGACCCGGAACGGGAAGCTCGACCGGGCGGCGCTGCCCGCCCCCGATCACCGGCCCGATTCCGCCACGGGCCGGCCGCCACGCACCTCGCGCGAGGCGATTCTGTGCGGCCTCTTCGCCGAGGTCCTCGGCGTCCCCGACGTCACCGTCGACGACGACTTCTTCGCACTGGGCGGCCACTCCCTGCTGGCCATCGTCCTGATCAGCAGGGTGCGCTCGACGCTGCGGACGGAACTGCCCATCGACGCGCTCTTCGACGCCCCGACCGTCGCCCGGCTCTCCGCCGTCACCGGCGAAACCGGCGGCGTCGTGAGCGGGGTCGTGCGCCGGACTCCGCGGCCGGCGCGAGTCCCGCTCTCCTTCGCCCAGCAGCGCCTGTGGTTCCTGCACCAGATGGACGGCCCCGGCGGTACGTACAACATCCCTGTGGCGTTCCGGCTGCGGGGCGCGCTGGACATCCCGGCGCTGCGGGCCGCGCTGGCCGACGTGACCGCCCGGCACGAGAGCCTGCGCACGGTCTTCGCCGAGGACGACCAGGGTCCCTGCCAGCGGGTGCTGGACGCCGCCGTGTCCGCCCCCGGCCTTCCCGTGCGCCACACCACCGAGGACCGGCTGCGCGCCGAGCTGGAGGAAGAAGCGGCGCACCCGTTCGCGCTCGCCGACGGCCCACCGCTGCACGCCTGTCTGTTCGCCCTGAGCGAGCGCGAGCACGTCCTGCTGCTGGTGACGCACCACATCGCCATGGACGGCTGGTCCGTCCGGCCGCTCACCCGCGACCTCGAACTGGCCTACACCGCACGCCGGTCCGGCAGCCCCGGCCGGCAGCCGGAGCTGCCCGCCCAGTACGCGGACTACGCGCTGTGGCAGCGGGAAGCGCTCGGGGACGAGGACGACCCGGACAGCCCCTTCGTCCGCCAGCTCCGGCACTGGGAGGAGACCCTGCGGGAGCTGCCCGACGAACTCCCGCTGCCCACCGACAGGCCGCGGCCGCGCACCGCCTCGTACCGCGGCGACCGCGTCGCCTTCGACATTCCGGCCGGTCTGCACGCCCGGCTGTGCGCCGTCGCCCGCGAACACCACGTCACCCCCTTCATGGCGGTGCAGGCAGCCCTCGCCGGACTGCTCACCCGGCTGGGCGCCGGGACCGACATCCCGATCGGCTCGCCGGTCGCCGGGCGCACCGACGAGGCGGTGGAGGAGCTGGTCGGCTGCTTCGTCAACACGTTGGTGCTGCGCACGGACACCTCCGGCGACCCGGCGTTCACCGAGCTGCTGGACCGCGTACGGGCCACCAGCCTGGCCGCGTACGCCCACCAGGACGTGCCCTTCGAACGGCTCGTCGAGGCGCTCAATCCGGCCCGCTCGCTGGCCCGCCACCCGCTCTTCCAGGTGCTGCTCGCCTTCAACAACGGCTTCGCCGCATCGGCGGGCGGTACGGGGGGCGCCTCCGGCCTCGTCGTCCGGGGCGAGATCGTGGAGTCGGCGTCGTCGAAGTTCGACCTGTCGTTGTCCTGCAACGAGCGCCGCGCGGACGACGGCCGGGCGGCCGGTGTCGGCTGCGTGCTGGAGTACAGCACCGACCTGTTCGACCGCACCACGGCGGAGTCGCTCGTACACCGCTTCCTGCTGCTGCTGGAGGCCGCCGTCGAGGCGCCGGCGCGGCGGCTCGGGCAGCTGCGCATCCTGGACGACGCCGAACTCCACCGCCTGCTGGTGCGGTACAACGACACCGCGCGCGACCTGCCCGCCGTTGGGCCGGTGGCGGCCTTCGAGGCACGGGCGGCACGCACGCCCGGGGCCGAGGCCCTCGTGGCGGGTGCTGAGCGGTTGTCGTACGGCGAACTCAACGCGCGCGCGAACCGTCTGGCCCGGCTGCTGCTGCGGCACGGGGCCGGCCAGGGGGCGCCGATCGCGATGGCGCTGCCGCGCGGCTCGTGGCTGCCGGTGACGGTGCTGGCGGCGCTGAAAGCGGGGGTGCCGTACGTGCCGCTCGACCCGGCGCATCCGCGGGAGCGGACCGGGCACATCCTGCGCGATTCCGGGCCCGCGCTGCTGGTGGCTCCGCGCAGCGAGAACGCGTTCGGCGCGGAGTCCGTACTGGCCCTGGAAGACCCGGCGGTGGCCGCCGAGCTGGCCGCGATGCCGGGCGGCGATCTGGTCGACGCGGAGCGTGCGGTGCCCGAGGCGGACGGGGCGCTCGCCTACACGATCTACACCTCGGGCTCCACCGGGCTGCCCAAGGGCGTGGCGGTGACCCGCGGCAACCTTGCCAACTTCCTGGCGGAGATGGAGCGGTGGGTCGGGCTGCGGGAGCGGGACCGTCTGCTGGCGGTCACCACCGCCGCCTTCGACATCTCCGCCCTCGAACTGCTGTCACCCCTGCTCGCGGGCGCCGTCGTCGTCCTCGCCGACAGTGACACGGCACGCGATCCGCGGCTGGTCCGTCAGCTGTGCGCGCAGGAGGGCGTCACGGCCGTGCAGGCGACGCCGAGCTGGTGGCACGCCGTCGCCGTGGAAGGCGGCCTGTCCGTCGACGGGCTGCGGGTGCTCGTGGGCGGCGAGGCGCTGCCCGCCGAACTGGCGCGGACGCTGGTCGCCGCGGGGGGCCGGGTGCTCAACCTGTACGGTCCGACGGAGACCACCGTGTGGTCCACCGCCTGCCCGCTGACCGGCGACCGCGACGCGAAGCCGGCGGGCCCGGTCTCCATCGGCACCCCCATCGGCAACACCACCGTCCACGTCCTCGACGCCCGGTTGAACCCGGTGCCCGAGGGGGTGCCCGGCGAGCTGTACATCGCGGGCGCCGGTGTCGCCCGCGGGTACGCGAACCGGCCCGGCCCGACCGCCGAGCGGTTCCTGCCCTGTCCCTTCGGCGCCCCCGGCGGCCGTATGTACCGCACCGGTGACCTTGCCCGGTGGCGCCGTGACGGCAAGCTGGACTATCTGGGCAGGACCGACGACCAGGTCAAGGTACGCGGGTTCCGCATCGAACTCGGCGAGATCGAGGCCGCGCTCGCGGCCTGCGCGGGTGTCTCCCGCGCCGCGGTCGCCGTCCGCACCGAGGCCGGCACCGCCCGCGTGGCCGGATACGTCGTACCCGACGCCGCGTCCGGTGACGCGCTCGACGCCACCGCGGTGCTGGCGACGGTACGTACCCGGCTGCCCGACTACATGGTCCCGTCCGTCCTCGTGATCCTCGAAACCCTCCCGCTGACCCCCAACGGCAAGGTGGACCGGTCGGCGCTGCCGGCCTCCGGCGCCGGGGAGTACCGGGCGGGGGCCGTGGGACCGGTCGGGCGCGCCCCGCGCGGTCCGCACGAGGAGATCCTCGCCGGGCTCTTCGCGGAGGTGCTCGGGCTGCCCGAAGTCGGCGTCGACGACGACTTCTTCACCCTCGGCGGGCACTCCCTGCTCGCCACCCGGCTCATCAGCCGGATCCGCGGCACCCTCGACGTGGAGATCACGGTCCGCGAGATGTTCGAGGACCCCACCGTGGCCGGACTCGCCGCTGCCGCCGGGCGTGCCGGACGGGCCAGGGGGGCGCCGGCTCCCGTCGTGCCCAGGCCCGACCGCGTCCCGCTCTCCTTCGCCCAGCGCCGGCTGTGGTTCGTACAGAAACTGGAAGGCCCCGGCGACACCTACAACCACCCCACGGCGCTGCGGCTGAGCGGCCCGCTCGACACCGGCGCGCTGCGCGCCGCCCTCGGCGACGTACTGAAGCGGCACGAGGCCCTGCGTACCCTCGTCGCCGAGGACGGGGACGGACCCCACCAAGTGGTGCTGCCCGCGGCCGAGTGCCCGCCCCTGCTGCCGGAGACGGTGCACACCGATGAGAGTGTGCTGCCGCGCCTGCTCCGCGAAGCGGCGGCGCGCCCCTTCCGGCTCGGGGCCGAACTTCCCGTACGCGCACGGCTGTTCCGGACCGGAACCGACACCCACGTGCTGCTGCTGGTGCTTCACCACATCGCCACCGACGCCTGGTCGCGGCGCCCCCTGCTCGCCGACCTCGCCGCCGCCTACACGGCCCGGTGCGCGGGCGGGACGCCGCAACTCCCGCCGCTGCCCGTGCAGTACGCGGACTACGCCCTGTGGCAGCGCGCCCTGCTCGGCTCCGAGCACGACCCCGGCAGCGCCCTGTCGGCGCAGACGGATCACTGGCGACAGGTACTCGACGGCTCGCCCGAGGAACTGGACCTGCCGTACGACCGTCCGCGCCCCGACATCAGTACGCACCGGGGCGGGCGCGTCCCGCTGCGTATCCCCGCCGCCGTCCACCAGGACCTCGCCAGGTCCGCGCGGGACCGGCAGGCCACCGTCTTCATGGCGGTGCAGGCAGCCCTCGCCGGACTGCTCACCCGGCTGGGCGCCGGGACCGACATCCCGATCGGCTCGCCGGTCGCCGGGCGCACCGACCGCGCGGTGGAGGACCTGGTCGGCTTCTTCGTCAACACGTTGGTGCTGCGCACGGACACCTCCGGCGACCCGGCGTTCACCGAGCTGCTGGACCGCGTACGCCGTACCGACCTGGCCGCGTTCGACCACCAGGACGTGCCCTTCGAGCGGCTGGTGGAACTGCGCGACCCGGAGCGTTCCCTGGGGCGGCACCCCCTCTTCCAGGTGGCGCTGAACTTCGACACCGCCGCCGCGGTCCGCCACCGGGACGGCCTCCCGGCCCTCGGTGACCTGTCCGTCGCCGGTGAGGACATGGGCGTGGGCACCGCCAAGTTCGACCTCACGCTGGCGCTCACCGAGTACCGGGACGCCGACGGGCAGGGCGCCGGTCTCGCGGGTGCGCTGGAGTACAGCACCGACCTCTTCGACCCCGGGACGGCGGAGCTGCTGGCCGCCCGGCTCGTCCGGTTGCTGGAGGCCGTGGCTGCCCGGCCGGATCTGCCGCTGTCGGCCGTCGGCATCCTCGGCGCCGACGAGCGCGAGGCGCTGGAACGCTGGAGCGCCCCCGACCCCGGCCATCCCGGGAGGGCCGTGCCGGAGGCGGCCGGGCCGACGTTCCCCGCGCTCTTCGCCGAGCAGGCCGCCCGGACCCCGCACGCTCCCGCGCTGCGGGACGCGCACACGGAGCTGGACTACGCCGCACTGGAGAAGCGCGCCAACCGGCTCGCCCGCCATCTCGTCCGTCAGGGCGCCGGACCCGAGGACACCGTCGCCGTGCTGCTTCCTCGGAGCGCGGACCTCGTGGTGGCGCTGCTCGCCGTCCAGAAGGCCGGCGCCGCGTACCTTCCGGTGGACACCGAACTGCCCGCGGAACGAATCGCGTTCATGCTGGGCGATGCCGCGCCCGTGCTCTGCCTCACCGACCATGAGTCGCGCCACGCCCTGCCCGTCGCACCGGCGGACGGGGGTGTGACCGTACTGGACACCGAGGAGACCCGGGCGGCGCTGGCGGCGCTGCCGGCCACCGCGCTCACCGACGCCGAGCGTCCCGTGCCCGTCGATCCCCGCAACCCGGCGTATGTCGTCTACACCTCCGGCTCGACGGGCCGGCCCAAGGGCGTCATCGTCGAACAGCGGTCGCTGGCGGCGTTCCTGGCCCGCAGCCGCCGACGCTACCCCGGTGCCGCCGGGGAGAGCCTGCTGCACTCGTCGGCCGCGTTCGACCTGACGGTGACCACCCTGTTCACCCCGCTCGTGGCCGGCGGCTGCGTCACCGTGGCGGACCTGGACGAGCCACCCGCCGACCGCCCGTCGTCGCCGCCGGCCTTCCTCAAGGTGACGCCTTCGCACATGGCGCTCCTCGACGACACGGCCGCGTGGGCCTCGCCGGACACCGACCTCGTCATCGGCGGCGAGCAACTCACGGGAGCGCGGCTCGCCCGCTGGCGGGCGGCCCACCCGGGGGTGAGGATCTTCAACGACTACGGACCCACCGAGGCGACCGTGAGCTGCGCGGACTTCGTCCTCGAACCCGGCGACCCACTGCCCGGCGGTGTCGTCCCGATCGGCCGACCGCTGCCCGGCCACCGGCTGTTCGTCCTGGACGCGCGTCTGCGGCCGCAGCCGCCCGGGGTGCCGGGCGAGCTGTACATCGCGGGCACGGGCGTCGCGCGCGGCTACCGCGGTCGTCCTGGCACGACCTCCGAACGTTTCGTGGCCTGCCCGTTCACCGGTGCCGGGGAGCGGATGTACCGTACCGGCGACCTGGCGCGCTGGCTGCCCGGCGGCAACCTGGAGTACCTGGGGCGCGGCGACAGCCAGGTCAAGATCCGCGGCTTCCGTATCGAGCCCGGCGAGGTCGAGGCGGCGCTGCTCGCCCAGGAGGCCGTCGGCCAGGCCGCGGTCGTCGCACGCGACGACCGGCTCGTCGCCTACGTGGTCCCTGCCGTCACGGAGGGCCCGTCCGTCCCCACCGGCTCCACCGGGGCACCGGACACCGGCGGTGCCCCCGCGTTCGACGTGGACGGGGCGCTGGCGCGGCTGGCAGCCGAGCTGCCGCGGTACATGGTCCCCGCCGCCGTCGTACCGCTGGCCCGGCTGCCACTGGCCCCCGGCGGCAAGCTCGACCGGCGGGCCCTGCCCGAGCCGGACCCCGCCGCCGTCGTCGTCTCCCGGGCGCCCCGGGACGACCGGGAGCGGGCGCTGTGCACCCTCTTCGCGGAGGTTCTGGGTCTCGACGAAGTCGGTGTCGACGACGACTTCTTCGCGCTCGGCGGCGACAGCATCTCCTCGATCCAGCTCGTCAGCCGGGTCCGGCGCACCGGCGGAGTCCTCACCGTCCGCGACGTCTTCGAGCACCGCACCGTCGCGACCCTGGCCGCCCTCGCCCGGAGCGGTGCGGCGGGAGTGCTGACCGGCCCCGGGACCGGCCCCGTGCCCGTCACGCCCATCGTGGCCCGGCTCGCCGAGCTGGGCGCCGGCGACCCCGTACGCACCCGCGGCTACAACCAGTCGGTCCTGCTGCGCACGCCGGCCGGCACCCGGGAGGTTGACCTCGTCGCGGCACTCCGGACACTGCTGGACCACCACGACGCCCTGCGCATGAGCGCCACCCTCACCGGCGGCGAGTGGGACCTGGTCATCGCGGAGCCGGGTACGGTCGCGGCCGCCGGCCTCGTGGAGACCGTGGACGCGCGGGGGACCGGCGACGAGGAACTGCGCGCGCTCGCCCGCGAGTCGGCCGCCGCCGCCCGGGAACGGCTCGACCCGGGCACGGGCGCGGTACTGCGCTGCGTATGGCTCGACCGCGGTCCGCGCGAGCAGGGCGCGCTGGTGCTCATTGCGCACCACCTTGTCGTGGACGGCGTCTCCTGGCGCATCCTCACCACCGACCTCGCGGACGCCTGGCGCGCGCTGGTCACGGGGCGCACCCCCGCGCCGGACCCCGTCGGTACGCCCTTCCTCACCTGGGCCCACCGTCTGTCGGAGCTGGCCGACGACGCGGCGATCGCCGATCGGACCGCGGACTGGACGCGGACCCTGCGAGAGCCGCTCGGGCCGGGTTCCCGCCTCGACGCGGTGGCCGACACCCGGGCCACGGAGCGGGCACTGACCCTGACCCTGCCCGCCGGCCCGACCGGCACCGTGCTCGGGCCACTGCCCGCCGCGCTGGGCGTCGGCGTCACTGAAGTGCTGCTCGGCGCGTTCGCGCGGGCCGTCGGGCAGTGGCGTCCCGAAGACAGCGGGCACGGGGTCCTGGTCGACGTGGAGGGGCACGGCAGGGTGGAGGATGCCGCACCGGGCGCGGACCTGTCCCGTACGGTCGGCTGGTTCACCAGCGTCCACCCGGTCCGGCTGCGCCCCGGCGCGCTGGCCGGCGACGACCTCGCGGACCCCGCGGTGGGCGGCGCGCTCCGAGAGGCCGCCGGCACCGCCGGCCGGCTTCCCGACGCCGGGCTGCAATACGGTCTCCTGCGTTACCTCAACGCCCTTACGGCGCCCGTGCTCCGCACGGCGCCGCGGCCGCGCTACGGCTTCAACTACCTGGGGCGCTTCACCGGCGCCCGCGGCCAGGTGCCCGTCACCGCCGACGAATCCGGCGGCGGGGGCGACTGGGCGCTGCTCGGCAGCGGCATCGCCGGACAGCCGCCCGGCCTTCCCCTGGCGCACGAGATCGAGTGCACCGCCGTCACGGTCGAGGGAGCCGACGGCCCCCGCCTGGTCGCCACCTGGTCCTGGGCCGGCCGGCTGCACGCCGAGGACGAGGTGCGCGACCTGGCCGAGCGCTGGTTCCGGGCCCTGCGCGAACTGGCCTCTTCGCGGGCCGGTACGGACGCGCCCCCGCCGCCCGCCGACGGCGGACGTGCCCGGCCGGCATCGCCGGCCCCCCTCGTCGACCTCTCCGACACGGAGATCGACCAGCTCGAAGCGGACTGGAAGGCCGACCGATGAGCCGATCCCTGAAGGACGTCCTGCCCCTCACCCCTCTCCAGGAAGGGCTGCTCTTCCACAGCAGCTACACCGAGGACGAACCGGACGTCTACACCGTCCAGACGGTCGTCGACCTGCGCGGCACCCTCGACGTCACCGCCCTGCGGAACGCCGTCGCCACGCTGCTGCGCCGACACGACAACCTGCGCGCGGGTTTCTCCGTCCAGGCCGCCAAGTCCCCGGTGCAGTTCGTGCCCCACGAGGTCGAGCCGCCCTGGGAGGAGCTCGACCTGCGGCAGGCCGCCGATCCCGAGGAGACGACGCGCGAAGCGCTGGACGAGCATCGCTGGCGCCGCTTCCGGCTCTCCCGGCCGCCGCTGGTGCGCTTTCTGCTGCTGAGGCTGGCCGACGACCGGTACCGGTTCGCCCTCACCAACCATCACATCGTGCTCGACGGCTGGTCGATGCCCTTGTTGCTGCGTGAACTCATGACCCTGTACCGGTCCTCGGGCGACCCCGCGGCGCTGCCTCCGGTACGCCCCTTCCGGGACTACCTCGGGTGGCTGGCGGCGCGCGACGGCGCCGCGGACGAGTCCGCCTGGCGCGCGGCGCTCACCGGCCTCGACGGGCCCACCCTCGTCGCGCCGCGGGCACCCCGGGCCGCCGAGGCCCCCGCATGGCTCGGCTTCGCGCTGCCCGAGCACACCTCCGAGGCGCTGGTCCGGCTGGCGCGCGGAACCGGGGTCACCCTCAACACCGTGGTCCAGGGCCTGTGGGGGCTGGTGCTCGGCCGGGCCACCGGTCGCGAGGACGTCGTCTACGGAGTGACCGTCTCCGGCCGCCCGCCCGAACTCGACGGCGTCGAGAACATGATCGGGCTGTTCGTCAACACCCTCCCGCTGCGCGTCCGCACCCGGGCACACGAGCCGCTGAACGCGTTCCTGCGCAGGCTCCAGGTCGAGCAGACCGCTCTGCTCGACCACCAGCACCACCGGCTCGCCGACATCCAGCTCCAGACCGGGCACCCCGAACTGTTCGATTCCGTGATGGCGTTCGAGAACTACCCGTCGGCGCCCTCCGGGGCCCCGGACCCGGTCGCCGCGCCCGGGCGCGGCCCACTGCGGATCACCGGTACCGGCATGCGCGACGCCATGCACTACCCGCTGTGCCTGCTCGCCTCGCCGGGACCGCCCCTGCGGTTCCGTATCGGCCATCGCCCCTCCGCCGTGGATCCCGCGGCTGCCGCGGCCCTTCGCGACCGGCTCCTGCGGGTGGTCGACGTCTTCGTCGCCGATCCCGGCCTGCCCACCGGGCGCGTCGACGTCCTCAGCCCCGATGAGCGCGTCCACCTCATCGACGGGCTGAACGACACCGCCCGCGAGGTCGAGGACGTCACCCTGCCGCAGCTCTTCACCCGCCAGGCCGCCCGCACCCCCGACAGCCCGGCCGTGGCGACCGCGAAGCGGACGCTGACCTACCGGGAGCTGGCGGCGGAGTCCGACCGGCTGGCCCGGGTGCTCATCGGACGCGGCGCCGGCCCCGGCACGAACGTCGCCGTGGCGCTGCCCCGCTCGCCGGAGCTGGTGCTCGCCGCCCTCGCCGTCATGAAGACCGGCGCCGCCTACGTGCCCGTCGACCCCGAATACCCGCCCGAGCGCGTCGCCTTCATGCTCGACGACGTCCGGCCGCTGCTCGTACTCACCGACACCGCGGCAGCCCCCCTGCTCCCCGCCACCGAGTGTCCCGTGGTGGTGCTGGACGACCCACGCGAGACCGCCGCCCGGGGCTCGGTCGAGGACGGCTCCGTCCTCGACGCGGACCGCCTCGCGCCGTTGCTGCCCGCCCACCCCGCGTACGTCATCTACACCTCCGGCTCCACCGGCCGGCCCAAGGGCGTCGTCGTCGCGCACCGCTCTCTGGTGGGCTATCTGTTGCGTGCCGCGGGCGAATACCCCGCCACGGGGCGCGCCCTCGTGCACTCTCCGGTGTCCTTCGACCTCACCGTGGGCGCGCTGTACGTCCCGCTCATCAGCGGCGGCTGCGTACGCCTCGCGTCGCTGGAGGACGACCCGGTGCTGGGGCCGGACGAGGCGCCGCCCGACTTCATGAAGGCGACCCCCAGCCACCTCACGCTGCTCGACACCCTGCCCGGCCGGGTCTGCCCCACCGGCGCCATCACCTTCGGCGGCGAGCAGCTTCTCGGCGCTCCGCTGCGCCGCTGGCGCGCGGACCACCCCGGTGTCACGGTCTACAACGTCTACGGCCCCACCGAGACGACCGTCAACTGTTCCGAACACCGGCTGGCACCCGGCGACCCGACCCCGGACGGGCCCGTGCCCATCGGGCGGCCGGTGTGGAACACCCGCCTGTACGTGCTCGGTTCCGGCCTCCGGCCCGTGCCCGCCGGTGTCCCCGGCGAGCTGTACGTGGCCGGCGAAGGCGTCGCGCACGGCTACGTCCACCGGCCCGCGGGGACCGCGGAGCGCTTCGTGGCCTGCCCGTTCGGCGCGCCGGGTGAGCGGATGTACCGCACCGGCGACCTCGTCCGCTGGAACGCCGACGGCGCCCTGGAGTACATCGCCCGCACCGACACCCAGATCAACCTGCGCGGCTTCCGGATCGAAGCCGGCGAGATCGAGGCGGCGCTGGCCGCACACCCCGTGGTGGAGCGGGCCGCCGTCGTCGTCACCGAGGAGGACGACCCGGCCCACGCGCGGTTGGTCGCCTACATCGTTCCCACCACGGCCGGCACCGGACCCGACGGCCTCCCCGGAACCGACGACCTGACCGCCCACCTGCACCGTTCACTGCCCGCCCACATGGTGCCCGCGCTGTACGTCGGGCTCGACGCGCTGCCGCTGACCCCCAACGGAAAGATCGACCGCGGCGCGCTGCCCCGGCCGCGCCCGGATGACGCGACCCGCGCCGGGCGTGCTCCGAGGTCGCCCCGTGAGGAGATCCTCTGCCGACTGTTCGCGGAGATCCTGCGCCGGCCCCAGGTCGGCATCGATGACGACTTCTTCGCGCTCGGCGGCCACTCACTCCTCGCCACCAGACTGGTGAGCAGGGTCCGTTCGACACTCGACGTCGAACTGTCCATCAAGCAGATGTTCGAGAACCCGACGGTCGGCGCTCTCGCCGGACTCCTCGACACCTCCCACGCCGTCCGCCCATCCGTACGGCCGGTCCCGCGTCCCGAGCGCGTCCCGCTCTCCCACGCGCAGCAGCGGCTGTGGATCCTGCACCAGTTGAACGGCCCGAGCCCCACGTACAACATCCACGCGACCCTGCGCCTCGACGGCGCCCTCGACGCCGGCGCGCTCCGCTCCGCCCTCGAGGACGTCGTGGCCCGGCACGAGAGCCTGCGCACCCGCTACGAGGAGGACGAGCAGGGGCCGTACCAGGTCATCGCCACACCGGTCGAGGCGCGCCCCTTGCTCGACGCCCGTGACGTACCCGAGGACGGCATGGACGCGGCGGTCGCCGAGGCCATCGCGTACTCCTTCGACCTGGCGGGCGAGTTCCCGCTGCGTGCCCGGCTGTTCGCGGCCGGTCCCGAGGCGCACGTCCTCGTCCTCGTCGTGCACCACATCGCCGGCGACGGCTGGTCCACCAAGCGGCTCCTGCGCGACCTGCTCACCGCCTACCGGGCGCGCTCCGCGGGCGCGGCCCCCGGCTGGCGGCCGCTGCCCGTCCAGTACGCCGACTACGCCCTGTGGCAGCGGGAGTTCCTCGGCGACCCGGACGACTCCGGCAGTGTCGGCGCCGCCCAGCTCGCCTACTGGGAGGAGGCCCTGCGCGGCCTTCCCGAGGAGCTGACCCTGCCCTTCGACCGGCCCCGGCCGTCCGTCTCCACCCAGACCGGGGCGCAGGTCTTCGCCGAGACCGGTCCCGGCGTGCACACCCGGACGGCCGAGCTGGCCCGTACTCACCAAGCCAGCGTGTTCATGGTCGTGCAGGCCGCGTTCGCGGCCCTCCTCAGCCGGATGGGCGCCGGCGACGACATCCCGCTGGGTACCCCCGTCGCCGGCCGCACCGACGACGCGCTGGAGGAACTGGTCGGCTTCTTCGTCAACACGCTCGTCATGCGCGTGGACACCTCCGGCGACCCGTCGTTCGGCGAACTGGTCGGACGGGTCCGGGAGACGGCTCTCGCCGCGTACGCGCACCAGGACCTGCCGTTCGAGCGGCTGGCCGAGCGGCTCAACCCCGACCGCACCCTCTCCCGGCACCCGCTCTTCCAGGCCGCGCTCACCTGCAACAACACCGAGGCGCAGCTCTCCGGCCAGAACGGGGGAGTACCGGGGGTCACGGTGAGCCCGCAGCCCGTCGAGTCGGCCACCGCCAAGTTCGACCTGCTCCTGTCCTTCGTCGAGTCCTACGACGAGGAAGGAGAGGCAACCGGCATCGCCCTGTCCCTGGAGTACAGCACCGATGTGTTCGACCGTGACACGGCCACCGGTCTCCTCACCCGCTTCCACCGCTTGCTGGCCGACGTCACCGCGGACCCGCGCCGGACCATCGGCCGGGCGGAGATCCTTTCGGGCGAGGAACGAGACAGCGTGCTCAGCCGCTGGAACGACACGGCACGTCCCCCTGCCGGCGCCTCGCTGCCGGAGATGTTCGAAGAGCGCGCCGCGCGGGACCCCGAGGCGCCGGCCGTCATCGCGCCCGGCGAGCGGCTGAACTACAGCGAGCTGAACAGCCGCGCCAACCGACTGGCCAGGCTGATGATCAGCCGCGGCGTCGGCCCCGAGTCCACCGTCGCCCTGCTCCTGCCCCGCTCCGCCGACCTGGTCACCGCCATCCTCGCCGTCCTCAAGACAGGCGCCGCCTACCTGCCGCTCGACCCGGAATACCCCCCGGACCGCCTCACGTACATGCTGGCGGACGCCGGCCCCGGGCTGCTCGTCACGACCGCCGAACTCGCCGCCGGTCTCACCGACACGGCACCCGCTACGCCCGTGCTGCTTCCCGGGGCTACGGAGACGCGCCGGGCACTGGCCGAGCTGCCCGCCACGGACCCGACGGACGCCGACCGCCTCTCGCCACCGCACCCGGACTCCCTCGCGTACGTCATCTACACCTCCGGCTCCACCGGCCGCCCCAAGGGCGTCACCATGTCCGGTGGCGCACTCGCCAACCTCCTCGCCTGGTACGCCGAGACGGTGCCCCGCGGCCCCGGCCACCGCATCGCGCAGTTCGCGGCCATCGGCTTCGACGTATCGGCGCAGGAGACCCTGGCCGCCCTCACCTCGGGCAGCTGCCTCGTGATCCCGGACGACGAGCTGCGCCGGGACCCGGTGGAGCTGGTCCGCTGGCTGGACGCCCAGCAGGTGTCCGAGCTGTACGCCCCCAACCTGATGGTCGAGGCCGTGTGCGAGGCGGCCGGGGAACTGGGCACCACGCTGCCCGCGTTGACAGGCCTGGTCCAGGGCGGCGAGACGCTGACCGCCGGCGAGCCGGTCCGCTCCCTGCACCGCGGCAACCCCGCGCTGCGGCTGTACAACCACTACGGGCCAACCGAGACCCACGTCGTCACCGTCGCCAACCTGCCGGCGGACGTGGACTCCTGGCCCGCCACGCCATCCGTCGGCACGCCGATCCGCAACGCGCGCGTGTACGTCCTCGACACCGCGCTGCGGCCCGTGCCCCCCGGTGTACCGGGCGAGTTGTACATCGCCGGCCGCAGTCTCGCGCGCGGCTACGGCAATCGGCCCGGGCTCACCGCCGAGCGCTTCGTGGCCTGCCCCTTCGGCGCCCCCGGCGAGCGGATGTACCGCACCGGCGACCTCGTACGGTGGGACAAGGACGGCGCGCTGCACCACCTGGGCCGACTCGACCACCAGGTCAAACTGCGCGGCTTCCGGGTGGAACCGGGGGAAGTGGAGAACGTGCTCGCCGCGCGCCCGGAGATCGCGCGGGCCGCGGTGCTGGTCCGCGAGGACCGCCCGGGGGACAAGCGGCTCGTCGCGTACGTGACGCCAGGCCGCGACGCCGCTCCACCCGACCTCGCCGCCCTGCGCCGGTACGCCGAGGCGAAACTGCCCGACTACATGGTCCCCTCGGTCTTCGTCCCCATGGACACGCTGCCGGTCACGCCCAACGGCAAGCTCGACCGCCGCGCCCTGCCCGCACCCGGCCACCAGGGCGGCACCGGCAACCCGCCGCGCACCGAGCGCGAGGCGCTGCTCTGCGAGCTGTTCGCGGAGGTCCTCGGCATCGACCTGATCGGCATCGACGACGGGTTCTTCGAGTCGGGCGGGCACTCGATGCTCGCCATCCGGCTCGTCTCCCGCATCCGCTCCCGGCTGGGCGCGCCGGAGCTGGGCATACGCGACCTCTTCCAGGCCCCTACGGTCGCGCGGCTCGCCGCCCGTATCGACGGCGCGACGGAACGGCGCGCGCCGCTGCGGATGCTGGCGCTGCGCGAGCGCGGTGCCGAACCCCCGCTGTTCTGCCTGCACCCGGGCGCCGGGCTCGGCTGGTGCTACGCGCCGCTGCTCACCCATCTGACCTCCGACACGCCGCTCCACGCGATCCAGGCTCGTACCCCCGGACCCGGCGGGGACGGTCTGCCGGCCACCCTGGTGGAGATGGCGGCCGAGTACGTGGGGCTCGTCCGTTCCGTGCAGCCCGGCGGCCCCTACCGCTTTCTCGGCTGGTCGCTCGGCGGCCACATAGCCCACGCCATGACCGAGCTGCTGGAGGCCGAGGGCGAGGAGGTCGAGCTGCTCGCCATGCTCGACTCCTACCCCGTCGAGGACCGCGACCCGGCGGTCGGGGAGCCCACCGCGGCCGAGATCGTCGCGGACAACCTGCGCGCCGCCGGATTCGAGTTCTCCGACGACGAGATCGGGGAGGGGCGCTTCCCCCTCGCCCGGTTCCGCGCCTTCCTCCAGGACCAGGACGATTCGATGGCGTACCTGGAGGACGAGGAACTCCTCGCCGCCAAGGACGTGTACGTCAACAACGTCCGGCTCATGCGCGCCTTCGTCCCCGGCCGGGTGCGGGCCCGCATCCTCCACCTCACCGCCGACAGGACCCGCGCGGCACGCCCCGGCCGCACGCCGGACTCCTGGCTGCCCCACACCGGCGGCGGCGTCGAGGTCCACGGCATCGACGCGGAACACAAGTCCATGCTCACCGAGCCGGAGTCGGCCGCGCAGGTCGGCCACGTCCTGGCTCAGCAGATGAAAGCCCTGCGGGGACATTCCGAGAAGAAGCAAGAGGTATGAGAGATGACCAACCCCTTCGAAGACCCGGAAGGCACCTTCCACGTGCTCGTGAACGACGAGGGTCAGTACTCGCTCTGGCCCGCGTTCGTGGAGATCCCGGACGGCTGGAAGGCGGTCGTGCGGGATTCCGGACGGCAGGAGTGCCTCGACCACATCGAGACCAACTGGACCGACATGCGCCCCAACAGCCTGGTCAGGGCGATGGAGGAGCACGAGCGGACCGGCTCCACCCCGAGCTGACGCCGGCGGGGCCGGTGGTCACTCACTTCCACCGGCCCCGGCCCGGCCTCACCCTGCCCACAACCGCCCCCGCCCGGCCACGAACCCGCACGCGGAGCGAAGAACGGCGAGAAAGGACACCACGATGCCGACTGCGGAGATCAACGGGATCCCGCTGCACTACAACAGCACCGGAGACGGGCCGATGGTGGTGCTCGTCATGGGTACCGGTGCCGCGGGACGCGCCTGGCATCTGCACCAGGTGGGCGCGCTCACCCGTGCGGGGTTCCGCGCGGTCACCTTCGACAACAGGGGCGTGGGAGCCACGCGCGGCGTCGGGCCGTTCACGATCGACGACATGGTGACCGACACGGCCGGTCTCATCGAGCACCTCGGTGCCGGACCCGCGCTCGTCGTCGGTACCTCCCTGGGCGCGCGCGTCACGACGGAACTCGCCCTGGCCCGGCCCGATCTGGTCCGCGGTGCGCTGCTCATGGCGACCCGCGGCCGGCTGGACCGCACCCGGCGGGCAGCCCTCGACGCGGAGATCGCGATCCGGGACAGCGGAGTGCGGCTGCCCGCCGCCTACGACGCCGCGATGAAGGCCCTGCAGAATCTCTCACCGCGCACCCTCGACGACGACCGGCGGGCCGCCGACTGGCTGGAGCTCTTCGAACTCGCCGGCGACGACGGTTCCGGCACCCGCGTGCAGATCGGCCTCGGCGCCTTCCCCGACCGGCTCGCCGCCTACCGCGACGTCTCCGTGCCCTGCCGGGTCCTCGGCTTCGCGGACGACCTCGTCTGCCCGCCCCACCTGGGCCGCGAGGTCGCCCAAGCCATTCCCGACTGCGACTTCAGGCTGGTCGAGGGGTGCGGCCACTACGGCTACCTGGAACGTCCCGACGAGGTCAACGCGCTCGTGCTCGAGTTCCTCGCCGAGCGGCAGACCACACCGGGTGGCGTGAGAGTGCCCGCCGGCGACATCCGACCCGCGACGAAGGAGGCATCCGCATGAGCGGTACGGCACAAGGGACCGACACCCGCTACCTGCCCGGCATGTCGCTGCACGACTACGAGCAGCACATGAAGGAGTACCACCAGCACGTCGCCGAACTCCTCGACCCCGCCCGGATGGCTGCCCTAACCGGTGCGCGCTGGCTGGAAGGGCGCAACGAATTCGACACCGACGACAACGGCGGCCGCGGCGACTCCTACCGCCGGGCCCAGCGCGCCGACGGAGCCCGCCGCCAGGGCATCGCACGTCTCTTCACCGAGTTGGCGGGCCCCGACCACGCCGCGCTGAGCCGCGTCCTGGACGTACTGGGCGGCGACGGCCTTCTCACCCGTGTGTGGCGCGGCATGAGCGGTGCCCGGAACTCCGGCCCGGTGCCCCTGATCACGGGTGACGTCAGCGCCGGCATGGTCAGGTCGGCCCTGGATCGCGGCCTGCCCGCGGTCCGCCAGCAGGCACACAGTCTGCTGCACCGTGACGGTGTGCTCGACGGTGTCCTGCTCGCCTACGGCACCCACCACCTGGAGGTGGGGCACCGTCCGGCCGCCCTCCGGGAGGCGTACCGCTGCCTGGGCCGCGGCGGGCGTGTCGCGCTGCACGACTTCGACGAGCGCTCCGCGGTGGCGCGCTGGTTCCGGGAGGCGGTCGCCCCCTACTCGCGGGCCGGACACGCCTACCCGCACTTCACGGCGGAGGAGATGCGCGGCTACCTGGAATCGGCCGGGTTCGCGGACGTCGAGGCGGACCGGATGTACGACCCCGTCGTGATCGAGGGCGACAGCGAGGAGGAGGCGCTGGCGGGCCTCGCCGACTACATGACCGACATGTACGGCCTCGCCCTCATCACCGAGGCCGCACAGAGCCGCGCGGACGCGCGCGACACGGTGCTGTGCATGCTGCGCGACATCTTCCGCTACACCGACGCCGACCTGCCGTACGACGCCCCCGGTGCCGTACGGGACCTCACCGTCCACCGTGCCGGGGCCCGCTTCCGGGCCGAACTGCCACGTGTCGCCCTGCTGGCGACCGGGACGAAGAACTGACGAGGAGAGCACGTGCACACACCTGAGCAGGCAGGCAGCACCGCGGTCGACTGGCGGCCCAAGGTGATCTCGCCGCGATACCCGGCCGTGGCGCCCACGGCGGACGGACTGACGGACGTGCTCGGCGACGGCGGACGCGTCGCGGAGCTGCTGGCCGAGCACGCCGCGCTCGTTCTCCGCGGCTTCGCAATCACCCCGGAGACGCTGGAGCGCGTCATGCCCCTCCTGCTGGCCGACCGTCTGGCGTACGTGCACGGCAACTCGCCGCGTACGAAGGTCGGCCAGAACCTCTACACGTCCACCGAGTACCCACGGGAACTGACCATCTCGATGCACAGCGAGATGTCCTACGCGGCGCGATGGCCCGCGCGCCTGCTGTTCTTCTGCCAGCAGGCGGCCGAGACCGGCGGCGCCACTCCGGTCGTCGACACCTCTCTGTGGTACCGGTCCCTCGATCCCGTGGTGCGGGAGGCCTTCGCCGACGGGCTGCGCTATACGCAGAACCTGCACGGCGGCCGGGGGTTCGGCAAGAGCTGGCAGGAGACCTTCGAGACCGAGGACCGCGACGAGGTCGACCGTTACCTGGGCTCCGCCGGGACCGACTGGGAGTGGAAGGCGGGCGGCGGCCTGCGCGTCACGCAGGTCCGCCCGGCCGTCGTGGAGGACCCGGCGACCGGGTCCACCCTCTGGTTCAACCAGGCCGACCAGTGGCACCCGGCCGCCCTCGGCGACGAGGCGGGCGCCGCGCTGCTCCAGACCCTGCCCCAGGCGGACCTGCCCCAGTCGGTCACCTTCGCCGACGGCTCGCCCATCCCCGCCGAGTACGTCCTCCAGATCCGCGACCGCGGCCTGGCGTGCGCGATCGACGTCGACTGGCGCACAGGAGACCTGCTGCTCATCGACAACGTACGGGTCGCCCACGGCCGCAGGCCGTTCACCGGGTCCCGCCGGGTCCTGGTCGCCATGTCCGACTGACCCCCGAAGCGCCCCCGAAAGCCCCAAGGAAGCGGAGCCCATGAACATCTCACTCACCGACGTGAAAGGCGTCAACCCGCACGAGACGGAGCTGCTCTACGACGAGATCTTCACCCGGCGTGTGTATCAGCCGCCCGGGCTCCTGCTGCCCGAGGCACCGGTGGTCTTCGACGTCGGCGCGAACATCGGCATGTACAGCCTCTTCGTCCTCTCCGAGCGTCCGCGTGCGCGGGTCTTCGCCTTCGAGCCCATCCTGCCCGTCTTCGACCTGCTGCGCGAGAACACGCGGCGGCACTCCGCGCGGACCCGGGTCTTCCCGTACGGACTGGCAGAGAGCGAGCAGGAGACGGAATTCACCCACTACCCCGGCTACTCCACGATGTCCACACGCAGGGCGTTCGCGGACACCGCGGGCGAGAAGGCGTTCGTCAGACAACGCGTGGTCTCCGCGAGACAGCCGCCGGAAGCGCTCCAGCTGCTCGACGAGCTTCTCGACCACCGCTTCCGCGAGCACCCGGTCCGCTGCACGCTGCGCCCGCTGTCGGCGGTGCTCGACGAGCACCCGGTCGACCGGATCGATGTACTCAAGATCGATGTCCAGCGCGGCGAGACGCAAGTGCTGCACGGCATCGAGGACCGGCACTGGCCGCTCGTCCGGCAGATCGTGATGGAGGTGCACGACGACCCCGCGGGCCCGACCGCGGGCCGGCTCGCCGGCGTGACCGCGGCGCTGCGGCGCCGCGGCTTCCACGTGGCGAGCGGCCAGGAGGAGGACCTGGCCGGCAGCGACCGGCACTCGCTCTTCGCCCACCGAGACAGTACGCATTCGACCGGCCAGGACGGCGCCGGGCGCCGAGGCCCAGTGGAGGACGACCCCGCATGATGCCCGAGAGCACCTTCGCGCTGACCCATGAGGAGAGTACCGGCCTGCGCGGGCTCGCCACGCGACTCTCCGAGACCAGACCGGCGCTGGTGGACGAGCTGAGCTGGCTGGCGGCCTGCCGCAGCGCCTCCTGCCGGCTGCCCACGCGGCTGCGCGAGCGCCTGCGCACCTTCCGGCACGACCCCGGCCCCGACGGCGTGCTGCTGCTGCGCAACCTGCCCGGCGCGGACGACGTACCGCCGACGCCGGTCGAGTCCGACTCCGTCGAACGGGCCGCCACCCTGAGCGCGTCGGTGATCAGCGCGGTCTCCATGGAGTTGGGTGAGCTCATCGCCTTCCGGAACGAGAAATCCGGCGCCTTGGTCCAGAACGTGGTCCCCGTGCCGGGCCAGGAGGCCCAGCAGAGCAACGCCGGATCCACCGTGCTCGCCCTCCACACGGAGAACGCCTTCCACCCGCGGCGCCCCGACTACGTCACCCTGCTGTGCGTACGCAGCGACCACGAGTCCACCGCCGGGCTGCGCACCGCCTCGGTGCGCAGGGCCGTCGAGGGGCTGGACGACCGGACGCGGGAAGTGCTGCGCCAGCCGCGCTTCCTCACCGACCCGCCACCCTCCTTCGGGCAGCCGGAGGGCGCGGCCAAACCGCACCCGATCCTGACCGGGGACCCCGACGACCCGGACGTGCGGGTCGACTTCCACGCCACCCGCCCTGTCGACGACGAGGCCGAGCGGGCCGCGCGCGTCCTGGAACGATGCCTGGACACGGTCGCCGAGTCGGTGCGTCTGGTCGCCGGGGACCTCGCCGTGCTGGACAACCGGGTGGCCCTGCACGGCCGTACGGCGTTCGTCCCGCGTTACGACGGCGGTGACCGCTGGCTGCACCGCACCTTCATCCATCTCAACCACCGGCGCTCCCGCGTGCTGCGCGCCCCGCTCGGCCACGTGCTCGACTGAGAGGGGCACCACCATGATTCGAACAACGGGAATCCACAAGCGGTTCGGCCAGGTCCACGCCCTGCGTGGCGTGGACCTGGAAGTGTCCCGCGGCGAGGTGCTGGGCCTGCTGGGCCACAACGGCGCCGGGAAGACCACCCTGATCAACGTGCTGTCCACGCTGTACCCGCTCACATCGGGCAGCGCGGAGGTCGCCGGCTTCGATGTGGCCCGCGACCCGCGCTCGGTCCGCGGCAGGATCGGCGTCACCGGGCAGTTCGCCGCGCTGGACGAGGCGCTCTCGGGCACCGGGAACCTCGTCCTGGTGGCCCGGCTCAGCGGTGCCACCCGGCGACAGGCGCGGCAGCGTGCCGCCGACCTGATCGAGGCCTTTGATCTGACGCACGCCGCGAACCGTCCGGCCAGGACCTACTCGGGCGGCATGCGCAGGCGCCTGGACCTGGCCATCGGGCTCGTCTCCCGGCCGGACGTGCTCTTTCTGGACGAGCCGACCACCGGCCTCGATCTGCCCAGCAGGCGCTCCCTGTGGCACATGGTCGAGGAGCTGACAGCCGCGGGGACGACCGTCCTGCTCACCACGCAGTACCTGGACGAGGCCGACCGGCTCTCCGACCGGATCACCGTCCTCGGCGAAGGGCAGGTCATCGCCTCCGGTACGGCCGCCGAGCTCAAGGGCAGCACCTGTACGGGGTCGGTATTCCTGCGGCTCGCGGGTGACTGCACCCCGGACGAGGCCGCCCGCACGCTGGCGACCGGCGGACTGCGGCCCACCGTCGACCACGACGACCGCTCGGTGAGCGTGCCGGCGGTCGCCTCCACGGAACTGGCCGTCGTGGTGCGGCTGCTGGACGCGGCCGGCCAGGAGGTCGCGGAGATCCGCTACCGCGAACCGTCGCTGGACGACGTGTACCTGGCCCTGATCGGTGACGGCGCACAGACTTCAGTTCAGGAGCCCGTATGACCTCCGTACCGACCCGGGAGGCGGCGCGGACCGCACCACGCGGCGAAGCCCCGTCACGGTCCGGACCGCTGTGGAGCGGCAGCGGCATGGCGCTGCAACTGTGGGTGCTCACGCTGCGGCAGCTTCGCATCGTCTACGCCGACCACCGGATCATCCTCGCCGGTATCGCCCAGCCGCTCATCATGCTCACCCTGTTCAGTCAGATCTTCGGCAGTATGGCGACCCCGGCCATACTGCCCCGACAGGTTGACTACATCGACTTCCTCCTGCCCGCGCTGCTGGTCACGACCGGCATCGGAATGGCACAGGGGGCCGGCGTCGGGCTCCTGCGTGACATCGAGAGCGGCATGGTCCGCCGCTTTCGCGTCCTGCCCCTCACTCTGATGCTCACCCTCGTCGCCCGGTCGCTCGCCGACCTCACCCGCTCCGTCGTCCACCTCGTCATTCTGATCGCCGGCGCCTCCCTGCTGTTCGGCTACAGCTGTTCCGGCGGGGTCGGGGGGCTGGTGGGCGCGGCGCTGCTCTCGCTGGTGGTGATCTGGTCCCTCATCTGGATCTTCATCGCGCTCGCGGTCTGGCTGCGCAAGGTTGACGTCCTCGCCAGCGTCGGCTTCTTCGTCAGCTTCCCGCTGATGTTCGCGTCCAGCGCCTTCGTTCCCACCGAGATCCTGCCCGGCTGGCTGGGCGCGGTGGCGAGGGTGAACCCGGTGACGTACGCCGTGGAGGGATCGCGCCACCTCGCGCTCGGCTGGGAGCCGGGCGGCGCGGTGGCCGCCGCGCTGGTGTCGAGCATCGCTCTGATCGTGGTGCTGATGACTGTGTCCGCATGGGCCTTCACGCGGAACCCCGAAGCCTGAGACGCACGGAAGCGGACGCTGCGCGCATGTCACTGATCGGTCAGTTCCGGTCGGCCACCCTGTGACCGACCTGTTCGAGGAACCCTTGGACGGACTCCGCGGCAACCTCGAACCCGTCGGACCAGGATGCCGTGGTCGACCTCCAGACTCGGCCACTGCCTGCCACTGCGAAGAGATGGCCACCACCGTCACTGGCGAACACGATGGCCGACGGATCGTCATCAACCTGAACGGAGCCGTATTCGCGGAACTGGTCGGCGGCCGTCGAGGCCGAGTGGATGAAGTATCCGTGCTCGACATCAGGCAAGGAGACTTCGCCAATCACCCAGTAAAGGGTGGTGAGGTCCGAGGGAATCGGCGTCAGGTCCACAAGCGCGTCCGTCGCCTCGCTGCTCGCATCGGTGGCGAGGATGACGGCGTTCTCGCCGGGCGGGAACCCATGCGTCCGCAGAAACGATGACATCAAGGTCTCGAGTGCAGCTGAAGTCTGCTCACACCAACCTCGCACCCACTCCGAGTCGAGCCGCCCACCGGACACGTTCGTCCTCCCCGACACACCATCAGCTCACGATCCGAGCCTCGGAGAGCGTACCGAAGGCATCAGGAACATATCCGCGACGCGTGGCCACAGCTCAGAGCTCGTACGGCCAACTCGGCGGCGGCCGGTAAAGACGATCTCCCGCCTCGGGTGGTTCTCCGGGCGGCCCCCGCCGTTATCTCGCCGGGACGGACGCGCAAACCGGACACGATCTCCGGTCGTCTTCGTTGCGTAGGGCTCATCGTGGCTCCGGACCGACCGGGCTTCAGGGGTAGTTGCCGTCCCGTACGGGTGGTCGCAGTGCGACAGCCGGATAAGGGCAGGGCCCCGGTGCAGCTCCTCAGTGCTGAAGACCGAGAAGCACAAGGGAGTCCCTGTTGTCGCTTTGGTGCGCCCTTTCACCCGCCGATTCCGGACGGCTCGTCGCCGCACGCCAGTGGGCCGCGGGCGATCCGGAGATCCTGATCGTGCTGACGCAGGCTACGAATGCCCGCGCGTCGCCCACCTGTTGTCCGGCCTACTCCTGATCGGGGACCATCCTGGTCGTGATTCTCTCCCTCACTTCCGAGCGTGACCGGGGGTCTTACGGCCCACCACTAACAAACCCTTAGCTGCCGCGAGTTGGTACTCCCTATGGGTTGTTCGGGGGATGTCCCGCCCGGGGGCTGAGTGGTTGGCTGATGCGTCGCTCTGCCCCCACTTCTCACCGCGGAGTCCCCATGCCACCCCGTCGCGCCGCTCGTCCAGCGATCGTGTCCGTACTGTCCGCCACCGCCGTCCTGCTGACCGCTCCGATCAGCCAGGCGCAGGAGACCCGGCCCGCGCGGGCGCAGGCCGCCGACACCGTCGCGGTCTACCCGCCTGTCCAAGGCCCCTCCCTGTGGGACCGGTTCGGGCAGACACCGCCCTCCTCCCACCACCGGGTCTTCTCCAACTGGGGCTACCTCAACGACTGGTCGGTGGACATCTATCAGAACCCCGGCGCCACGGTCGTCTCCCCGTTCGGCAGCAAGACCTCGGCGGGCAACCCGGTGACCGTGAAGGTGGTGACCGTCACCCCCGGCTGCGCCACGGGCAACCTCGCGGACGGGGGCTGGCGCATCGGGCTGGAGGCCAGCGACGGTGCGACGGGTGCCGTCGTGGGCCGTGCCGACGTCATGCACGTCGACCAGAAGCCCGACGCGATCAGCGTCGGCGCCACCGTCGGCCCCTGGACCCGGCTCGGCCAGACCGGCAGGTTCCGCTACTCCTCCTGCTACCAGGTGAACGGCGACACCGGTGCCCACATCCATCTGGAGGTGATCAACAAGACGAAGTACTCCTGCTTCATTGCCCGGCCGGCGGGCACCGGCCTCTCCGACGAGACCTCCGTAGGCCGCGTAGGCACTCTCAACTCCGGTCCGCAACAAGCCTGCTAGAAATTGTCGTCCAATAGGTCACGCCCACATCGCCGGCGAGGCCGGCGGGTCGCGATGCCGCGCCTTGTCGCTTCTGGGAGTGGGTGAGGACACCATCTGGGTGATGGCCAAGGCGGCACGTTCGATCGAAGAAATGAAAGACCGTGTATCGGTCGCTCTGGCATCGCCACCAACTGGAATTTATCGAGGCGGAATGTTTCCGGCCTGGGCTGGTCGGACACTTCGAGCAGATGGGACATGAGGCCTTCACCCTTTCGTCTCCCAGGACCCGACGAGTTCAGGCACACGTGACGCCTGACCTCGCGTGTCACCGTGTGTCCTTTCATCAGGCAGCAGCCCGGATCGTGAAAATAGGGGCCGTTATGTCAGGCGTTCTGCAGATCTGCCGGGGAGTTGATCCAGTTCCGGAACTCGCCCGATTTCCTGCAAGTGACACTCCCGGCAGGGCCGCGATAATTCGGTCCACCAAATGCCTTTCAACGCAAGCCATTTGATGACACGCTCAAGGCGATTTACGTCCGGCAATTGAACGGGAGACGCATTGTGTTCAGCACGAGAAGAGTCCTGCACCGCCTGGCAGCCACCGCGAGCGCCACGCTGATCGCGGTGGGGGCGGGCCTGCTCGGGGCAAGTCCTGCCGCGGCAGTCGACTACTACTACGAACTCCCGTACCCGGCGGGAGAGGCGTACACGGTCACCCAGGGGCCGGAGGGAACGTACTCGCACACCGGGCCGTACAACGAGTACGCGTGGGACTTCGGGCTGCCGGCGAACTACGAGGTGTCCGCCGCGCAGGGCGGCACGGTTCTCGTGTCGGACTGGTCGCCGTACTGGCAGAACGGCATCGAGGTCATCATCCGGCACTCCAACGGCCAGTGCACGCACTACGCGCATCTGAACAGGGCGATCTTCAACACCGGTGACTGGGTCCCGCAGGGCCGGATCATCGGCTGGTCGGGCAGTACGGGAGCCTCCACCGCGCCGCACCTGCATTTCCAGGTGATCGACTGCAACACCCGTGTCGGCCTTCCGGCCACGCTCCAGGGCTGGACGCCCTACACGGGGACCGCGCCGGTAAGCGTCAACACCCGGGCCTGACGGCCCTTCCGCCCTCGCGGCACGTGGTGCGGCGGTCCCGTGTCCGCCGGTGCCACGGCCGTGAGGGCGGCGGCTGCCGTCACGCGTCCACCACCCGTACTCGCGCGACGCGTCATGGGCGTGCGGCCGCCGCGGCGCTCGCGACAATGATGACGGTGCGGCGGAGTTGAGCGCCCCGGTCGGTCTCCGTCAGCCGCAGCCGTAAGCCGCAGCCGCAGCCGGTCGCGGGCCTGCCTCGGCAGTTGCTGCCGAGGGCCGGCGGCTTACTTGTGTTCGGTGCAGAGCTCGGCAATCAGGGCTGTGCAGGCCCACTTCTCCCAGGCGCCGGGGGACCAGCCCCGGTCGCGGACGAAGATCAGGTACAGCTCCGGGCTGAGAAGTCCGTAGAGCAGGTCGGCGGCGCGAGCGGTGTCGATGTCGGGGCGGGCGTCGGGCTTGGAGGTCAGTGCCTTCGCCGCGGCGTGCTGGACGGTGTAGCGCGGGTCGGGGCCGGGCCACTGCGCGGCGATCTCCGGGTCCGTGGCTGCGGCAGCGGCGATCAACGGCACGATCGGGGCGACACGGCCGAGGATGTCGCGTACGCCCCGTACGTGGGCGCGCAGTTGCCCGGCCGCGGTGGGCTCGGCGCACGCGGCGCGGAACCAGTCGCGGTCCATCGTGGCGACCGGTTCGACGTCGCCCGCGATGGATGCGTCGACGACGTCCTTGAACAGCGCACGCTTGTTGCGGAACACGAAGTACACGGTCTGGACGGCCACACCCGCCCGATCCGCGACCTCTTGAAGACTTGTCGCACCGTACCCCTGCGCGTCGAACAGCTCCCGCGCAGCCACCACGATCTTCTCGCGGGTACGCCGCGAGCGCTCGGCCCGCTTGTCGGGGCGCTTGATGTTCTGTCCGTCGGATCCCTTGACCGCATCCATGCCGGGAGTCTATCTCTAGAGTCAGACACTAGAGATGAACTCTAATTTATTGAGGGGTAGTGATGAGTGAGACTCGGACGGCTGCGGAGCTCGACCAAGAGGCCGCTGTGCGCCGCGTGTTGGAGGACTTCTACCGGGACGGCAAGCCGCCGTGGGACAGCGGCATCACGCCGCCCGAGCTGGTGGCCCTGATAGAGGGGCCCGGCGCGCCGATGGCGGGCCGGGTGCTCGAACTCGGCTGCGGGACCGGGACCAACGCGGTGTACCTGGCCCGGCACGGCTGGCGGGTGACGGCCGTCGACCTGGTCGACCGCGCGGTCCGGCAGGCGAGGGAGAAGGCCGACGCGGCCGGAGCGGACGTCACGGTGCTGTGCGGGGACGCCACCCGACTCGACGAGGTGGGCGTGCCCGGCCCGTACGACCTGTTCTTCGACCTGAGCTGCTACTGCGGGATTCCACCGCACCGCCGCGACGACTACGCCGCCGGCCTCACCGAGCGTGCCGCCCCCGGTGCACGATTGCTGATGTTCGGGTACGGGCCCGGGGCGTTTGACGACTCGTGGTCCGGCGTCACCGCGGACGAACTCACAGCCAGGTTCGCTGGGTGGGATCTGGCCGACGTGACGCCCGGCACGAACCCGGTCCCGACATTCTGGTTCACGCTGCGCCGCACCGCCGCGGCATGAACTCGGCCGCATCCGGCAATTTCACCCGAGCGGGCCGACAGGTTGAGCATGTCCGAGGCGGTGACAGGGGGCCTTGCGCCGGTCGGCGCGGAGTCCGAGCGGATTGTCAACCATCCCCGCGGGCGTGGGGAGCAGGCGTCGTACTGATTTCCTTCGGTCATGGCGGGTCGTGGGTGGCCCCCTGAGTGGCTTTGTTCACTCCAGCGGCTCCGGTCCACTTCTTGTGGAGCGGTAGCGGCCCCGCCGGATTCGGACACATGGGCCACCGGTACCGGTCATTCCTGTCGTTTGCACTCCGATCCCCCACAGATGCCATGAACAGATGGGCCTGACCCCGGACGCCAGTGAAACCTGCGGTGCCTGGGGCAAGAGTCCGAAACTGGGGGAATCAAATGGCTAAGAGAATGTTCAAACGTGGGGCCCTGATCGGTGCGGCGACTGCTGTGACGATCGGTTTCGCGGCGGCTCCGGCGTCGGCCGCCAACGCCGGTGTCGAGCTTCCGTACGATCGTGGCGACATGACGTTCATCGACGACGGGGACCGCTTCAGGGTCTGCGACAGCAGGGCCGACGGTCATGGTGTGACCGGATATCTGAGGGCCCTCAACCACCTCACCGGCCAGATCGTCACTCTCAAGAGCTGGGACGACGGCGGCGACAGCGGCTGCGACGGAGGGAATTTCGACGTCCGCGGCAACACGGCCCATGACATGGTGCTGTGTTGGAATGGCGGTGGCGCCTGCGTGGTCTCCCGAGTCTTCAAGGAGAACGAGTAAGCCCGCGAAACCTCGAACGCAGGCGAACTGATGCACCGGGCTGACAACGGCTGACTCGGCCACCGCAGCGAGTCCGGGCTCCGCATGCAGATCCCGCCGCCACCGCCGATCGCGCCGCTCCAGCCAACCGCACGGGCGGCCTCGTAGGCCCGCGCCGGGGCGCCTGACGCCGTCTCACCCGTACAACACCGACGCCCGCCCCCAGTAACACCGGAACCGGGGGCGGGCGACCGTTGCGATCGTTACGCGGCTGACTCCTACGTCACCCGCTGGTGCACGCAGCCGTCGGCGACACGCGGCAGGGCGTCACGCTCCGCCTGGTCGACGGACAGGGACCACCGCAGCTTTGTCGCCACCCACTCCTCACATATGTGCAGCGCTTCGCCGCCCGACCACCCAGCGCCGCGCGCCGCGCTGCCTCCAATCTGAATGAAGCCGAAATGCCGGAGGTAGCCGTGGTGCCTCGTGATGCGGCACAGCCCTCAGGGTGAGGTGGTGGGGTGCGGGGAGCGGAGTACGAGCAGTGTGATCTCGCTGGGCGCGAAGACGCGGAACGGCGGGCCCCAGAAGCCGGTGCCGCGGCTGGTGTAGAGAAGCGTGCGGGCGCCGTGGCGGCTGAGTCCGGCGAGGGCGGGCTGGTCGAGGCGGACCAGGTGGTGGAAGGGCCAGATCTGACCGCCGTGGGTGTGTCCGGAGAGCTGGAGGTCGACACCGCCCGCCGCGGCCCGGTCGACGAACGTGGGCTGATGGGCCAGGAGCAGGACGGGCAGATCGGGGTCGGCCCCCTCCAGAGCTCCGGCGAGGTGGGCTCGGTGTCCGGCCAGGCCGGAGGACTCGGCGGTGACATCGTCCACGCCGGCCACCACGAGGGTGTCGCCGCCACGTTCGAGCAGGAGATGGCGGTTGCGCAGCGGCTCCCAGCCCAGCTCCTCCATCAGGTCGACCCAGCCCTGGGCCTCGCTGTAGTACTCATGATTCCCGGTGACGTACACACGGGCCCGGGTTGCCCGCACCGTACCGAGTGGCACGGCCTGGGCCCGGCGGCGCTCAGCGGTGCCGTCCGCGATGTCGCCGGTGTGGCAGACCAGGTCGGCTTCCAGCGTGTTCACCGTCTCGCACACCCGCGCCGACCAGCGAGCGCGATCGAGCGGGCCGTAGTGGGTGTCAGTGATGAGGACGACCCGGAGGCCGTCCAACCCGGCACCCAGCCGTGGCAGTCGCACGTCGAGCCGGCGCACGCGCGGCACGCGACGGGCCTCGGCGTATCCCCAGCAGAGCAGTATGGCGCTGACGGCGAGGACGGCCCAGGTGACGGTCCGGGCCCCATCCTGACCCTCGCCGACCCCGGCCATGGTCAGGACAAGCCGCAAGAGGCCGCCGATCAGAACGGACCAGGTGAACAGAACCCAGCTCGTGCCCAGCAGGGTGTCACCTACGATCGCCGCCCGATCCTGCTGCCGCCGGCCGTGGCCGCGCGCCATCGCGAGCGGCATACCGACGAGACCAACGGCAAACAGAGCGGTGCCGACGAGCGTGACCGGCAGTGGCCAGTGCTGGCCGGTGTACAGGAGCACCCAGCAGGGCACGGCCCAGAGCAGGATGGGGGCGATCAGGGGGATGTAGCGCATCAGTCGGCGCAGTCGGCTCCGCCGCGGCGCTTGCGCTTCGCCCTCGGCGGGCCGGGTGTCGCTGGTGTCGGTCACGCTTCGCCTCCTGGAACAGGCTGCCGTCTCGCGCACTGTATCCGGTCGCCTTGGGCCGACCGGACCGGCGTTCATAGGCTCGGCCCCTCAGGACGGAGGGCTGGCCGTGGTCAACTTCGTCTCGCTGGACGGCGTCATGCAGTCGGTCCTCTCGGCCGACGAGGACCGGGACGGTGGGTTCGATCACGGCGGCTGGGTGCTGCCCCATGTCGACGAAGCGGTGGAGCGGTTCATGAGCGAGGCCACGGCTGGTGCCGGAGCCCTGCTCCTGGGCCGCAGAACGTACGAGATCTTCGCCACCACATGGCCGTACGCCCACATGAACGACCCCGCGATGGCCGCGATGAACGCGATGCCCAAGTACGTGGCCTCCCGCACGCTCAGGGATCCGGGCTGGGCGAACACCACCGTGCTCGGCGCGGATCCGGCGGCGGAAATCGGACGTATCAAGGCCGCGTCCGAAGGGGAGACGGTGGTGCTGGGCGGCGGAGGGCTGCTCGGAACGCTGATCGAGGCCGATCTCGTCGACGAGTACCGGCTGCTGGTCTTCCCCCTCGTCCTGGGGAGCGGGAAGCGGCTGTTCACCGACCGCAGAAGCCCGCGCGGCCTGAGGCTCACCGCCACAGAGCCGACACCGTCCGGCGTATTGATCAACACCTACCGGTGCCGTGCTGAAGGTTGAGGTCTCGGGTCACCTCGCTGACCGGATGAATATGGCGGTGACGGCACGCCTGCCCGAGGGATTCGCCCTGATCCTGCTAACCGGCCGCAGAGCGCCGGGCCGCTGTCGCCGGAGCGGTTCGTGCGGGCGACCCCGGCCTGGATCGAGGGTGCCACCGAGCAGACCGCGACCTGGGACGTCAGTGCCGTGCTGTCCACCGTCGCCGACGCAGCCGACGACGACCTCCACAATGAGATCCTGCTCCAGCTCCCCGCCGGCTACGACCTCATCGGCCGCCCCCAACCGGGTAGTTGCCAACGCGCTCCACCGACATCGTTGTAACATGTCATCCAATGGATGACAAACATGATGTCATCGACCTGATGACTCTCTGGGGGAGGTGCCCGTGACAGCAGCCGATCAGCCGTCGATGACCCGTACCGACGCCCACAGCCCGGCGTCCTTCCTCGCCGCTGCGGCGACCCTGGCCGCCATAGACGACGCGCTGCGCGATGCCCAGCGCGAGACCCCCGACGCCACTGCTCCCGGCCCCGAGCAGGCGCTGGGCTCCCTGATGCTGTTGCGGCAGGTGCGCGAGCAGCTCGCCGGCTGGGAGACCGGGCTGATCGAGACCGCCCGCGACGCGGGCGCCAGTTGGGCCGACCTCGCCCCGCCCCTCGGTGTCGCCAGCCGCCAGGCCGCCGAGCGCCGCTACCTGCGTGGCCGCCCCGGCGCCGTCGGCACCACCGGCGAGCAGCGCGTGACGGCCACCCGCCAGGCCAGGGCCGCCGAACGCGCCACCGTCAGCTGGGCCCGCGCCAACGCCGGCGACTTGCGCCGCCTCGCCGGACAGATCACCGCGCTCGCCCACCTCGCACCCGAAGCGCGCTCAGCCCAGGCTGCCTTGCATGCCGCTCTCGGCGCCGCCGACGCCGCCGAGCTCATTGCGCCCCTGACCGGCATGCGTCCCTACCTCGATGCCCGCCACACCGGCCTCGTCCAATCCCTGGAGGCCATCGAAGACCGGCACACGACGACAGTCGCTGACGATGACTGACTCCCACCACGCAGGGTCATGCCACACGCGTGCGCTCCGGCCCACCCCGAACCACGCCGACGACGGGCAGCGGTCCGTCCCCGGCCCGAGTCCACATCCATTCATTACCTACCCACAGAGAGAGACCCCCATGAGCAGCAGTGTCGAGACGCTGGAATTCCAGGCCGAGACCCGCCAGTTGCTCCGACTGGTGATTCACTCGATCTACTCGAACAAAGACATCTTTCTGCGCGAGCTGATCTCGAACGCCTCCGACGCCTTGGACAAGATGCGACTGGAATCGCTGACCGACTCCAGCCTCGCCGAAACCGGCATCACTGACCCGCACATCTCGCTGGAGGTCGACAAGCACGCCCGGACACTGACCGTCCGTGACAACGGGATCGGCATGACCCGGGACGATCTCGTGCAGCTGATCGGCACCATCGCCAAGTCCGGCACCGCCGCCCTGCTGGAGAAGATCAAGGAGTCCAAGGATGCCGCCACCGCCGAGAGCCTGATCGGTCAGTTCGGCGTCGGCTTCTACTCGTCGTTCATGGTCGCCGACAAGGTCACCCTGCGTACCCGGCGGGCCGGCACCGACTCCGGCACCCAGTGGGAGTCCGACGGCGAGGGCACTTACGGCATCCAGGCCGTCGACGGGCTGCCCGTGGGCACCTCGGTCACCCTGCACCTCAAGCCCGCCGACAACGAGGACGGGCTTGCCGACTACCTCTCCGAATCGAAGATCCGCCAGATCGTCAAGCAGTACTCGGACTTCATCCGCTGGCCGATCCGGATGGCCACCGAGCGCACCGACGCCGAGGGCAAGACCACCCACGACATCGACACGCTCAACTCGATGAAGGCGCTGTGGGCCCGTCCGCGCAGCGAGGTGACCGAGGACGAGTACAACGAGTTCTACCAGCAGATCAGCCACGACTGGCTGCCCCCCGCCGAGACGATTCACATGCGCGCCGAGGGCACCTTCGAGTACGAGGCGCTGCTGTTCATCCCCTCGCAGGCACCCTTCGACCTGTTCTCCCGCGAGACCAAGGGCGGCGTGCAGCTGTACGTCAAGCGGGTGTTCATCATGGACGACTGCGAAGCGCTCATGCCCAACTACCTGCGCTTCGTCAAGGGCGTCGTGGATGCCCACGACCTGTCGCTGAACGTCTCCCGCGAGCTCCTCCAGCACGACCGCCAGATCCGCGGTGTACGCCGGCGCCTGGTCAAGAAGGTCCTCGGCGCCATCAAGGGCATGCAGTCCAAGGACGCCGAGCGCTACACGAAGGTGTGGGAGCAGTTCGGCCGGGCGCTCAAGGAAGGCCTGGTCGAGGACACGGACAACACCGAGGCCCTGCTGGAGCTGGTGTCGGCCGCCTCCACTCACGACCCGGAGAAGACCACCACGCTGCGCGAGTACGTCGAGCGGATGAAGGACGGCCAGGACACCATCTACTACCTGACCGGCGAGAGCCGCGCGATGGTGGAGAACTCCCCGCACATGGAAGCCTTCGCCGCCAAGGGCTACGAGGTCCTGATTCTCACCGACCCCATCGACGAGGTATGGGTGGACCAGGTCCCCACCTTCGACGGCCATCCTCTGCAGTCCATCGCCAAGGGGCAGGTCGACCTCGACGACTCCGCCGACGGCCAGAAGGAAGCCGACGCCGAGAAGGCCCGGCGCGAGCAGGACTTCGCCGCCCTGCTGCCCTGGCTGACCACCAGCCTGTCCGAACAGGTCAAGCAGGTCCGCCTGTCCTCACGCCTGACCACCTCGGCGGCCTGCATCGTCGGCGACGCCCACGACGTGACCCCGACTCTGGAAAAGATGTACCGGGCCATGGGCCAGCAGATCCCCCCGGTCAAGCGGATCCTGGAACTCAACCCCGCACACCCGCTCATCACGGCCCTGCGCACGGCGCACGACGCGAACGCCGAGAACCCCGCACTGGCGGAGACCGCCGAGCTGATCTACGGCAGCGCGCTGCTCGCGGAAGGAGGCGACCTGCCCGACCCGGCCCGCTTCACCCGGCTGCTCACCGACCGCCTGACCGGCACCCTGTAACCCGGACGCGGCCCGGCACAGCCGAAGAGCCCGGCCGTAACCACCCGACCTCCCCCCTGACGCACTCCTCATCAACCTGCCTGTTCCGGCGCCCCGTACGGGGCGCCGGAACAGGCAGATGCCTCGAAGAAGTCCGGTCCGTACGCGTGGGGCACATACGAGTCCGGTGGCATGCCCAAGACGCCCGACGGCAACGCGCACCCGTACCTCTTCAACAACAGTGAGGAATGCGTGCAGACCTACGAGGGCCTGAACGACGACGGCACGCTGCACTTCCGTGACGATGGGCGTTACCCCGAGCCGGACTGGACGAAGGCCAAGTGCGGGCGGTCGTCGATGTCGCTGGAGGTCAATTCGGGGGCGATGCGTCTGTTCGGCCAGTTCTCGTCGTCGAAACGGCTGCTGGACGCCGACGGCTACTACGTCTGGACGGGCCTGACGACCGCCGGATGCAACTGGCTCGCGGAGAAGGTCATCTGCGACGCGTGGGCCAATGGTTTCCCCGAGAGGGGGCAGTCGGCGAAGCTAAGCCCGCTGCGCCGCTGACACCTCGACAACGGCCATCCGACAACTGCCGTCCCGCCCGTTACAGGATCAGTTCCTCAACGGGCGGGATCCGTTCGGCGCTCTCAGTGGAGTGCTCGAAGTTCGTCGGCCACCTCGGTCAGATACCCGGCCAGGGTGCTGCCGTCGTCGTACAGGTGGGAGACGTCCTGCCGGTTCCACGACCCGATCGACCCCGTCGCGGCGTCGATGAAAGTCCCACAGAACGGGTCGTCAGGTTCATCGGCGGTGAACGGAATCCACGCCGTCTCCCAGACCCCCGGGTGATTCAGCAAGTCGCAGGCATCCAGGGCGTGGCGCACTCCGAGCAATACCTCGCCCTCGGGCGTCAGCGGCGCGGCCGACCCTGCGCACCTCTGTCACAGCGTTCGGAGGTCGACGGGGAGATGGAAACCGAGCTCGGCTTCAGCCCCGGCGATCAGCTCGTTGGAGGCGCCGGGAACTATCGGGGTGGTTGGCGGGTGGAGTCTCAGCCAGGACTCGATGCGTTCCCAGGCCTCGATCACATCGTTGCTCATGTGTTCATGCTATGGACAGGCAAGGAACCGCATCCGCAGCCAGTTGCTGCACCGCCGTCGATCGCCTCGGACGCGAGGCGTTCCAGGATGCCGTGTTGACTCCAGGCCGCCGACGTCGCCACGGCCTACTCCAGCGGGAGTCGGCCTACCAGTTACCTGGTCTGCCTGCAGGCATGGACGGGAAGATGCCCGCAGGCCTGGACGATCGCGACCACCCCCTGTACGCCCAGGCCGAGCTCGCCACCCGCGCCCTGCGCCTCGCAGGCTTCCGCGACGGAGGGCGAGCCGCAGCATGGCCTACCTCGGAAGGCTCCTAGGGCCTGTCTTCAAAGTCCCGCCTGGCCCGCGGCGGCTGGCACGGCACCTCGCCGCGTTGTCGGACGCGGCCGAGTACGCCAGGTACGAGGCCGATCCTCCGCCTTGCGATGCACCGCACCATCCGCCGCGGGCCCCGCCCTACGGGCGGATGGCGCTACTTTGAAGACAGGCCCTAGGCTCGGACGATCGGGCCGCAGATACCCAGAGTGGAGTTGCACGGCTGAAGCCACACAACCGTATTGGTGGCCGTACCGACCTTCCGGTTTCCGCACCCGGATGCGGCGCCGTTGCTGTCGCTGACGCTGCCGGTACTCCCGTTTGCCAGTTCGTAGTCGACCCTGTACCCGTACCCGTCGGCCACCCCATCACATGCGGACACCCACTGGTGGCCGCCGGTCGTGCCACCCCAGCCACACGACTGAGCCCGGCTCGCGCCACACGCGTACGGCCCGCTCACAGTGCCATCGTGAGCGCTCGCCGGCGCGGCTCCCGCGAACGCGAGGATCAGTGCCCCCGCCGCGCTTCCGACTGCCATAACGAACTTCCTCATAGGTCCTCCCCGGTTAGTGGCAGCGACAGCAACTCCAGGCGTTCCGTCACCGGCCACGGCTAACGTGGCAGACGGCCTTTGGACAAACCTGCAGAGAACCTTGAAAGGCCGGGTAGATGTCGCCCTGGCGGGACGTGGCTATATCGACGAGTACAGCCCGAACTGGTGGGGACGGCGGGCGACTTCCGGTTCTGCGATCTCCTTCACTCTGGCCACTCCGGGCACGCCCGGTCCTATCCGGCGGGTTCGGGCGAGGGGCGATGTCGGGCGGGGGAGGCGGCGCCGGCGTAGCCCTGTTCCATCGAGAGTGCGCGGGCGGCCCGCAGAGCGGTCTCCGTGGCGCGGGTGCGGGCCAGTGGGTCCCGCATTCGCCGGCCCGCGGCGGCGAGGGTGATGCTGGACGTGGTCTGCCCGGTGGATCCGAAGACGGGGGCGGACACTGCCCAGACGTCGTCGTCCAGTTCGTTCTCGCACACGTCGAAACCCTGCAACCGCACCTGGACGAGATGGGCGGTCACGTGCTCCTCCGTGTGCGGGGTGTCCGCGGTGTAGGCCGTCAACTCCTGCGCACGCAGCACCCTGGCGACGGTCTCGGGTGTCTGGTACGCGAGGATGCTGCGTGCCGAGGCCGCCGCGTGCGGTGGCATGTCCTGGCCCACCCGGACGAACAGACGGAGCGGGTGCACGCCCTCGACCAGGGCCACACAGAGCAGGCGGGTGCCGGTCAGTTCGGTGAGGAACACGGTCTCGCCGCTCTCCTTGGCGGCTTCTTCCATGGGGCGCGGCGGGCTGACCGCCGTGCCCTGGGAGGCGAGAGCCATGGTGGACAGCTCGGTGAAGGCCGGTCCGAGGAAGTAGCGGCGGTTTGTGGCGGAGCGCGTCACGTAGCGTTCTTCGACGAGCGCGGCCATCACCCGGTGCAGGCTGCCTATCGGGATGCCCAGCTCCTCGTGCAACTGTTGCAACGACATACCGCGCAAGTGGGCCGCGATGGCCCGCAGGATGCGCAGCGTTCTGGTGTAACTGTCGGTACTCAGCGGTCTGTCCGTTCGTTGGGGCCAAAGGACTGCCGGGCGGGAACATAGGGGCGCCGTCCTGGCACCGTCGTCACGCCCGCTCGTACGTGGCTCCGGTACTGATGTGCGGCTACCGGGCGCTGTTCAGGACGTGACCGCGGTGTCCGCCTGCGGATCGTCGTCGTTCGAGAGTAGCGCCGCGGCGTTCACCGCCACCCTCAGCATGGCGAGTTGGGCGGGACGGTAGTCCTCCAGCCAGCCGTCGGTGGCACGGTTGGCGTGCGCGACCAGAACGGCGCCCGCTCGTACGCCGAGGGTCCCGGCCACCGCCAGCACCGTCTCGGTCTCCATCTCCACCCCGTCGACGCCCAGTCCGCGCAGGACGTCCATCCTCGTGGCCGCGTGTTCCTCGTGTCCGGGAAGAGGCCGTCCCTGCCCGAGGTAGTACGAGTCGACCGTGGCGACGGAGATCTCGGTGAGCGGTACGTCCAAGTCGCGTGCCGCACGCCGCAGGGCGGTCAGGACGGCCGGATGGGCCGCCGGGCCGACGGGGTCGGCGGGGTAGTACGAGGCGGCGCCGCTGCCCGGCAGCGCCCGGGTGGCCGCGCAGACGGTGCCCGGCGGTATGCGGTCGGTCAGAGCGCCCATGCCGCCGGTGCGCAGCACGGTCTTCACTCCGAGCCGGGCGAGTTCGACGACGGCGATCTCGGTGGAGGGGCCGCCGATGCCGGTCGAGCAGACCGCGATCCGCCGGCCGCCGGGCGCACGGCCGGTACCGATCCTGAACTCCCGGTTCTGGCCGAGGACATGGAAGTCGTCGAGAACCTCGGCGGCCAGGTCGACCCGGGCGGGGTCTCCCGGCAGCAGACAGACCGGTGGGAGAGGTTCGGCCGCAGCGGCGGCCGGGAGATGGGGCGGTGCCCCCCTGTGCCATGGATCCTGGGCGCTTCTCGCCATCGTCGAGAACCTCCATATGAGTTCGCTATTTCCGCTAGTGGAAAGAATGGATGACGGGGACGTAACTTTTCGGCATCGGGGTTGTGGTCGCACAGGCCCCCATCCCGCGAAAAATCGAACCCGCATCACGGTATACACCGAATTGCGGGCCAGATCTAGGTCTTGACTGTGGCCGAAAAACAGCCCAACCTCTGACCAGCGCAGTGGAAACGCCATTTCCAGATACGGAAGCTGCGAGGCGGTGGTGTGCCGGTGCCCGGAACGATCCCGCCGGGCTCCGTACGGACACCAAGTCGCCGTGACTATTGAGGAGATCTTCATGCCGCACCACTCCACATACGCCGATGACAGGTGTCACCGCGTCCCGGGCGTCTCGGGCCGCGCGACTCCGGGGGCGGGGTCCGCATGAACCCCCTCCTGTCGGTGCGAGGCGTCCACAAGACCTACACCGCCGCCAAGCGCTCGAAGGTGGTGGCTCTGGAGGACGTCGACCTGGACGTGGGCGAGGGCGAGATCGTCGCGCTCATCGGCCCCTCGGGGTGTGGCAAGTCGACGCTGCTGAGGATGATGGCCGGCCTGGACACGGACTTCGAAGGTGACCTGAGCTGGAGCGTCCCGCCGCGCCCGGGAAAGGACATCGGCTTCGTCTTCCAGGAGCCGGCGCTGCTTCCCTGGCGCACGGTGCGGCGCAATGTCTCCCTGGGTCTGGAGGCGCAGCGCGACACCTCGGAGCAGGGGCGCGAACAGGTGGCGACCCTGCTCGACCTGGTCGGACTCACCGACTTCGCCGACTCGTTCCCGAAGGAACTGTCCGGCGGTATGCGCCAGCGCACCGCCATCGCAAGGGCGTTGGCCTACAACCCCCGGATCCTGCTCATGGACGAGCCCTTCGGGGCTCTGGACGCGATCACCAGGGACCGGCTCCACGACGACCTGTTGCGCATCTGGGAAACGACCCACAAGACCATCGTCCTGGTCACCCACAGCGTCGAGGAGGCCACCTACCTCGCCGACCGCGTGGCCGTGATGTCGGCACGGCCGGGCCGTATCAAGGCCCTCCACACCGTTCCCCTGAGCCGTGAACGCAACCCCGAGACCAGGCAGTTGCCCGAATTCGCGAAGTTCGCCGGCATGCTCCGTCAGGAGCTGGTGTGAGCATGGAGACCCTCACCCGCCGCCGGGGCACCGACCGGGATGTGAAGGGTTCCGCCGCGTCCGGCCCCGGTGACAGCGGCACCGTCCGCACGGTAGTCGTACGCGTACTGACGCCGCTCGCCTATGTGGCAGCCGTGCTGGTTGCCTGGAGCGCGTACGTCACGCTGGCCGACGTACCGTCCTATCTGCTGCCCGCCCCCGGTGACGTGCTGGACGCGGGGGTGAAGCTGGTACAGGACGGCACCCTCTGGCCCAACCTCACCTACACCTTGCGCAACATCGTGCTGGGGTTCGTCGGCGGGTCGCTGATCGGTATCGCCCTGGGCTGGGTCCTGTGGGCCTCCCGCACCGTCCGGGAGATCCTCGCCCCCTACATGGTGCTGCTCCAGGCGGCTCCCAAGATCGCCGTCGCGCCGCTGCTGGTGCTGTGGTTCGGTCTCAGCCTGACCTCGCAGTACGCGCTCATCCTGCTGCTGGTCTTCTTCCCGATGGCCATGGCCACGATGCTCGGGCTGAAGGACGTTCCCGCCGACATCGGCACACTGGGCCGGCTGCTGCATCTGTCCCGATGGCAGTACCTGCGGATGATCCAGCTGCCGGCGGCCGTGCCCGCGCTGCTGGCCGGCGCCAAGATCGCCGTTATCGACGCCATGACCGGCGCGTTCCTGGCGGAGTATCTCGCCTCCGAACGCGGCCTGGGATACCTCATGGTGCTCGGCAACACATCCAGTGACACACCCCTGTTGATCGCCGCGGTCCTCATCACGGTAGCGGTCGGGCTCCTCGGTTTCGGCCTCGTCTCCCTGGCCGAGCGCAGGCTCCTGCGCGGACGCCGCTGATTCTCATTCCCACTTCGCCCTAAGGAAAGATCATGAACAGAAGGCCTTTGAAGCTCGTCGGCATCCCCGCCGCCGTGGCCGTCGCCGCCCTCCTCGCCGCCTGTAGCCCCGGCTCCTCCGAGTCGGCGAAGACGTCGTCCGACGGCACCAAGAAGGTCACCATCCAGATCGACGGCGCCGCCGTGCCGTACTACGCCCCGCTGTACGCGGCCAAGGAGCAGGGGTACTTCGCCGACGCGGGCCTGGACGTCGAATTCACCTACGCCCAGGGCTCCGACATCGTGAAGAACGTGGCGTCGGGGAACGTCGACTTCGGCTTCCCGAACGGCGACTCGGTCGTCACCGCGTACGGCAAGGGCATCAAGACCAAGGTCGTGCACACCACGTACCAGCAGGGCATCGGCGCGCTGCTGTCGCAGCCCTCGGCGAACATCAAGTCCCCCGCCGACCTGAAGGGCAAGACCGTCGCCGTCACCGACCTCGGCAGCCCGAACTACATCCAGCTCCAAGCGATGCTGGAGAGCGCCGGACTGAAGCTCTCCGACGTCAAGGTCCGCACCCTGGGCACCGGCGTCATCGTGGACGCGCTGAAGAACGGGCAGGTCGACGCGATCGTCTTCTCGCGCCTGCGCTACTACGCGCTCCAGTCCGCCGGGGTCGACGTGAACCAGATACTGAGCGACAAGTACCTGCCCTCCTTCGGCAACGTGGTCATCGCCGGCGAGGACAAGGTGAAGAACGACCCGGACACCGTCAAGGCGTTCGACAAGGCGCTGAACAGCGGCATCGAGTACACCGTCGAGAACCCGCGCGCGGCGGTCGACATGTCGGTGAAGAAGTACGCCTCCTCCTTCAAGGGCCAGGAGAACGAGATCACCACGATCATCGAGGACCTCTTCGCCAAGAGCCTGTGGCAGTCGGACAACACCAAGAAGAACGGCCTGGGCTCTCCGGACCTCGCGCGCTGGCAGCAGGCCATCGACTCCCAGAAGGAGTTCAAGCTCCTCGACACGTCCTTCGACGCCGGTGACCTGGTGGTGAAGCCGGATGACCTCGGCTGAGGCGCCCGCCCGCCCCGGCGGCTCCGCCCGCCCCGGCCGGACGGCCGACGCCGTCCGGCCGGTGGTGGTCGGCACGCTGTCCCTGCTGGCCGGTGTCGGGCTCTGGTGGCTGGTCACAGTGGCTTTCGGGATACCGGCCTACAAGCTGCCGAGCCCGGCCGCCGTGGCCGAGCACGCCTGGCGGCTGGCCGGGGACGACGTGCTCACGGTGCACATCCAGCAGACGCTGGCCGAGGTCCTGCAAGGTGTACTCATCGGGGCGTTGGCAGGGGTCGTCCTGGCGATCCTCTTCACCCGCGTGCCGCTGGTCGAACGACTGCTGATGCCGCTCGTCATCGTGGCGCAGGTGACCCCGAAGATCTCGATCGCCCCGTTGATCGTGCTCTGGCTGGGGCTCGGTGTCGGCTCCAAGATCGCGCTCGTGGCACTGGTGTCGTTCTACCCCGTCATGATCAACATGGTGACGCGGCTACGGTCCGTTCCCAAAGGGGTCGACGACCTGGCCCGCCTGCTGCGCATCGGACCGGTCGCCAGAGCCGTCAAGATCGATCTGCCGTACAGCCTGCCGGCCATCGCCGTAGGTCTGCGCCTGGGAGTTCTCCAGGCGGTGACGGCGGCGGTCATCGGTGAGTTCATCGGAGCGCAGTCGGGGCTCGGCTACCTGGAGAAGCAGGCACAGGACAACGACGACATCAAGCTCGTGATCATCTGCCTCGGGCTGCTCTGTCTCATGGCCTGGGTCATGTACGCCCTCATCGGCTGGGCCGAGCGCAAGCTCACCGAGCGATTCGGCGGCTGACACCCACATTTCCGCCCCATTTCTCCCCCGATCCCCCCGACGCGGAAGGCAGGCCCCATGACGGAGGTCCAGACCCACAGTCCCGCGGTGCTCGACGACCGCGACCGGCATTTCGCGGACCACGCGGCGTTCCGGACCGATCTCGCGGTCTCGCTGGGCCCGCTGGGGCTGGCCAACCCCGTCATGCCCGCGTCGGGCTGCTTCGGTCCCGAACTCGCCGGTCTCCTGCCGGTGCGCGAACTGGGCGCGGTGGTCACCAAGACCCTCTTCTCGCAACGGCGTTCCGGCAACCCCTCGCACCGGCTCACCGAGAGCGCGCAGGGGATGCTGAACAGTGTGGGAATCCCCAGCCCGGGCTCGGCGGAGTTCATCCGCACGGTGCTGCCGCGCTACCGGTCGTTCGGGGTGCCCGTCGTGGTGAGCGTCGGGGGTCTTGCCGTGGAGGAGTACCTGCGGATCACCGAGGATCTCGCCGACGCCCCCTGCGAGGCACTGGAGGTGAACGTCTCCTGCCCGAACCTTGAGCACGGCGGGCTGGCCATCGGAACGGACGCGGCGACCGTGGAGCGCGTCGTCTCGGGTGTCGTGGCACGCACGTCGCTGCCCGTCCTCGTCAAACTGACCCCGAACGTGACATCGATCGGTGACATCGCGCGGGCCGCCGAGCAGGCCGGCGCGACCGCGGTGACCGTCGCCAACACCTTCCCCGGCATGGCCATCGACCTGGACGGGCGGAGCGCGGTCCTGGGCAACGGGGTGGGAGGACTCTCCGGCCCCGCGGTCCGGCCCATGGTGCTGCGCCTGGTGTGGCAGGCCGCCGCGGCCGTCCGGATACCCGTGATCGGATGCGGCGGCATCAGCACCGCGCGGGACGTCCTGGAGTTCGTCCTGGCCGGAGCCACGGCCGTACAGATGGGCACCGCGACGTTCACCCGCCCGTACGCGATGACCCAGGTCCTGCGGGACCTCGACGCCCTGTGCGGCGAACTCGGCATCGCCCGTGTCGCGGACATACGCGGCACGGTGCGGACCTGACCCTCAGCCGCGGACCACCTGTGGACCGTGCCGTCCTCGGACCGTCCGGTCCACAGATCGCCCACCCCGGAGCCCTCATGAACCTCGCCCAGGTCCTGCGTACGGCACCTGACGCCCCGAGCGCCTTCCAGAGCGCCGAGCAACGAAGCGCCGAACTGTACGCCGACATACTCGCGGTGGCCCCCGGCGGCGACGGCCGGTTCGACGCCGAAGCCGTCCAGAGCCGGCCCTCCATCCTGCGCCGTACCGCGGCGCTGCTTTCCGAAGCGCTCCCACCCGGGACCGACCGGCTGGTGTGCGCCGCCCCCGACGGTATCGCCGTCACCACCGCCCTGGCCCTGCACACGGGGCTGCCGTTCGCGACGGTGACCGGTACCCGGGACGACGCCCGGCTGACCGGCGAGGCCCACGCGGGCGAACACGCCGTCGTCGTCGTGCCGTTGGTGGGCTCGGCGCGGGACGCGGCACCACCGGTACTCACCGCCACGAAGGCAGGGATGCGGATCTCCCGCGTCCTCAGCGTGCTCGACAGCGGCGACAGCAGCGTGGCGGACACGCTCCTTGAGCAGTACGGAGTACGGTTCCACGCGCTCTTCTCCGCCACCCCGACGCGGGCCCCGCTCGGGCCCGCGACCGACAAGAAAGAGGTGGATCCCCGATGACCGAAAGCACCTCCGCGATCCTCTCCGGCGTCCGTGAACTCGGCGCGGCCACGGACGCCTACGGCACCACCCTGAACACGCAGGTTTCCCCGGCCGCGGCCGACCTCGTCGGCCGGGCCGTCGCCGACGCCGTGCGGGACCTGGCGCCGGACCGCATCTCCGTGTGGGAGAGCAGCGACGAAGCCGTGCTCGCCCACGTCGTGGCCCTGGCGACGGGCGCGACCGTCCTACGGGTCACCGACGAGTCCGGAATCACCTCCGTCACCCCGGCGATCACCCCCGGCGACCGGGTCGTCCTGCTGGCGACCGCCTGGGAGCCGCGCCGACTGCAGACGATGCTCGGCCTGCTACGGGGCGGCGGCGCCGAAGTGACCGCGGTGGCCGCTGTCCTGCACACGCCGACCCTCGATGCCGCGGGTTCCGTCCCCGTGGTGTCGCTGCTCTCCGAGGCGGAAGCCTCGTCGGCCGGACTCTGATGACCGCGCCGACCCTCGCCGCTCCCCGTCGCGCCGACGCCGACCGGCTCCGAACGCACCTGGACACCTTCGCCGGAATATCGGAGCCCGGCCGGGGCCCCGGCGTCACCCGCCTCGCCTACACCCCGCTGGAGCGGCAGGCCCATGGCGTGTACGCGGCGTACATGCGCGCGCTCGGCCTGGACGTACGTACGGACACGGCCGGCAACACCGTCGCCGAACTGCCCGGCACGACCACCGGACTGCCGGGCCTGGGAACCGGCTCCCATCTCGACAGCGTGCCGGGAGCCGGCGCGTACGACGGCATAGCCGGTGTGGTCGCGGCGATGGAGGTGGCACGCCTGTTCGTATCCGGCGGGATCCGGCTCACCCGGCCGGTCCGCTTCGTGGCCTTCGCCGCCGAGGAGGGAGCCCGCTTCGGACAGGCGTGCACGGGCAGCCGGATCGCCGCGGGACTGACCGGCCCCGCCGACCTGAGGACCACACAGGACGCCGAAGGCGTATCGCTGGCACAGGCCATGACGGCCGTGGGCCTCGACCCGGACGACACCGAGGCGGCCCGCTGGCGCGGCGAGGACTGGGCCGCCTTCCTGGAACTGCACATCGAACAGGGCTCCCTGCTGGAGTCCGAGTCCGTTCCCGTCGGACTCGTCGACCTGATCTCGGGCAGCACCCGGCTGCGCCTCGATCTCACCGGACGGGCCTCGCACACCGGGGGAACCCCGATGCGGATGAGGGCCGACGCGATGGCCGCGGCGGCGGAGATCATCCTCATGATCGAGACCCTCGCCAACGACAGCCGCCATCACGGCACCCGTGCCACCGTCGGACGCATGCACGCCTCGCCGGGCTCCCTCACCACGATCGCCGGGAGCGCCGAGGTGTATGTCGACGTCCGGGACGTCGACAACGACCGGCAGCGGCTGACCGCGGCCGAGATCGTCGACAGCGCGCAGAACATCTGTTCCCGGCGCGGGATCGGCTGCGAGTCCCGGCTGCTGGCCGACGCCTCCCCCGTCATCCTCCCCAGATGGCTGCGCGACACCGTCGCCGAGGCCACGGCGGAGGCCGGGATCGCGCACCGGGTCATGCCCAGCGGGGCCAGCCACGACGCACAGATGATCAACCATGTGGTGCCCACCGGCATGATCTTCGTCCCCAGTCACAACGGAGGGGTGAGCCACAGTCCCGAGGAGCTGACCCGTTCGGCCGAACTCGCCGTCGGCACCGACATCCTGGCATCGGGTCTTCTGCGGCTCGATGCCCGGCTGTCCGCACAGGAGGCCCCAGCAGCATGAACACCCTCGACACAGAGGCCGGCATACCGGTCCGGGACCGCGTGACACCGCTGCGCGGTTCCGGTAACGGCCTCCCCGCCCCGACCTGGCACCGTGCCCGGGTCCTCGCCTCCACCCCGCACGGCCGCGGCTACCACTTCCTGCGCCTGGAAGCACCGAGCATCGCCCGGACCTGCCAGGCAGGGCAGTTCGTGATGCTGACGGCCGCAAGGGACGGGGACAGTGACCCCGTACTGCCCCGCCCGATGGCGGTGTACGGCCGGAACCCGGCGGCCGGCACCATCGACATCCTCCTCGGAGTGGTCGGTGACGGCACCCGTCGGCTGGCCTCGTTCCGGCCGGACGAACGCATGCTGGTCGTGGGACCGCTGGGCCGGGGATTCCGGATCGCCCGGCGAACGCGGCGCGTCCTGCTGGTCGGGCGCGGCATCGGCACCTGTTCGCTGACCACGGTCGCCCAGGAATACGCCGGGACCGACGTCGAGATCGTCGCCGTGGCCAGCGGCAGAAGCGCGGACCGAGTGGTGGGCGGAGACGTCTACCGGGCGGCCGGTGTCACACGACTGCACGAGGTCACCGACGACACCGGCAGCAGCGACGTGACCCGGCTCCGGGACACGCTGACCGCAGACCTCGACCAGGCCCCACCACAGCAGATCATGACGTGCGGTTCGGAGCGGCTGGCCCGGCTCTGCGAGGAACTCGGCCGACGCTGGGCGGCGGACGTCCAGGTATCGCTGGAAGCCCACATGGCCTGCGGCCTCGGGTACTGCCACGGCTGCGCGACCGGGACCAGAAGCGGTCCCGAGGAGTCACCGCTGATCTGCACGGACGGACCGGTCTTCCGCCTCACGTACCAGGACACGCACCTGGACGTGGACCGGTGAACGGCTCCGCGGGGACGATGATCCTGCGGGGCGTCCGGCCTCTCGGCGGCGCACCCCGGGACGTGACCGTACGGGGCAGCCGGATCGCCGCCGTGACGGCCCCCGGGAAGGGGGACGGCACGGGTGCCGCGGACGCGACGACAGCCGACTGTGACGGTCTGATCATGCTGCCGGCCTTGGTGGACCTCCATACCCACCTGCGCGAGCCCGGAGACACCGCCTCGGAGACCATCGCGAGCGGCACGAGGGCGGCGGCGCACGGCGGATACTCCGACGTGCTCGCCATGGCCAACTGCGCGCCGGTGACCGACACCCCCGAGCGGGTACGGCACATCATCGAGCGGGCGGCACGAACCGCGTCCTGCCGGGTGCACCCGGTGGGGGCCGTCACCAGCGGGCTCGCCGGCCGCGACCTCGCACCCCTCGACGCCATGGCGGACGCCGGCGCCCTGATGTTCTCCGACGACGGCGTATGCGTCGACGACCCCAGGCTCCTGCTGCGGGCGCTGGAGGCGGCCCGCCGCACCGGAACCCTTGTCGCCCAACACGCGCAGTGCCCGCGTCTCGTGGAGCGAGGCCAGGTCAACGCGGGCGCGGCGGCGCGGGCCACCGGTCTGCCGCCCTGGCCGGCGACGGGGGAGGAGACGATCGTCGCCCGTGACGTGGTACTCGCCGGCGCCACCGGCGGACGCCTGCACATCTGTCACGTCTCCACGGCGGGGACCGTCGAAATCGTCAGGTGGGCCAAGTCGCGCGGCTGGCCGGTAACAGCCGAAGTGACCCCCCACCACCTGCTGCTCACCGATCTCATGACGCGCGACACCGACCCTCTGCACAAGGTGAATCCGCCCTTGCGCGGCGCCGAGGATGTGGCGGCTCTGCGCGCGGCTCTGCGCGACGGAACCATCGACGCCGCCGCCACCGACCACGCCCCGCACACCGCGTCGAGCAAGGACAACCACTGGTGCGAGGCGCCTTTCGGCATGCTGGGCCTGGAGACCGCGCTCCCCGTGGTCGCTGAGGCGCTGGGCGCCGGGGGCGAACCGGACTGGGGTCTCGTGGCCATGGTGATGTCGACACGTCCCGCCCGTATCGCGGGGCTCGCCGACGTGGCGGGCCGTCCGCTGCGCGCGGGGGAGCCCGCGACGTTCACCTTGGTGGACCCCCGGGCCGACTGGCAGGTGGACCGTGCTGAGTCGGTCAGCGCGTCGGACAACACCCCGTTCCACGGCATGACGTTCCGCCACCGCGTCGTCGCGACCATGGTCGAGGGCCGCGTCACCGCCGACATCGACCGCAGGCTGGCCTTCCCCACGGCCGAGGACGACAGCCCGCCGGTGTCGAGGCCCACCGGTTGAGCCGAGACCCCTGAGCTTGTTCCTCATCGACGGGCCGCGTTTCGGCGTTCGCATGAACGTACCCAGCACAGTGGCCTTGCGGGTCTAGAAGAACCCCAGCTTCTTCGGCGAGTACGACACCAGCAGGTTCTTCGTCTGCTGGTGGTACAGCCGTCGCCAACCAAAGTCTCCTGCACCGCCCGGGCGGCATCGCCGCTCTCCTGGCCCACCGGCCGTTCGACCTGCTCGAGTCCGCCGATCGAACACGCGGATCGTACTCACGGGGAGTCGATGCCCGACACCTGGAACGACCGTCTCCTGGCCGACGCGAGTCCTGTCCGGGACCGGGAGCCGATCCATTACCGCGTCCACGACGCTGACAGCGGCCGGCTGTGGGGTTCGGCAACGGCGCGCAGTGGCGACTACCTGGCCGTCGCCGACCGCTACCGGCAGATCCAGAAAGCCAACTCCGGCCGGTTGTTGGTCCTTCGCCGCTACGACCGCTCGGCAGGCGACGAGTTCAGCTGCACGGAAGGGCCTGAAGCGCAGAAATGGGGATCCCCCACGCTTCCCAGTGACCACCCTTGAATGTTCAGGTGTGGTCGGGCTCCTGATTCTGGGGCCGCAGACTCAGCGTCCGGAGCTGAGGTGATCGCGCCGGGTGATGGATGTCGGTGCCAGGAGGCGACGCCGCTGGTGCCAAGAATCGTTCCCCGACGGTGCCGGCCAACTACCGCGACCCGGCACGCCGGGTGACCGCCCGTCTGCGCCGGTACCAGCACGCCGGCCCCGGCGAACAAGGGCAGGAAGGGATTTCAGAATCAATAGGCCTCCCGTTCCACCGGCAGCCACAGCTCGGCATCGGCCTCGCTGCCGTCCGCCGACATTCGCGTGCGAAGGATCTCCGGCCCGGACCGGCTCCGGTACGGGTTCGATGGGAACCACTCGGTGAACACATCCCGCCACAGCGCCTGGACCGCCTCCGGCGCCGGCCCCGAGGTGGTGAAGACCGCCCATGTCCCGGCCGGTACGGGCAGCGTGGACATGCCTTCCGGCGCGAACGCCGAGGTGACGACCCCGTGGAAGTAGTCGAGGCCGGTGCCCTCCGCCCGGCTGGGATCGAGGTCGTCGCAGACCGCGAGAATGCCGTGCGGCTCCTGGTCGGACAGCTCCTCCAGCAGTTTCCTTGCCTGGTCGCCGATCCCGCGGACGAAATCGATGATCGCCTGGTTCGGCCCCGAGTGCACGAGCGGTACCCGGGCCTTCGCCCCGACGACGTTGAACTCCGGCTTGTGCACAACGCGGTAGCGCATGCTGCTGCTCCCCTCAACGATGAGGCGGAAGGTCATCCGGGGCTGGGAACTGAGCGCCGCGCCGGTGCGCCGCGCCTCGCCGGGCCCCACGCCGTGCACCGCGCGGAACGCCCGCGCGAAGGCCTCTCCCGAGCCGTATCCGTACCGCACGGCGATCTCCAGCAGCGTCCGCTCATCGGCCAGCACCTCCGCGCCCGCGACGGTCAGCCGACGGCGCCTGATGTACTCCGACAGCGGCATCCCTGCGAGCGCCGAGAACATCCGCCGCAGGTGGTACTCCGAGGTGGCCGCGAACCGCGCCAGCTCGCCTACGTCGACGGACCTGTCGAGCTGCCGCTCGATGTGCTCCATGGCCTGATTGAGCCGTTCCAGCACGCTCGCCTCCAAGATCCCGACCATCAATTCAATCAGGTGCGGCCCTGAACGCCGCACCCGAGAAAGGCGGTGCGGCAAGTGTCGGGTGACCGGGACGGGCGGCGCCGCACGATGGAGGCATGGACGACATGACCTTGGGATCCCGCTTCCTCCGCGACGGCTTCGTCAAGCTGGAGGGCGCTGTCGCGCCCCGCGTGGCCGCGAGCTGCGCGCGGCTGCTGTGGCGGGAGACGGGCTGCGACCCGGACGACCCGGAGACGTGGACGCAGCCCGTGCACTGGGTCGGTGGGATGGCACAGGGACCGTTCGCCGCCGCACCCAACTCCCCGGCCCTGCACTGGGCGTACGACCTGCTGGTCGGCGCCGGGCGGTGGGAGCCGAGCTACTCGCTCGGCACCTTCCCGCTGCGCTTTCCGCACGAGGAGGAGCCCGAAGACGCGGGCTGGCACATCGAGGGCAGCTATGCCGTGGAGGGCGAGACCTGGCCCTTCACCAATCTCCGCTCACGCGGCCGGGCCCTGCTGATGCTGTTTCTGTTCAGCGAGGTGGGGGAAGAGGACGCCCCGACCCGGATCCGGGTCGGCTCCCACCTTGACGTGCCGAAGGTGTTGGAGCCGTACGGGGAGGAGGGCGCGAGCGGCCTGGCCATCGCGCCGGACCTCGAAGCGGCATCCGCCCACCGGCCGCTCGCCCTTGCCACCGGGTCCCCGGGTGACGTCTTCCTATGTCATCCGTTCCTGGTGCACGCAGCGCAGCCGCACCACGGGGCGCGGCCACGCTTCATGGCCCAGCCGCCGCTGATGCCGGCCGCGCCGTACGAACTGGAGCGGGCCGACGGCGCGTACTCACCCGTGGAGATCGCGATCCGCCGGGGTCTGGGACAGGCCACCTCCGGTCCCGACGGGGAGGACGCCGGACCCGCCAAGTAGAGCGCTCATCCGCCAACTAGCGCACTCAGTCACACCCTGGCATTGAAACTGCCAGGGGCGAGGCGTTCCGCTGGGACGAAGGCTGGATTGCCGAATCGGCGCGGCGGGAAAGGGCCGACGGCCAGGGCCCCGTCGTCGCGTAGCTCGACGTAGCGACAGACGGTGCTGGAGCAGCCCACCTCCTAGACGGGCAGTGCCGGAGCTCCCTCACTCGAACGGGTGAAGATCAGTTCGCGCCGGTGTGGTCGAACCCGCGCAACATGGGCTCCAGTTCCTGCACCGCACAGCACGCACAGCCGAGTGGCGGGTCGTTCCGCAGCATCCAGGGCCTGTTCCACCCGGTACCGCGCGACAGAGCCCGGGTCGCGTCACGTCATGGGCCGGTGAGGTAGGCCACGATCATGTCGCCGAGCATGCGGCGGTGCCGGGTGCGGTGCTTGGCGGCGGTCAGGTCGCGGCCGAACAGGGCATGGAACGTGTGCTGGTTGGAGATCCTGAAGAAGCAGAACGAGCTGATCGCCATGTGCACGTCGATGGCGTCGGCCGAGGCGGTGAAGTCGCCGCTCTCCCGGCCGGCCTCCAGGATCCGGGTAATCAGGTCGAGCGCCGGGGTGCCGAGGCTCGCAAGCACCGGAGACTTTCGGATGTGCTCGGCCTGGTGGATGTTCTCGATACTCACCAGCCGGATGAAGTCGGGGTGCGCGTCATGGTGGTCGAAGGTCAATTCCGCCAGGGTGCGGATCGCCTCGACGGGGCGGAGATGATCGACGTCGAGGGCGCGCTCCGCGGCCCTTACCTCGGCGTACGCGTTCTCCAGCACAGCGGTGTACAGCTGCTCCTTGCCGCCGAAGTAGTAATAGATCATGCGCTTGGTGGTGCGTGTGAGGGCGGCGATCTCGTCGACCCGGGCGCCGGTGTAACCGTGCCTCGCGAATTCCCGCGTGGCGATCTCAAGGATCTCCGCCTTCGTCCGGTCGGCGTCCCGCTGACGTTCGCGGCCGACTCGGGGTGCGGGATTCGAGGTCATGGGACTCCACCGGTCGACGCGTTGAGACTCCATCGTAGGCGTACGGGCCCGGGGTAACGCTGCCGGTACCCCGGACCTGGTGGACCTGGAGATCTTCAGAACCGTGCCGGCGTGGGGACGTGCTGGGCGGCCAGCCGTACCGCCGCGTTCGGCAGGCCGAAGCCGCGGTAGCCGCCGGTCCGCTGGACGATCTCGAAGAAGACCTGCCCGACCGTGGTGGTGTAGAGGTGGAGGAACTCCCCGCCGTGGTCCGCGTCGTACAGCAGCCCCAGCGCGCGCAGCTGCCGGTGGCGCTGCGCCCCCAGGTCGTACCGGGCTTCCAGGTCGTCGTAGTAGTTGTCCGGGATCGGCAGCAGCACGTCCGGCAGTGCGCGCAGGTTCTCGGCGACGGCCACGATGTCGTCGGTCGCCAGCGCCACGTGCTGTCGTGGCAGGTCCTTGCCCCCGAGATGGGCGATGTTGAGCGCCATGCGTACCGTCCCGGCGGCGTTCGACATGGCGCGGCTTCGCAGCAGCCCGTACGGGTCGGCCACCTCGACGCTGTCGTGCGGGCGCAGCCCCAGGACGGTGCGGTAGAACAGCACGGCCTCGTCGAAATGGTGCCAGGGGTGGCTCAGCGCCACGTGGTCG